>NZ_CP049834.1:533750-850000 GCF_019916085.1 Aquirufa lenticrescens | reverse complement strand
GGCTTGTAGCTCAGGTGGTTAGAGCGCTACACTGATAATGTAGAGGTCCGTGGTTCGAGTCCACGCAGGCCCACAAGAAAAAGGCTTGCAAGCTGTAAAAGCAAGTGAGACGAGGCCAAGCCGCTAAAAGCAAAAAATGCCTAAGTAATTAAGCAAATAATCCCTGGGGGATTAGCTCAGCTGGCTAGAGCACCTGCCTTGCACGCAGGGGGTCAACGGTTCGAATCCGTTATTCTCCACCAGAGTACGATCAGACAAACGAGTCTGATATTAGATTGAAAGATTACACCACCCCTACCCTTTCCAAATGTGGAGAGAGAGCATGGGAACGATGTGAATGAGATAAGCGCAAGCTGATTGAATTTCACACAAGGTTCTTTGACATATTGTGAGAATAAAGTAAAGAGTAAGAGCAAATTAGAATTTGAATCCTTCGGGATGAAGATATTTTAAAAGAGTAAGTGAATTAAGGGCGTATGGGGGATGCCTAGGCTCTTGGAGGCGATGAAGGACGTGTTAAGCTGCGATAAGCTTCGGGGAGGTGCACAAGACCTTCGATCCGAAGATTTCCGAATGGGGCAACCCAGTAGATTGAAGATCTATTATCCTATTTAAGATAGGAGGCGAACCTGCTGAACTGAAACATCTAAGTAAGCAGAGGAAGAGAAAACAAAAGTGATTCCGTAAGTAGTGGCGAGCGAACGCGGATTAGCCCAAACCAGTGTTGTTGCGGCAAGACTGGGGTTGTAGGACCACGTCATCGATTATGTAAATCAACGAGAACTGTCTGGGAAGGCAGGCCATAGAAGGTGAGAGCCCTGTATTGGTAAGTTTATGTAATTGTAGTGGTATCCTGAGTAGGGGGGGACTGGAGAAATCCCCTTTGAATCTGCCGGCACCATCCGGTAAGGCTAAATACTACCAAGAGACCGATAGTGAACGAGTACTGTGAAGGAAAGGTGAAAAGTACCCTGAGTAAGGGGGTGAAAAGACCCTGAAACCATACGCTTACAAGCGGTCGGAGCCCTTTCGTGGGGTGACGGCGTGCCTTTTGCATAATGAGCCTACGAGTTACTTTCACTGGCGAGGTTAATCACGTTGACGTGAGCAGCCGGAGCGAAAGCGAGTCTGAATAGGGCGCTTAGTCAGTGGGAGTAGACGCGAAACTTTGTGATCTACCCATGAGCAGGTTGAAGCTCCGATAACACGGAGTGGAGGACCGAACCAGTTTACGTTGAAAAGTATTTGGATGACTTGTGGGTAGGGGTGAAAGGCCAATCAAACTGAGAAATAGCTCGTACTCCCCGAAATGTTTTTAGGAACAGCCTCGGGGTTAAGTTTTAAGCAGGTAAAGCTACCGATAGGACTAGGGGGAGTCAAATCCTACCAAATCCTGACGAACTCTGAATGGCTTAAAATATACCCGGGAGTGAGGGCTGGGGTGCTAAGGTCCCAGTCCGAGAGGGAAAGAACCCAGACCAACAGCTAAGGTCCCAAAATCTTTACTAAGTTGAACTAAGGAAGTCTGATTGCAGTGACAGCCAGGATGTTAGCTTGGAAGCAGCTATTCATTTAAAGAGTGCGTAACAGCTCACTGGTCGAGCGAGGCGGGCATCGATAATAAACGGGCATCAAGTAAAGTACCGAAGCTTTGGATTATATTTATATACTGGTAGGGGAGCATTCTGATCTGCGGTGAAGGTGAAGCGACGAGCTTTGCTGGAGCGTTCAGAAAAGCAAATGTAGGCATGAGTAACGATAATGAGGGCGAGAAACCCTCACGCCGAAAGACTAAGGTTTCCTCAGCTATGCTAATCAACTGAGGGTTAGTCGGGGGCTAAGGGTCTAGCGAAGGCGACAACCTAATGCACAACAGGTTAATATTCCTGTACTTACTTATTGGGCAAATAGATGACGGAGATTACAGGTTACCAGATACTGACGGAATAGTGTCTTTGAGAGGCGGCAGCAATGCCAAAACGAGTGTAGTGAGTAAACTTCCAAGAAAAGTCTAGGCGTGTATAACTAATAAGTAACCCGTACCGTAAACCGACACAGGTGGTCGAGAAGAATATTCTAAGGCGCTCGAGTGAATCACGGCTAAGGAACTCGGCAAATTAACCCTGTAACTTCGGGATAAAGGGAGCCACGAGCAATCGTGGCCGCAGAGAAATGGCCCAGGCGACTGTTTAACAAAAACACATGGCTTTGCTAAATCGAAAGATGACGTATAAGGCCTGACACCTGCCCGGTGCTGGAAGGTTAAGGGGGGATGTTAGTGGCAACACGAAGCATTGAACTGAAGCCCCAGTAAACGGCGGCCGTAACTATAACGGTCCTAAGGTAGCGAAATTCCTTGTCGGGTAAGTTCCGACCTGCACGAATGGTGTAACGATCTGGGCACTGTCTCAGCCGTGAGCTCGGTGAAATTGTAGTAACGGTGAAGATGCCGTTTACCCGCAACGGGACGGAAAGACCCCATGAACCTTTACTATAGCTTAGCATTGAGTTTTGGTACTGGATGTGTAGGATAGGTGGGAGGCTGTGAGCCGGTGTCGCTAGGCATCGGGGAGCCAACGTTGAAATACCACCCTTCTTGTACTGGAATTCTAATCCCCAAAGGGGAGACATTGCTTGGTGGGTAGTTTGACTGGGGTGGTCGCCTCCAAAAGAGTAACGGAGGCTTTCAAAGGTTCCCTCAGCACGCTTGGTAACCGTGCGTAGAGTGCAATAGCAAAAGGGAGCTTGACTGTGAGACCGACAAGTCGATCAGGTACGAAAGTAGGATATAGTGATCCGGTGGTTTAGTATGGAACAGCCATCGCTCAAAGGATAAAAGGTACTCTGGGGATAACAGGCTGATCTCCCCCAAGAGCTCACATCGACGGGGAGGTTTGGCACCTCGATGTCGGCTCGTCACATCCTGGGGCTGGAGAAGGTCCCAAGGGTTCGGCTGTTCGCCGATTAAAGTGGCACGCGAGCTGGGTTCAGAACGTCGTGAGACAGTTCGGTCCCTATCTGTTGTGGGCGTAGGAATATTGACAGGTTCTGACTTTAGTACGAGAGGACCGAGTTGGACTGACCGCTGGTATATCAGTTGTTCTGCCAAGGGCATAGCTGAGTAGCCACGTCGGGACCAGATAAGCGCTGAAAGCATCTAAGTGCGAAACTGACCTGAAGATGAGTATTCCATGAAGGGTCCGTGTAGACGACACGGTCGATAGGCTACAGATGTAAAGACAGTAATGTCAAAGTCGAGTAGTACTAATTACCCGAAAGCTTACCTTTTATTAATTTATACACTGCTGTTTATTTTATCTCACAATATGGCTAAAGGCTAAAACCTTGCAAAAAGTATGGAGCCGATAGGACGGGTGTTCACCTCTTCCCATCTCGAACAGAGAAGTTAAGCCCCGCACCGCTGATGATACTGGGATCAAACCCGGGAAAGTAAGTAAGCTCCAAGTTATTATAAAAGACCTGCACCGAAAGTGTGGGTCTTTTTTTATGCCCTAAAATCAGTCCGAAGGGAAAGAGTAGAGAGTATAGAGTATAGAGTAGAGATGTGGCATAAAAAAGAGGCTGCCGCCTCGTTTTTTATTCATGTATGAAATATTTCCTTCGGACTCCCTACCTCCGGACTCTTGATTACTGCATTTACCATTCACCACTCACCATCTCTACTCTATAATCTATTATCTGTTTTATTCTTTATGCTTTGTGCTTTATTATTTACATTTGCTACATGACAATTCTCTACATCATTCTAGCCCTAGTAGCCGGCGCAGGTGCTACCTTTCTCCTATTTCAAGGTAAAATTGCCTTATTACAAAGTCAATTAACCCAAGCTAGCCAAGATCAAACTAAACTGGCTTCATTAGAGGCTGAAAATCGGACATTATTTGGAAAATTATCCCAATTAGAAGGTCAGAATGAGACTTTAAAGATGACGGTGGAGAATCAGAAATCTGATGAGGAAAAGCTACGCAAAATGTTAGTAGATATCAGTAATGAATCTGTTCTTAGACAAGGAAAGATGCTAAGCGATCAACAGCAGGTTAAATTAAACGACGTTTTGAACCCTCTGAAAGAGAAATTACGTGAGTTTGAAGAGAAGGTTAATCTAGGTCAAAAGAATAGCTTAGAACAAAGTACGGTGCTCATGGAGCAGATTAAAAACCTAACAAGTTTAAATCAAACCGTAACACAGAAAACAGAAGATTTAACGAACGCCCTTAAGGGATCGAATAAGTCACAAGGAAACTGGGGCGAAATGATTTTGGAACGTGTATTAGAAAGTTCTGGATTGAAAAATGGGATGGAATACCAAACTCAATTTGTAACGAAAAACCAGGATCATGATACGATTAAACCAGATGCTGTCATCTTCTTGCCTGACAATAAAAACCTTATCATTGACAGTAAGGTTTCATTAGTGGCTTATGAACGTTACACAAGTGCGGAGGAAGGTACAATTGAGAAAGATTTGGCACTAAAAGCACATATTGAATCCCTAAAAACACATATCAAGGAGCTATCTTCGAAAGATTACCACACCGCATTAGATTTAACTAGCCCAGATTTTACCTTGCTATTCATCCCTATTGAATCGGGATTCGTAGCTACTATTAGTCAGGACACAAGCTTATTCAATTATGCATGGGATCGAAAAATTGTCTTAGTCTCCCCTTCTACCCTATTAGCTACGTTACGTACCATTGCTTCGGTTTGGAAGACAGAGTATCAAACTAGAAATGCCATTGAAATTGCTCGCCAGGCAGGCGATTTATATGATAAATTTGTCGGTTTCACGAAGGATATGGAAGATGTGGGAAAACATATCAAGAAAGCAGAAGATGCCCACAGTGATGCCATCAACAAACTAAGTACCGGGAAAGGAAACCTTATTAATAGAGCCCAAAACCTACATAAATTGGGCATAAAGTCGACGAAAAAACTGAATCAGGGATTGGTTCAAGATGAGGAACCGGAAGAATTAGATTAGAGATTAGAGATTAGAGAGAAGAGAGAAACAATCTATACTCTCTACTCTATAATCTCTACTCTGTTTAACAACCGCCTTTGTTAGGTATGCGCTTATAAATCACTTTACTATCTCTTTCAAGATAGTCGCCTGAAACGATGGCAAAGGCATATTTAGGAGCTTTCGAAACACCGCGGCTTTTGATAACAATTTTATCGTTCACCTTCAGGCTTTTCAATTGTTGCATTTCGGCTTTGGAAACTGGACCCATTGAAAGGATATATTCTTCTCCTTCGATATTAACCATTACTCCAAAACCCAATCTCGCTCCCTCTGGAAGAGAAAGAGAAGATACTACTCCCTCTATTTTGGCATTGCTGCGTATAAACTTATTTATTTTTACAGCACCTGCATGCACTTTTTTGCCTGCTGGAGATGACTCCCAATTTTTAAATTGAACGCCATCTGGGCTAGTTTCCCACTTATTTAAAGCTGCTTTACTCTCTGCAGCAGTTAAAGGCTTGGGGGCTGATTTAGCTGTTGTTCCACTTAATGAATCATAATTATTGTATAACAATACCCCAACTACGACAAGTGACAAAAAAAACACATATACATTTGCTTTCATATCCTGAAATTTAAGTTTTACTGACTACCGACGACTGACAACTGTCCACTGATTTATGCTTTCTTCAAAAACTCCGTACGTAAAACCATCATCGATTTCTCTACTTTACCTTCTACTTCGTCAGCATCGTCCGTTAAACGAATATTTTTCACCATCGTTCCACGCTTGATCACACTGGATGATCCTCGAACCTTTAAATCTTTAATTACGGTAACCGAATCGCCATCTTTCAAAACAGCACCATTGCTATCACGAACGATTAATTCTTCATTCTCATCCATTGTATTATTGTTTTTTGGTTAATTAATGAAAAGCTGGATTATTTAGTCCAGCCATTTTTGTTATTTCTGAATCCTAATAAACGCTGTGCTAAATCAGGACGTTTTAATTGCGTCAAGCGATTACGAATCCAATCTTTGTATTCTGGTTTATACCAAAAGAAATATTTGTTTTGATTCTGTTTCTCCTCCCTTGTTTTGGCCGTTTTAACGGGTTGCAAAGTGTATGGGTGAACACCAGAATAATAAATCACTTCCGCCACTGTCATAGGTGTAGGTGTAAAATCCTGAACCTGCTCTAAATGGAAGCCTAAATCCTTCGTTTCTGCAGCAAGATTTGCCATATCTTCCTCTTCACAACCAGGGTGAGAAGAAATGAAATACGGGATGAGGGGTTGTTTTAGACCAAATTTGGCAGAAATCTCATCATATTTCTTCTTAAACGCATGGAAATACTTGAAAGAGGGCTTACGCATAATACGTAATGTTGCATCAGAAGTATGCTCCGGGGCCACTTTCAAACGACCAGATACATGGCGCGTAATCAATTGCTCCATATATTCGTCGTGATTCCCATCCTGGTTATTCTTATTGAAATCGTCCACTAAGAGATCATAACGAACCCCAGATCCAACAAAAGCCTTTTTGATGGCTGGATGCTTATCCACTTTGCGGTAAATATCCGTCAAAGGTTTGTGTGAAGTATCTAAGTTATTGCAAATGACTGGGTGGATACAAGAAGGGCTGACACAACGTGCACAAATCTCCTCATCTTTCCCCTTCATTCTATACATGTTCGCAGAAGGACCTCCTAAGTCAGAAATATAGCCTTTGAAATCAGGTGCTTTCGTGATTTGCTCGACCTCTTTCATGATCGACTTTTCACTACGAGAAGCAATAAACTTGCCTTGGTGGGCAGAAATCGTACAGAAACTACATCCTCCGAAACATCCGCGGTGCATGTTGACCGAGAATTTAATCATCTCAAAAGCAGGAATTGGTCCACGCTTTCTGTATTTCGGATGCGGCAAACGCGTATAAGGAAGATCAAATGATTTGTCCATTTCAACCTCCTCCATCGTTTTAAAAGGAGGATTAATAACTAATACGTCCTCTCCTACTTTTTGAATGATACGATTTGCCTGCCACTTATTTGATTCAACTTCCACAATCTTAAAGTTAGCGGCGTACTTGATCTTATCTTCTAAACAAACTTCGTGACTCGCTAACTCAACAGTTTCCCAATCACAGGCAGGAGCCGTTTTTTGCAAGAACGCGACTTGATTAATATGGGTCAAATCACCCAATTTCTTACCTTCTTTCACCCCTCGCATAATCTCGCGCAAAGGCTGCTCCCCCATTCCATATACCAACATGTCGGCACCAGAATCCACTAAAATAGAGGGGAATAATTTATCTGCCCAGTAATCATAATGGGTTACTCGACGCAGAGAAGCCTCGATGCCACCGATTAAAACAGGTACATCTGGGTAAATTTCTTTTAAAATCTTCGTGTAAACGGTGGTCGCATAATCTGGTCTAAATCCTGCTTCTCCACCAGGAGTATAGGAATCATTCGAACGCAAACGCTTGTTTGCTGTATAATGATTCACCATGGAATCCATACATCCAGCTGTTACGCCGAAAAAGTATTTAGGCTTACCTAATTTCTTGAAATCACGTAAATCATCTTTCCAGTTTGGCTGAGCGACGATACCCACTTTCAAACCTTCACTTTCCATGATTCGACCGATGACAGCCGTACCAAATGCCGGGTGATCCACATAGGCATCACCAGAAATTAAAATCACGTCCAGTTCATCCCAGCCACGTTTTTCTACCTCTTTTTTCGTGAGGGGCAGCCAGTCAGTTATCGGTCTTTCTTCCATAATGTAAAATTAGGGGAATTTGGGGGCTTAACCTATTGAATATCCTGCCAAAAATCAGGAATGAATTGACATTTTTTTAGTAAATTCGTTCATAGTGATGAATTAAACCTATTTCTACAATTTGAATACCGCCGAACTTCTATATCAATCCATTCAGTCATTGGCTAGTACAACTGAACTAGCTTGGTTAGAGGATAAATTGATAGCTGATTCTAAAGGTTTGTCTTTGGCCTTTGTGATGGCTCCACGCCAGGTGGCTAAAACACGAGTTGGTATTATTCCCGGTTGGAATTGGCAAAATGGCACGCTAGATCAGCTTGTTCGCGTATATCTACTCATTCATCTAGCAGAAAAAGAAGACGGAAAATCGAGAATAGAAACGCTATTTGATACCGCGGAAATGAATGAATTAGTCGCACTTTACCGCGCTTTGCCCGTTTTACCTACGCCGGAAATCTGGTTACATCGGGCTACTGATGCAGTTAGATCTAATATGGGGCCGGTTTTTGATGCCATTGCTTTTGGGAATCCTTATCCTACAACCTATTTCTCAGAATTAGCCTGGAACCAATTAGTCTTAAAATGCATTTTCAACGATAAACCTATTCATTTAATTGAAGGATTGGATGAGCGTGCAAATCAAGCTTTGGCTAATACCCTGGCAGACTTTGCACACGAAAGATGGGCAGCGGGAAGACGAGTGCCGTCGCAAGTTTGGCGATTAATCCGAAACTTCCAGACAGAAACAAAAGAACAAGATATAAAACGACTTGCAGAAAGCGCTGATCCGAACGATCAAAAAGCCGCTGAACTGATCCTAGAAAATAGTCCTCTAGAAGCCTGGAGGGTCTTAGAAAAAGAAGAAACAGCCTATTAATATGTGCCAAAACCCCAACGAACACAAATTAAATCCCTCCCATTTCGAAGGATCCACCGAGGAAAAACAAACTGCCCAAGAAGTGGAAGGAGGTTTTGCGGCCTACACACAAGGGATGAAGTTTTTCGACCCTCACGTTCACATGACTTCCCGTACCACCGATGATTACCAGGCGCTGGCAGATGCAGGGGTGGTAGCCATCATTGAACCAGCTTTTTGGTTAGGGCAACCGCGCACGGGATTAGCTTCGTTCAAGGATTATTTCGCGAGTTTAGTAGGTTGGGAACGTTTTAGATCGTCTCAGTTTGGCATAAAGCATTATTGCACGATCGGCTTAAACTCAAGAGAGGCGAATAACGAAGCGCTAGCGGAAGAGGTAATGGAGATTTTGCCCTTGTTTTTACAGAAAGAGGGCGTCGTGGGCGTGGGCGAAATTGGATTTGATGACCAAACGGCAGCAGAGGAAAAATACTATAGAGCTCAATTAGAGCTTGCAAAAGAGATGGGCTTGCCTGTACAAGTGCACACACCTCATCGAGATAAGAAAAAGGGAACTGAACGCAGTATGGCTATTGCCTTAGAGCACGGTTTAGCGCCCCATATGGTGGTGATTGACCACAATAATGAAGAGACAGTTAAATCAGTTTTGGACCAAGGTTTCTATGCTGCCTTTACTATTTATCCGTTTACAAAGATGGGCAATGAGCGAATGGTGGAGATTGTGAAGCAATATGGATCGGAACGCATTATGGTGAATTCGGCTGCGGATTGGGGGATTTCTGATCCTTTGGCGATTCCTAAAACGGCGGCCTTGATGAAAATCAAAGGCATATCAGATGCAGATATCCAAAAGGTGACTTACCAAAATGCCCTCGATTCTTTCGCGCAAAGCGGACAAATCAATGAGAAAGACTTCATTGACGGATTAGAAATCGATCAATCTTTGAAGTTTAATGGCAATACGGTGTTGCGTGGCGGACAAGCTCCTCGCATAGATAAAAACTCAATCTTCATTCGCTAATGTCTAAAATTAGAGCTTTTGCTGAGCTTACTCGGCCTGCGAATGTAGTCACCGCCCTGTCTGATATCATGGCAGGTTTAGCTATTGTGGGCTTTGTTTTTGGTCGATTAGACTACCAGTTCTACCCTGCCCTATTCCTAGGCCTTTCCAGCATGTGTTTATACGCAGGTGGCGTGGTGTTTAATGATGTGTTTGACCATGAATTAGATCGCATTGAAAGACCTGAAAGAGCATTGCCTAGCGGACGAATTAAACGATCGGAGGCCATTTTCGGGGGAATCTTGTTATTAGCACTAGGCATATTTTTGGCCTTTTGGCAAAGTAGACTGAGTGGATTTGTAGCCATTTTCATTACTGCCTTAGCACTTTTTTATGATTGGAAAGGAAAGCATATGCGGATTTTTGGCCCTATCAATATGGGTTTGTGCAGAGCATTCAATTTACTTTTAGGGATGAGTGTTTATGAATTAGGGGTTTTAGAACACTTCCCAGTGATCGCTATACCGTTGATTTACATTGCAGCCATTACGTTAGTAAGCCGAGGAGAAGTACACGGAGGCAAGGCGATTACGCTTTATTTTGCTGGCTTTTTGTTTCTGATAGTACACGCTTCGCAGCTATTTTTCGCGGAGAAAGTAGAATTTGCCTTGGTATTTGTCTTGGCCCACTTTATCCTGATTTTCAGAAAACTAAGCGTTGCTATTAAGAATCCGATGGGCAAAAACATTGGATTAACAGTAAAAACAGGTGTTTTAACGCTTATATTGATGAATGCAGCGTGGGTAGCCTCGAGTGGACAATGGATGGTCGCCCTCTTTGTTTTAGCCTTATTACCCGTATCTTTGGGTTTAGCTAAAAAATTCGCCGTTACGTAAACCTATGCAATCTTTAAAACAACATTTTCAGGTACCCTATTCTTACGAGGTATTCTTCACGGAGCGTTTATTTGCGCCTGAAAATCGCGTTTTTGCTGATTTTGTCCAAAACTTTGGCAACCCTAGCTTTCGTAAAAAGATTCTTTTTGTACTCGATAAAGGGATAACGGATATTCAGACTCAATTAACCGCAGAGATTGTCAGTTATTTTCAAGCGCATTCTCCTGCTGATTTAGCCCCAGAAATTCTGGTTCTTCCAGGTGGAGAAGTGTGTAAAAACGACCCACGCTTTTACGAAGAAGTAATTCGCGCATTAGATGAACACGGAATCGATCGCCACTCGTTTGTGGCCTGCATCGGTGGTGGGGCTTTCTTAGATATGGCCGGCTATGCCGCTGCCATTTCCCATAGAGGCGTGAAATTCATCCGGATACCGACGACTGTATTATCCCAAAACGATTCGGGTGTAGGGGTAAAAAACAGCGTCAATTACCTAGGCAAGAAGAATTTCCTAGGTACGTTCGCGCCTCCTGTAGCCGTATTTAACGATTATTCGTTCCTAGAGAGTTTAGGTGAGCGCGATTGGCGTTCGGGAATTGCGGAAGCTGTTAAAGTTTCCCTGATTAAAGACATCAGCTTTTTTACCTGGTTAGAAGAAAATGCGGATGCAATGAACCAGCGAGACAAGTCTGTGATGATTGAGCAGATTTACCGCTGCGCTTCGCTGCATATGCAACATATTGCGAGTGGTGATCCTTTTGAGCTTGGTTCGGCTAGACCCTTGGATTTTGGCCATTGGGCAGCACATAAATTAGAATACTTAAGCGATTTCAAGATCCGTCACGGAGAAGCGGTGGCGATTGGAATAGCGTTAGATAGCGTCTATTCGCACTTGATCGGTCATTTGACGAAAGAAGACGTAGATCGCATCATCCACTTGTTGAAAAAACTAGGTTTTGCGATATTTCACCCTGCTTTGGCAGAAAATGACAAAATCAATTTAACGAACGGCTTAAATGAGTTCAGAGAACACTTAGGCGGGCAATTAACCATCACCTTGCTAGAACATGTAGGCAAAGGCGTGGAAGTGCACGAGATGGATTTCGATCTCATCAAAAAATCAGTCGATTACTTGGAACAAATCGCCTAATATGAAAACGCCTTACGGACACCTGAGTTATTGCAGTAATATTCATACCGGAGAGATTTGGTCAGAACATTTTGCGCAATTAAAGCAGCACGTTCCTGCGGTAAAGACACAGGTTTCGCCAGACCAGCCGATGGGTTTAGGTTTGCGATTTGCCAATCAAGCGAGTATTGATTTGCAAGAGCATGCGGCTTTAAAGGATTTACAAACGTGGCTTTCTGAGCAAAATCTCTACGTTTTTACTCTCAACGGATTCCCTTACGGAGGTTTTCACAACACCATCGTAAAAGATCAAGTGCACGCACCCGATTGGACTACGACGGATAGAAGGGATTATACAATTCGTTTAGCGCATATTTTAGCTGCACTTTTAACAGAAAATGAGGGAGGTATTTCTACCTCTCCCCTGTCTTATAAATACTGGTGGAATACAGCAGAAGAGCGCCAGCAAGCGATGCGGGCATCGACTCAACATCTATTGGAAGTAGTTGATGTATTAGCTAAGATTGAGAAAAACACGGGTAAAATCATCCACCTTGATATCGAACCGGAGCCGGATGGCTTATTGAGCAATCACAGCGATTTTGTGGCTTGGTACGAGCAGGTATTGTTGCCTTCAGGAAATCCAGATTTGATCAGAAAACACATCCAATTGTGCTTTGACATCTGCCATTATGGAGTAAGCTTTGATGCACCTGAGGCAAGTATTCAGGAACTGAAAGCTAAAAACATACCTATTGGAAAGATTCAAATTAGTTCTGCCCTACGCGTCGATTTAAGAGAACAGGAAGTAGAAAAGATCGCAGAATTACAGAAATACCAGGAACCCGTTTATTTGCATCAGGTCAAAGCCTTGCGCAAAGACGGTTCGTACCAAGAATTTAAGGATCTGGATGAGGCCTTTGCGGCCTATAAGCCTAATACATACGATGAATGGCGGGTGCATTTCCACGTGCCCCTCTTTTTAGAAACCTATGGTTTATTAGGATCCACTCAAAAAGAAATCCGAGAAACGCTCGCTATCCAAAAGGCTAGCCCGTTTACGAATCATTTGGAAATCGAAACCTATACCTGGGGCGTATTACCTCCTGCCTTCCAAGTACCGATGGCTGAATCGATTAGCCGCGAAATAAAAACCATCACAGACTTATTAGGATGATGAAAAAGACTGCCGTTATCGACGTGGTAGGGCTCAGCGAAAGTGTCATTTCCGCTGAGTACACTCCCTTTTTGTATGCCTATATCCAAAAGAAGCAAATTCAAAAAATCCAGCCTCCTTTTCCGGCGGTAACAACTACCTCCCAGACCGTATATTTGACGGGCAAAAACCCATCAGAGCACGGTATCGTGGGGAATGGTTGGTATGATAAGACGGATTCGGAAGTGAAGTTTTGGAAACAGTCGAATTCTTTAGTGGGGGCTGAAAAAATCTGGGAGGCAGCGAAGAGGAAAGATTCGAATTTCACTTGCGCCAAAATGTTCTGGTGGTACAACATGTATTCGTCTGCGGATTATTCGGTAACTCCCCGTCCCCAATACCATTCGGATGGAGTGAAGGCGCCGGATTGCTATTCGTTTCCTGCCACACTACGAGATGAATTACAGGCTAAACTGGGTACATTCCCTTTGTTTAATTTTTGGGGTCCGAATGCGAATATTAAATCCACCCAATGGATTGCGGATGCGTCCATCTATGTAGATGAAAAGTACGATCCTACGCTGAACTTGATTTACCTGCCGCATTTAGACTATTGTCTCCAGAAGTTTGGGGTGGATTTACCAGCTATTGCAAAAGAGTTAAAAGAAATAGATCAGGTATTAGAACAGTTAATTACTCATTTCGAGGCTAAAAACGCTGAGATCATCTTGTTATCCGAATACGGTATCAACGATGTCCATACACCGATTCATTTAAATCGCGTATTACGCGAGGCAGGTAAAATCGCCATTCGAGAAGAACAAGGTTTGGAATTATTGGATCCAGGTGCGAGCGAAGCTTTCGCCGTTTCAGACCATCAGATTGCGCATATTTATTGTAAGAATCCATCCGAAATCAGAGCCATCTTCGAAAAGGTTCCGGGCATCACTAAAATCCTCAGTGGAAAAGAACTCGAAGACTACCAGATTGCACACGACCGTTGCGGCGATCTGGTTTTGGTCGCAGATTCTGACAAATGGTTTACCTATTATTATTGGTTAGACGATGCGAAAGCGCCGGACTTCGCTCGCTGTGTGGACATCTTCAAAAAACCAGGTTACGACCCAGTGGAAATGTTCATGGATCCTAAAAACCCTTTTATAAAGCTCAGAGCGGCGTATAAATTAGCGCGTAAGCTCTTAGGTTTCCGTTACAGAATGGACGTAATTCCGCTCGATGCTAGCCTAGTAAAAGGCTCTCACGGAAGTCCTTTCTGCGATGAGGCCTATTATCCTGTTTTCATTTCGTCGCAAAATATCGACAAACAGATAACAGCAACTCAAGTATATCAATATATTTGGGAAACTATTTTTCCAACATAATATGAAAAAGATTAGCACAATTTTCGCCTTCGTTGTAGCAATGATGGCATTCAGTACAAGTATCCATGCACAAGGAATGGATCCTCAAGCGATGGTACAACGTCAGGTAGATCGCATGACGACAGAATTAAGTTTATCGAAAGATCAAGTTGCCAAAGTGGAACCCTTAATTGCAGCTCGTATGAAAAAGATGATGGAATTGCGCGAGCAAGGAATGGAAAGAGAAGAGATGATGGCTGAGATGAAAAAAGCAAACGATGCGCAAGCAGAGCAATTCAAAGCGATCTTAACTCCAGAACAATTGGAGAAATACAAAACGATGCAAAGCCAAACGCGTCAAGGTGGACCTCCAAGAGAATAATCAACCTAAAAAAGGCTCCTCAGATCGAGGAGCCTTTTTTTTATTTACCTAAGACGATATTCACAATCCGTTTCGGTACGACAATCACTTTCGATGGGGTCTTGCCTTCTAAATGCTTTGTTACTTGCTCATTCGCTAAAACAGCAGCCTCAATTTCCGCTGGCGTTGCCGTCACTGGGAAAGCAAGCGTTAACTTCACTTTACCATTGAATGAAATCGGGTAATTGAAATCATTTTCCTCTAAGAAAGCAGCGTTGAATGCAGGGAATGAAGCATAGGATATACTTCCCTCCTGCTCGCCTAAAGCGGCCCACAATTCTTCTGCAATGTGCGGAGCGTAAGGAGACAGCAAGATCACTAATTCGCGTAATACTGATTTCTTGTGACATTTTAAGGCTCCCAAATCATTCACGCAAATCATCAAAGTCGAAACGACCGTATTGAACGAGAAGCGATCTAAATCATCTTGCACTTTGCGAATCGCCGTGTGCAATACTTTCAATTCTTCCGGAGTCGCAGGTATGTCCACAATTTTCGAAGTGTTCGTGTTGTCATCAAAGAATAAACGCCAAACCTTGCGCAAGAAATTATGCGATCCCGAAATACTGTTCGTGTTCCAAGGCTTAAATTGCTCTAAAGGTCCAAGGAACATCTCGTAGACACGAAGGGTGTCTGCGCCGTATTTGGCAATTAAATCATCCGGATTAACGACGTTAAACTTCGATTTCGACATCTTCTCCACTTCCCAACCGCACACATATTTGCCGTCTTCTAAAATAAATTCCGCATCCGCAGGCACGTCATTTCTGGATTTTTTGAAGGCCTCTAGGTCTAACACATCATTTTCTACGATATTTACGTCCACGTGAAGTGCCGCGACATCATATTGATCTTTCAAGCCGTGAGAGACAAAAGTGACTTTGGCAGAATCCTTTAAGCGATAAACAAAGTTCGAACGCCCTTGAATCATCCCTTGGTTGATCAATTTCTTCGCAAATTCCTCTTCCGGTACATAGCCTAAATCTTTTAAGAATTTGTTCCAAAAACGAGAATACAACAAGTGACCCGTCGCGTGCTCCGATCCACCGATGTACAAATCCACCGCTTTCCAGTAGTTAATCGCTTCTTTCGAAGCGAATTCGCCTGAATTCGTGGCATCCATATAGCGATACCAATACCATGAAGAGCCTGCCCATCCTGGCATCGTAGACCATTCGTAATCGTATTGTCCTTTGTATTTCCAATCAGCTGCCGCCCGTCCTAAAGGAGGTTCTCCCGTCTCAGT
Organism: Aquirufa lenticrescens; assembly: GCF_019916085.1. Lineage (NCBI taxonomy): Bacteria > Pseudomonadati > Bacteroidota > Cytophagia > Cytophagales > Flectobacillaceae > Aquirufa > Aquirufa lenticrescens. The sequence goes on along the minus strand of NZ_CP049834.1, from coordinate 834,135 downwards.
AGGCAGGTATTTATCTATTTTAGGTAGTTCCAAGGGCAATTCAGACTCCTCGATTAAATAAGGCAATAAATCGCCTGAGGCCGTTGGTTTGAAATACACCGGAACAGGTTCGCCCCAATAGCGTTGACGGCTAAACACCGCGTTGCGCATTCGATATTGTACCTTTCCTTTTCCAATTCCGTTCTCCTCTAACCAAGCGATTAAGGTATTCGTCGCTTCCTTATATTCCATTCCATTAATCATTCCGGAATGAATGTATTTCCCCTCTTTCGTAGGATCTGCTTGTTTGTCGATGTCTTTTTGGCCATCTAAAATAGCCGGAATAGGCAAGTCAAAATGCTTCGCAAAATTCCAGTCACGCTGATCTCCCGATGGCACGCCCATCACTGCACCTGTTCCATAACCGGCTAACACATAGTCTGCAAGGAATAAAGGAACACGTTCTTGGTTCACTGGGTTAATGACATAAGTTCCAGTAAATACTCCTGAAACGGTTTTTACTTCCGAGACGCGGTCAAGTTCTGAACGGGTTTTGGCCCAATTCACATATTCTTCCACCTCTTCTTTCTGCCCAGGTGTCGTCAATTCTGAAACCCACTCGTGCTCTGGCGCTAACACCATAAAGGAAACCCCATAAATGGTATCCACACGTGTAGTAAATACTTTTATTTTCTTATCTGAAACGTTTTCAATGGCAAATTCCACATCCGTTCCGATCGATTTTCCAATCCAATTGCGTTGCTGCTCTTTCAAAGAATCAGCCCAATCCACCTCGTCTAATCCTCTTAATAAACGATCAGCATAGGCTGTGATGCGCATCGACCATTGGCGCATTTTCTTCTGCTCCACTGGGTAACCGCCGCGCTCTGAAACTCCGTCTTTGACTTCATCATTCGCTAAAACCGTCCCTAATTGTGGACACCAGTTTACCACTGAGTCATCCAAATAAGCTAGACGGAAGCTCAATAAATACGCATATTGCTCGTCCGCAGACATCGCATTCCATTGCTCCGCGGTGATTCGAGTGACCTCTTCATCGCAAACTGCTTTTAATCCGATCGAACCTTTGGCCCCTAAAATAGTCTTCAAGGTTTCAATAGACTCCGCTTTATCTGATTCCTGGTTATACCAAGAATTGAATAATTGCATAAAAATCCACTGAGTCCACTTGTAATAAGATGCATCAGAAGTTCTGACCTCTCTCGACCAATCGAAAGAGAAGCCCATATTCTTTAATTGCTCAATGTAACGAGCGATATTTTGTTCTGTCGTAATGGCAGGATGCTGACCTGTTTGGATTGCATATTGCTCAGCAGGTAAGCCAAAAGAGTCGAACCCCATCGGGTGCAACACCTCATAACCCTGTAAACGCTTGTAGCGCGCCATAATATCAGAGGCAATATACCCCAGCGGATGACCCACGTGTAATCCTGCACCCGATGGATACGGGAACATGTCTAAGACATAATATTTGGGCTTCGCTGGATTTACCTGAGCCTGGAATGTTTTATTGGCTTCCCAAAACGATTGCCAAGCTTTCTCGATCTCTCTAAACTGATACTCTGTACGCATAAAATGTATTTATTGTAAAAGGAGATGCAAATTACGGCTTTTTTATGAAAAAATATTTACTCTACTTTGTTGGTAGATTAAGTAAAGTCTATTAGCTTTGTAGGGAATTAAAAAGTCTATGCCTCCTAAAAGAAATTTTCCGAGTATTTTTAATGCCATCCAAACCATCTGGATGCGTGATCGTAGCATCACTGAAGTAATTATTCACATTAGCAATGCGCTGGCATTGATGATCGTGGGGCATCTTTTATTCACGTACCTTACTGCAGAAAAAGTCATCGCCGTGTTTAATACGGTTGATTCTTCCATTTTATATTATGTTTTAGGAGGATTTATTGCCCAAATGATTGACGGGGCTTTGGGAATGGCCTATGGCGTAACGGCAACGACCTTTTTATTGTCCGTAGGTATCACCCCTGCCGCCGCCTCAGCGAGCGTTCACGCCTCCGAGGTGTTTACATCTGGAGTTTCAGGGTATATGCACTTGAAGTTTGGCAATGTGAATTCCAAATTATTTAAGACACTCGTGATTCCAGGAGTGATTGGAGCTATCTTAGGAGCTTATGTCTTATCGAGTTTAGAAGATTATGCTGGATACATCAAACCGATTGTTTCCGTTTATACTTTATTCTTAGGTGCCATTATCATTCGTAAGGCCCTAATTAAACGTCAAGAAAAACGTCAATTGAAACGAGTAGGCTGGCTAGCACTCTTTGGTGGCTATTTAGATTCCATTGGTGGCGGCGGTTGGGGGCCGATTGTATCCTCTACCCTGATTGCCTCGGGGCGTCATCCAAAGTACACGATCGGAAGTGTGAACTTGACTGAGTTCTTCGTCTCACTTGCTTCATCGCTAACCTTTTTTGCTGTCATCGGTCTAGGATATTTACATGTGATCATCGGTTTAATTTTAGGTGGTGTCATTGCGGCCCCAATTGCGGCTCGATTAGCCAATAAATTACCGGTAAAATCGATGATGATTCTCGTAGGAATCGTCATAATCATCGTCAGTCTACGTCAGATTATCTTAGGGGTTCCAAAATTTTTGTAGATATTTGCAGTCAATTGTCATAACAGGCTAATGATTGTCAATACACAAACACTTCTAGAAAAGTTTTTATCCTCCACTGGTGTATCTACCGATACCCGAAAAATCCAAGCAGGAAATTTATTCTTCGCCTTAAAAGGACCTAATTTTAATGCGAATGCGATGGCAACGGAAGCTTTAGAAAAAGGCGCTCAGTATGCTATCATTGATGATGCGGATTATTTAGCAGGAGAACGGACTTTATTGGTAGAAGATGGATTGTTGGCCCTTCAAGCCTTGGCAACCGCCTACCGCCAAACCTTAACGATTCCCATCGTCGGTTTAACTGGTTCGAACGGAAAGACCACTACGAAGGAATTAATCTTCTCAGTATTATCCCAAAAATACCATTGCTTTGCAACCACCGGCAACCTAAACAACCATATCGGAGTTCCGCTTTCCGTATTATCCATTAAAAAGGAACACGAAATTGCAGTGATCGAAATGGGTGCGAACAAGCAAGGAGACATTAAAGAACTCGTCGACATCGCTCAACCCACCCACGGTTTGATCACCAATATCGGTAAAGCCCATTTAGAAGGCTTTGGGGGAATCGAAGGGGTCCGTAAAGGGAAAGGGGAACTTTTTGACTTTTTGCAAGCTTCTAAAGGTGTCACCTTTTTACCTCAGCAAGCAGGCCCGGTTCAAGAAATGTTCTGCGAAAGAGGTATGCAAAATGGAGTTTATACGAACGAAGCGATGCCTACGACCCTGGTTGAGGCGAAACCGATGGTGCGCTTTGCCCTAGCCAATGGTGAAATTATCGATTCCCATTTACCAGGCATCTATAATTTTGAGAATATTCAATTAGCCATTGCGGTGGGTAAATATTTCGAATTAAGCGACGAGCAATGCAATACGGGAATAAGCACCTATATCCCAAATAATCATCGTTCTCAATTCATCAAAATAGGATCAAACCAAGTTTTGATGGATGCCTATAACGCCAATCCATCGTCGATGTCTGCTGCAATTTCACATTTCGCAGAAACGGAAGGAACGCCCAAGCTACTTATTTTAGGGGATATGTTTGAATTAGGAGATTCCTCCATTGAAGAACATGCCTCATTAGGAAAGCTTATTGCTGGATTATCCTTTGAAAAAGTGCTATTAGTAGGGCAACATATGCAGCACGCCTTAATCAATTTGCCTTCGGCTTATTATTTCCCAGACAAATTTGGCCTACATACTTGGCTTCAAGATCATCCGATTCAGGACAGTTTTCTTTTAGTTAAAGGTTCTCGAGGAATTCAACTCGAAAGTGTTTTGGCATTTTTAGAAAATTCCAAATAATTGCATTAAATTTGCACTTTAGTAAGAAAATACCTTTCAAAAAATACACACAATGGCATCACAATCGGGTACTTATGTACCATTCAAAGTTAAAGACATTGCATTAGCGGACTGGGGTCGCAAAGAAATTCAATTAGCAGAAGCAGAAATGCCAGGTTTGATGGCATTACGTGAAGAATTCGGTGCTGCACAACCTTTAAAAGGTGCGCGTATCGCAGGTTGTCTTCACATGACAATTCAAACAGCGGTTTTAATTGAAACATTAACAGCTTTAGGAGCTGACGTTACTTGGTCCTCTTGTAACATTTTCTCTACACAAGATCACGCAGCAGCGGCTATCGCAGCAGCAGGCATTCCGGTTTATGCTTGGAAAGGCATGAACGAAGAAGAATTCAACTGGTGTATTGAGCAGACTTTATTCTTTGGAGAAGATCGTCAACCATTAAACATGATCTTAGATGATGGTGGTGATTTAACTAATATGGTTTTTGATGAATATCCTGAGTTAATCGAAGGCATCAAAGGCTTATCAGAAGAAACTACGACAGGTGTTCACCGTTTATATGAGCGTATGAAGAATGGCACGTTATTCTTGCCAGCGATCAACGTAAATGACTCGGTAACTAAGTCTAAATTTGATAACAAATACGGTTGCAAAGAGTCATTAGTAGATGCGATTCGTCGTGCGACAGACTTAATGTTAGCGGGTAAAGTAGCAGTAGTAGCTGGTTACGGTGACGTAGGAAAAGGTTCTGCTGATTCATTACGTGGTGCAGGTTGCCGTGTGTTAGTAACTGAAATCGATCCAATTTGTGCTTTACAAGCAGCAATGGATGGCTACGAAGTAGTTCCAATGGACGAAGCAGCGACACGCGCAAACATCTTTGTAACGGCGACTGGTAACGTGAAGATTATCCGTGATCGTCACTTCAAAGCGATGAAGGACAAAGCAATCGTTTGTAACATCGGTCACTTCGATAACGAAATCGATATGGAGTGGTTGAACAACAACTACGGTGCATCGAAAGATCAAATCAAACCACAAGTAGATATGTACACGATCGATGGTAAAAACGTAATCGTTTTAGCGGAAGGTCGTTTAGTGAACTTAGGTTGTGCGATGGGTCACCCTTCATTCGTGATGTCGAACTCGTTCTGTAACCAAACATTGGCTCAATTAGAACTTTGGGCGAACTCAGCGAACTACGAGAACAAAGTGTACATTCTTCCTAAGCACTTAGATGAGAAAGTAGCTTTTTTACACTTAGCGCACATTGGTGCTAAATTAGAGAAGTTAGAAAAAGAGCAAGCTGACTACATTGGTGTACCTCAAGCGGGACCATACAAGCCTGAGCACTACAGATACTAGGATTTATTTCCTGTTAGGTTTTGAAAGGCCGCGACTCTACGAGTCGCGGCCTTTTTGTTTCCCTCATTATCTTTTTAACTCATTATCAGTTTCTTGGTAATCTCAATAGGTGGGTACCGAACTCTCAAAGTTTAGTCTACCTTTATCCTAGTACTCACATTTAACCACTAATACAATGAAAAATCACTACACGACGTATGTCGTGGCAATCCTATTTGCCTGCACTTTATTTTTTACGTCCTGCACGAAAGACCCAGCAGCGACCATCGTTCCAGTAAACACTACTTACACGCTACTCAATTCAAATGGCTTTCTGGCTTTCGAAGATCAAGTCACTTTTCAGGCTTATGTCGAAAAATTCCAAAAGAATCCCTCCGACCCTTCCATTTTGCGCGACATTCAATTTTTGGAATCACAAAGCACGGAATTGCGCAAATTAGATTCACTTACCTTGACGCAAATAGCAGAAACCGGAGACCTAACTGGATTTGAACACATGCTAAAACTCGTGGGTGATGGAGAGGATAAATCACTTCAGCCCATCGTGGATGACACCATTTTAAGCCGGTTGATTAACAAAGATGGTCTGATACAAATAGGCGAACTAGTATACCAGGTCAATCCTACCAAAGTCTTTCAAATTAGAATCGTTGATTTCGAACAGAACAAAGCGACTTTCCGCGCCTCACCTGAGAAAGTGGCACATGCAACAGTTTACCAAAGTCAGCCTGCAACTGCTCTTAAAAATACAACTAGTAAAGTACTGAATAAAGTCGAAAGCAATTCTGTCACCTACGAAAACCCAGGACAAGGGACCTGTCGCTTTACCGCAGAAGTTTATCTGCTTGACTTAGGCTTCTACCGTAAACTCGCCGTGCGAGTAAAACACGAGTGGCGACAACGCTTTTGGTTCACTTATTATTGGGGTAATAGTAGTGCAGCTATGTCTATGGAAGGTGATATTAACTTCCTCGAATATTACACTCCTTTTTCTAAACACTATTCAGCAACTACCCAAGACGATTATAAAATCGAAACGGTCATCGATGAAACCTTCAATTATGTCCCTTTAAATTGGGCAACGAATGTAGGAACAGCCATCTGCCGTGGACGAAATGGCTTTACTTATTCATTAAATTTTTAAACTCATTCTTATGAAATACCCGATCACTATGTTGCTGCTTTTTGTTGCAATTCAACTGAGTGCACAAGAAACTAAGCCTTTGTATTCCATCTCTATTTTATCGCCTTCCATCGGCTTGGAGAAGAGCATACAAGAAAATAACTCGCTTAAATTATCTATAGGAAACTCCATCGGATATGGCAGTACAAATGGTTTACAGTCTAAATTATTCATGCTGAGAGGCGAATACCGACACTATTATAACCTAGAAAAACGGAGAGACGAAGGACGTCTCTCCACAAATTATTCTGGAAACTACATTGGATTATTTGCGGAGCCTTCTTTTGTTTTTAAGAAAGCGGAGGAAGCAACCCATATGTACGCTGGAGGTGTTTGGGGTATTCAACGAAACTACAACAGCCATTTCCATCTTGATCTATCGGTAAATGCGGGGATTGGACAAAATGGTTTTGAAACCAAGGCAGGGTTGAGACTCGGATTTTGGTTAAAATAAAAGCTCCGGAGGGTCTGCATTTTTCATTCAAAAACCGTATTTTTGCACAAAATAATAGCAAAGAAAATATGAAATTTGGCGTAGTAGTATTCCCAGGATCCAATTGTGACGACGATACCGTCGGAGTCATTCAAAGTTTAGGCTATGAAGCTGTTAAACTTTGGCACAAAGAGACTGATCTACAAAACTGTGATTTCATCATCGTTCCAGGTGGTTTCTCTTACGGAGATTACTTGCGTTCTGGTGCTATTGCTCGTTTCTCCCCTATTATGGAGCACGTTATCGAGCACGCAAAAAATGGCGGTTATTTAATGGGAATTTGCAATGGTTTCCAAGTATTAGTTGAAGCGCATTTATTGCCTGGCGTTTTATTAAGAAATAATTCTCAGAAATTCATTTCTAAGAATATCTACTTAAAAGCAGCTACGAATAATTCATTGTTAACTCAAGAATTAGATACGAATAAAGCCTACAAAATACCTATCGCTCACGCAGAGGGACGTTATTTCACAGATGAGAAGACTTTAGCCTCTTTGAAAGCAAATGACCAAATCTTGTTCTACTACTGCAACGAGAATGGGGAAGTAACAGAAGAGTCAAACCCGAATGGTAGTCTTTTAAACATAGCAGGTATCTGTAATGAAGGCAGAAACGTATTTGGAATGATGCCTCACCCAGAAAGAGCGGCAGATCCAGATTTGAATAATACGGATGGATTAGAGATTATGAAGCAATTAATTTTGCAGACTTTTTAATCCTCTACAGTACACATAAAAAAAGGCCTTTCTTTCGAGAGGCCTTTTTTTATGTGCAATCCGGTAAATAGATTAACGTAAATCGTTCACTTCAACACCTGGAAAGGCTTTCTTGTCAAAGCTGAAAAATTTATCGTCAGCGTTTGCTTTTGGGTTTAATTTAGCCACTTTAAAGTGCTGTTTCTTTCCCGCCTTATTAATGATTGTCCATTCACTTACAGATAGATCCGCATTTGAAATTTTAAGGGCGATACTCTTCACCTGAGTACCTTTTGCCACAGGAGCTAACTCCACCGTCGAGACGCCAGCTGATTCGCCTTTAAAAGAGATCTTGTAGGCCTTCTTGTCGAATGAATAGATTTTAGCCGGATTCAAATCACCTTCTGAAGGATCAAAGCTAGAGATGTTCACCTCATTGATTTCTTTGATATAGGTGGCTACTTCTTTCCCATTATTAAAGATCTCTTGGCCAGCCGTTTTTAAACGAAACTTCATCCCTTTCACTGTAATAGATCCAGACATGGTGGCTGCTCCTTCTGTTTGATAGGTAAAATTAGCGGAGAATGAGCCCATCGTCTTGTACTTCTTCTGCATTCCATCAATCAGGCTTACCGCCTTGTTCGACTGAGCAAATACGCTAAAACTCAAGCATAGTAATAATAGTCCTTTTTTCATCTTATAAATTTTTCAAAATCTCTTCTAATTCAGTTTCTGATTTCACGAGTACTTCTCTGGCTTTGGAACCACCGAATGAACCTACGATTCCTGCAGCTTCTAACTGATCAATTAAACGACCAGCACGGTTATAGCCTAATTTCAACTTACGTTGGATTAGCGATGTACTTCCCTGCTGGTGCATCACGACTAAGCGAGCTGCTTCATCGAAGAACGAATCTCGGTCACTTGGATCGAAATCCCCGCGATCTTGGCCACCCATTTCCTCTGAATCAGGCTCAGGCAATAAATAAGCAGAAGTATACCCTTGTTGGTTTCCAATGAAATCACAGATGTCTTCCACTTCTGGGGTGTCTACGAAGGCACATTGCAAACGAATCACTTCTGAGCCCATCGACAATAACATATCTCCCATACCTACTAACTGATCAGCGCCACCGGCGTCGAGAATGGTGCGGGAGTCAATTTTGGACATTACCTTAAACGATAGACGAGCTGGGAAATTCGCCTTAATCGTACCGGTGATGACGTTCACCGAAGGACGTTGTGTCGCCACAACCAAGTGAATACCGATGGCGCGCGCTAATTGAGCAAGACGCGCAATCGGATGTTCTACCTCTTTACCCGCCGTTAACATTAAATCGGCTAACTCATCAATCACTAAGACGATGTATGGCATAAAGTCGTGCTCGTTTGGATTCAAGCGACGGTTGATGAACTTCTGGTTGTATTCCTTAATGTTTCGGCAACCAGCGTCTTTCAACTTATCATAACGCAAGTCCATCTCCTTACAAAGCGAGTTCAACGTGCTTACTACCTTTTTCGTGTCTGTAATAATCGCCTCTGCTGAATCAGGAAGACAAGCCAAGAAGTGACGCTCTAACTTGTTGAAAAGCGATAATTCCACTTTCTTCGGATCGACCAAAACAAACTTCAATGTCGCCGGGTGCTTCTTGTAAATCAAAGAAGTCAAGAGCATATTTAAACCTACCGACTTACCTTGACCTGTTGCTCCGGCCATTAAGAGGTGAGGCATTTTGGCCAAATCCGCAACAAAAATCTCATTCGAAATCGTCTTACCTAATGTGATAGGAAGATCGTAGGTGGATTTTTGGAACTTTTCAGAACCGATTACCGCACGAACTGGAACCATCTCGCGGTTCTTGTTAGCTACCTCGATACCGATGGTGTCTTTACCAGGCATTTGGCCGATAATACGAACTCCCATAGCAGCCAATGAAAGGGATAAATCATCTTCAAGAGAAGTGATTTTGCTGACGCGAACTCCTGCCTTAGGGACAATCTCATACAAGGTAACAGTGGGCCCAATCGTAGCTTCAATCTTCTGAATCCCGATACCATAATTCAATAAAGTCTCTACAATCTTCTCCTTATTCGCCTTCAACTCATCCATCGTCACTTGCGATGTTTGGTTCTTTTGATCGTATTCTTTCAATAAATCGATCGTAGGAAACTGGTATTTAGGCAAATCAGCGGTAGGATCATAAAGGCCAAATTGCTCCACTAAATCGTTTGCTTTGATCTCACGAGACACCGGAGTAGGTTCTTCTTCAATTACTTCATCCGCTACATCCGCCACTTTATAGGTAAAGTCTAAATCATCTTCTTTCTTTTCCTCCGCAACTTCTGGCTCAGGAATGACTTCTTCTGGCACTTCAACAGGCGCTTCCATTTCTGGAACAACCTCTTCCACTACTGGCGGAACAATTGGTCTAAATTCTTGTAGATCATCATTATCCACGTGAACTGAAGGACCATCCTCATCAATAAATAGACTTTCCTCCTCTTCTTCGTCCTCTTCTTCAGTGGCCAAAGGAGCTGCAACAACTGCCTTTTTAGGATTTAATTGATAGAATAAAACCAAAAAGATAAATCCACCAAAACCAATCACAAAAATGGATAGGTAACCTAATAATTGATACAGTTTCTCGTTCACAAAATACCCTACTCCACCACCAATTGAATGGGGCAAATCAAGAGAGAAAACAAAAAATCCTGCTAATAAACTAAACCAAAGGATATAGAACAATACCTGCCAAGATAGGCGCTCTAACGAGTAAATCTCTTTTTTGAAACCCACTTTTAACGCCGATAAATAGAATAAGGGGATTAATAATAAGGTCGACCACCCAAAAGTCTTGAATAAAAAGAAGTGTGCGATTTTAGCACCTAAAAGTCCTGCAAAGTTTTTAATCGGAATATCAGAACCCTTGATGGTATCCACTACGCCTCGCTCTACCTCACTTTGGTCAGAAACACCTACGAAAAAACTCGAACCAAACGATACCAACAAAAGGGTACCAATCAGAAACAAAAAGGCGGCTATAATTAATTGAATGCGGTATAGAACGGCACCGTCCATTTTTCTTTTGGGCTTATCTTGCTCAAAATTAAGTTGTAAGGTACTTGTAGTGTTACTAATCTTTTTTGCCATTGTGGGAACCAAGGTTATAATCTTATAAATTTCGCTTTTTTGATCCGATTTACAAAATCAATTTACAGTCCAGCCGCGAGTATTTCTTGGTTAATTTCTTTAATCAATCCCGGACCCTCGTAGATGAAGCCGGAATAGATCTGAACTAAGGAAGCTCCTGCTTTTAATTTCTCTATAGCATCAGCTCCAGAATGGATTCCACCTACCCCTATGATGGGGAATTGGCCGTTTGATTTTTGGTGTAAATAAGCCACTACCTCAGTTGATCTTTTGGTCAAAGGCTTACCACTTAATCCGCCCATTTCCCCTTTGTGAGCAGATTGCAAACCTTCGCGAGACAGGGTCGTATTCGTAGCAATGACGCCGGCTAAGCGAGTTTCTAACACAATTTCAATCACGTCGTCTAATTGATCATTACTCAAATCCGGCGCAATTTTCAATAAAATCGGTTTCTGTACCGGTTTCAAGGCATTCAAATCTTGCAAGGTCTGCAACAATTGCTTAAGGGGCTCTTTCTCTTGAAGTGCTCGCAGATTAGGGGTGTTCGGCGAACTAACGTTCACTACAAAATAATCCACTACATCATATAAAGCTTCGAATCCTTGGCGGTAATCGTCATCCGCTAATTCATTCGGTGTTACTTTGTTCTTTCCCAAATTTCCACCTACAATAACCTTAGAACGACGTTTTTCGAGGCGCGTTTTCATCGCGGCCAAGCCTTCATTATTAAATCCCATTCGGTTAATTATTGCTTCATCTTCGAGCAATCGAAATAAACGAGGCTTAGGATTGCCGTCCTGCGGTTTGGGAGTAACCGTACCTACCTCAATAAATCCAAAACCCAATTCGGCAAATTCATCAATCAGCATCGCATTCTTATCAAATCCAGCCGCTAAACCCACCGGATTAGGAAAATGAAGTCCAAAAACTGTCCGTTCTAATCGTTTATCCTCCACCTGAAACAAAGCTTTGAAAAGCAATGACATCCCTGGAATACGTAAGGTCAAGCGAATTAAATCTGCGGCTAGGTAATGCGCACGCTCTGGATTGAATAGAAAGAAAAGTGGTTTTATGAAAATTTGATAAAACATATGGATTTTTTGGACGAATTAATAGGCAAAAATACAAAAAAGGACGGGCTGATGCCGCACTCTGAAAAAAAATCCTAATTTTAAGATATCAAGCATTTTAGAAAAATTTATAGCCTATGTTAAGTCGTGTAGCCAATTCCATTTATTGGATGAATCGGTACATCGAGAGAGCTGACAATTATGCCCGCTTCATCTCGGTGAATTTTAATCTTGCCCTCGATTTACCCCCGAATGTCCCGGAACAATGGGAGCCCTTGATCGTGGCCACGGCCGATCATTACAATTTCTTCGAACATTACCCCGAAGCAAACCGTGAGAACGTTTTGTATTTCATGACCTTCGATGTCAATAATCCGAACTCGATTCTTTCTTGTCTGTATTCAGCACGTGAGAATGCCCGCACCATTCGCGAAAGTATTTCGAAGGAAATGTGGGAATATGTAAACCAAATCTACTGGAAAGTAAAGGACCGCGTAGAAGGAAGCAAAAGCTGGGAATTAGCCCGCTACCAAGGATTTTTAGAGGAAATCAAATCCGGAAGTCAGTTGTTTTATGGCATTGTCGATTCGACGATTACCCGTGGCGAAGGCTGGCATTTTGGTCAGTTAGGAAAATTACTCGAACGGGCAGACAAAACGACACGTTTTTTAGATGTTAAATATTTTACCCTTTTACCTAATGTGGACGCAGTGGGTTCTCCTTTAGATCTGTTATTATGGTCTTCGGTTTTGAAATCGGTTTCTGCCTACAATATGTTCCGCCAGCAATACAAAGTGGTGAATCCCACGAATATTGTGGAATTTTTGATCTTGGACAAAGGGTTTCCGCGATCGGTGGTCCATTGTTTAACCGAAGCAGAACAATCGCTTTATGCTATTTCCGGAACTTCTTTTGACCACGGCTACTCGAATTTAGCGGAGAAAAAACTATCCAAGATCCTTTCTGAAGTACAATTCACAGAGATTGACGACATACTTACTACGGGATTGCACCAGTTTTTAGATGCTTTTCAAACCTCGAACAACGACATCGGACAAACAATACACAACACTTATTTTGACTTAAAGCCGGTCAACTAGGCCGGCTATTTGTTAAAATTAATGTAATATTGCGCTCCCATTTGCCACCATCATCATATGACTTATTGTTTAGGAATTACCGTTAAAGAAGGATTGATTGCGATTGCAGACACGCGTATTACTGCAGGTAATGAAGTATATTCGAATAAGAAAATCTCCATTCACGAGATTAAAGATCATTCGCTTTTCATTATGACAGCAGGATTGCGCTCTGTACGCGATAAAGCCGTCACCTATTTCAATCAAGCCATTGAGGATGAGGAAGAAAGCTACGATTATATGTTTCAGGCGGCTACTTCCTTTGGCCAAAAACTAAAACAAGTAGCTGCTGAAGATCGCGAAACCCTAGAAAAAGAAGGCTACGCTTTTAATTTACACGCGATTGTAGGTGGACAAATGCCCAAAGACAACGAACACAAACTTTTTTTAATCTTCCCAGAAGGCAATTGGATTGAAATTAATGATGGTCTAAAATACCAGATAATTGGTAACTCCAATTACGGCAAGCCCTTATTAAACCGCAATTTAACCAACGAAACTTCGCTAAAAGACGCCTTAAAAATGGGCTTCTTGTCCTTTGATGCTACCCAAGTAAGTGCCAATGATGTGGACTTCCCTATTGATGTGGTCGTTTACGAAAAGAATAGTTTCAAGGCCAAAGAAATCAGACTCTACAAGGAAGATATGCAAAAGATTTCCGACGATTGGAATGAAGCATTGCGTAAATCCCTCGAAGGAATCGAAGAAGGTTGGATGAAAGATTTAATTTCGCCTACGAAATGATCGCGCGCATTCAGCATAAACTTCGGTATGAATATAGTGAATCGGTCACCTTAGACCCGCACGTCCTCTATTTACATCCGCGTAAAAGTGCCCTATTAACAGTTCAAGATTTCCAATTAGACATTCATCCTAGCCCGGTTCAAATTTCAAAAAACTTGGATCCAGAAGGTAACATTCAAAATATCCTATTCTTCAAGGAGCCGACAAATTTTCTAGAAATAGAAATGAAGGCGACGGTAGAGACAACCGAGTTCAATCCATTTGACTTCGTCTACTTCCCTTTCGAGAGTAAAACATTACCCATCACTTATTCTCGTTCCTACCAAAAAACGCTCAGCCCCTATTTAGGTTTAGAGGGTGTTACTCCGAATGTAGAACAAATGGCACGCCAAATTGCCTCAGGCGTAAAATACAGCACCTCAGCCTATCTTTCTGCCTTAAATGAATTCATCTTTACGAATTTTGCTTATGAGATTCGAGAAGAAGGAAATCCGAATACTCCCGAATTCACCCTGATTAACCGCAAGGGTTCTTGCCGGGATTATGCGGTCTTGTTTTCCGCGCTGTGTCGCGCGATGGGCTTAGCTACAAGATTTGTTTCGGGTTATTATATTGGAGTCGCACCTGTTGATGTGCCTAATCAGACACATCATTTACATGCCTGGGTGGAGGTTTATTTGCCAGGTGGTGGCTGGAGGGGCTATGATCCGACGCAGCACGAGGTCGTTTCAGGAAACCATATTCCATTAGCCGCGTCTTGTTTGCCTGAGGAAATCACACCCGTTTACGGATCCTACAGAGGCTCTGCAAGCTCGCTATTAACTACCAACGTATTTATTGAGAGAATTTAGCCGACTAATAATTGGGCCAAAAGATAATCTGCAATCAAAATCGCAATACACGAATTGGTTACCGCAGCGGTACTTGCTGTCCCTACTTCGTAAGCACCACCTTTCGTGTAGAATCCTTTAAACGCCGAAATCGTTACAATTAAAAAGGCAAATACCACTGATTTCGTCAATGCAAAAATCATATAGTTTCCTTTGAATTGGAATTGTAATCCTTTGATGTATTCCTGTGGAGAAATCGATCCTGTTAACCAACCGGCTAAATAGCCTCCGTAGATGGCCAAAAAACAAGCTAGGGTCACCAACATGGGGAAAGTAATCATTGCGGCAATGATTTTAGGTAATACTAAATAAGACCGAGAGTTAATCCCCATCACTTCTAGAGCATCAATTTGTTCTGTAATGCGCATCGTCCCTAATTGACCAGCAATGTTAGAACCAATTTTACCAGCTAATACGACACAAGTAATTGTAGGCCCCATCTCTAAAATGGTCGAATCCCGAACAATTAAGCTGATAATGTATTGAGGAACGAAGGGATTATCCATATTTGCTGCGGTTTGCACGCAAGTCACAGCTCCTAAAAAGGAGGAGACAATCGCTACAATCAAGATCGAATTAATACCGATGTCCACACATTCCTGAAACGTCAAGGCGAGATAAACCCGAAATTTTTCTGGATTTGTAAAAAGCTTTCCCAGGAAGATTAAATATTTGCCTAATTTTGACATCTGATTGGTATATTACACATCGATATTTATCAAAGATAATGAACAAAACGGCAATAATTAGTGGGGGTAGCCAAGGAATTGGCAAAGCGTTAGTGAAAAAATTCCTTTTGGAAGGATTTACCGTGTATACGTGTTCGCGAACGGGAGAGAAATTAAAGGAGCTATCTGCTGAGTTCAATTCGCCTTTATTACACACCTTCGTCGCAGATTTAAGCGACAAAAAGCAGTGCCAGAATTTTGCAGAATGGGTTTTAGGCCAAACCAAAACCATCGATGTCCTAATCAATAATGCCGGATTTTTTATGCCGGGTCAAATCCAGAACGAAGAAGATGGCGTTTTAGAGCGTCAAATCGAGGCTAATTTATACAGTGCGTATCATTTGACACGTGCCTTTTTACCTACTTTACAGGCCCAAAAATCAGGTCACATTTTCACCATCTGCTCTACGGCATCCATCACGGCTTATACTGCGGGTGGATCGTATTGCATTAGTAAGTTTGCCTTGTTGGGCTTCACTAAGGTTTTGCGTGAGGAAACGAAATTGCAAGGAATTAAAGTAACAGCCATTTTACCTGGAGCCACTTTAACACCAGCTTGGGATGGAGTGGAATTGCCAGAGTCGCGCTTTATACCCGCGGACGATGTCGCATCGACGATTTACTCGGCATATACGATGAATCCATCGACTGTTTTAGAAGAAATACTCATCAGACCACAATTAGGGGACATCGAACTATGAGACCCTGGGATAAATACAGCATCACGGAACTGCCTGAAATAGCCGCTAGCCTCATTCGCGAGACAAAAGACTACCCGAATGTGTGGTTGTTTCGAGGAGAAATGGGGGCAGGAAAAACGACTTTAATTAAGGAAATTTGCCAGCAATTAGGGGTCGCACAATCTGTCCAAAGCCCCACTTTTTCATTAGTAAATGAATATGTGGATGGCAAAGGAAATCCCGTGTACCATTTTGATTTATACCGATTGAAGAACGCACAAGAAGCTTTTGACATCGGATTAGAAGAATATTTAGACTCTGGACACTTGTGTCTGGTGGAGTGGCCGGAGCAGGCGGAGGAGTTTTGGACCTTTGAACATTTGGAACTAAACGTCTCCCACGTCGATGACGCGCACCGTAAATTAGAAGTTGTATGGCGAAGATATTAGAGCACAATCCCTTTCAGGACTTACTTTCGAAGCAAGGAATTGCCCCTTTAGAGGCGATGGCCTGGACGAAGCAGAATGCCCAAAGCATCCGCATCAGTCTACCTAAGGAATCCGACCCGAACGAAAACCGTATATCTCTGAGCCCGCAAGCCGTTGCATTATTAACCAATAATGGCCACGAAATTGTGATTGAAAAAGGCGCGGGAGAACGTGCAGGTTTCAGCGATTCAGACTATTTATTAGCCGGAGCAAGTGTGAGTGAGGATGTGGCGATGATTTGGCAAAGTGCGTTGACGTTAAAGATTACCCCTCCTACCATCGCTGAAATCGCGCGAATGAAAGAAGGTCAGGCCTTTATTTCTAGTGCCTCTTACCAGCATTTATCCTCCGAGTTAATCGATGCGATGAATGCAAAAAAACTTTTGGCCATCGGCCTCGAATTCGTCGAAGACAATGGCGGCGGCTTTCCTTTCATTAAAATCATGGCTGAAATTGCTGGCCAATTGATTTTGCCAATTGCCACCGATTTGATTCAAAAGAAAAAAGGTTTGCTGTTAGGACATGTAACAGGCGTCCCACCATGCAATCTGGTGCTTTTAGGTGCGGGTCAGGTGGTGGAGCAAGTGGCGCGAGCGGCAGCGAGCGCTGGTATTCAGTTCCAAGTATTCGATAAAGACATTTATAAGTTGCAACGCCTAAAAGCGGCGCTTGGTTTTCCTATCGTCACGCAGGTAATTGACTCAGAAAATCTGGCAAAAGCTTTGCAAGAAGCCCAAATTATTGTAGGAGCCTTGCGTTCAGATAGTGGAATTACTCCTTGCATCGTGACAGAGGAAATGGTCAGTAAACTGAATCCGGGAACATTAATCCTGGATGTATGTATTGACCAAGGCGGCTGTTTTGAGACTTCAGAGCCTTGCACGATTCAAAAGCCAACATTCGAGAAATATGGCGTAACTCATTTCTGTGTACCCAATATACCCTCCCTGGTGGCTCACACCGCTAGTTTAGCCATGAGCAACCTGATGACTTCCTTCATCTTGAAAGCGGGAAAGACAGGGGGAGTGGAAGAAATGCTTTGGCAAGGAAAATCCTTTATGAAAGGTGTATTCTGCTATAAAGGCTTCGTTACGCAACCAAGCACTGGAAAATTATTCAACAAACCAGTTAAAGACATCCAATTATTATTACTAAGTAAGAGTTAACATGATCGAAGATTACACAGCCCTTTCCAATGCACCTAATTCCCCGGACTTAAACGGGAAATATTTAGGCCTAATCTCTTCTGATTTCATCAAAGTAGCGGATGCCTTGAAAGAAGCAGCTTACCAAATCAAAAAGCGTGGCTTCTCCGATTTCCCCATCTTTGTAACTTCCCAACGCCCCATCGAAATCGGCCAAAAACTGATTGGCGTAGGCGAATTGCACGAAAACAAGTGGAATTACCACGCCTCCATGATGGAAGAATTTGTGCAGCGCAAACTCATCGCAGAAGAAAATATGGAACTATTTGTCCAAAACTTCAAAGACATCGAAGAATTCGCGTGTCTTTTTGTTGTAGATGGACAGTTTACGAATTTTGTGTTTATCCCTTTTCCAGAGGAGGGGTCGGAGATTAGAGAGTAAAGATTCTAGATAATAGAGTAGAGAGTATAGATAGGGTTATTTATCTCTACTCTACACTCTATAATCTCTTATCTATTTTGGAAAAAGGATGAAAATCCTGCACCATCTGCGTCAAATAAGCCCGATCTAAGTGCGTATAAATCTCCGTCGTTAAAATCGATTCGTGCCCTAACATCTCTTGAACGGCACGTAAATCTGCTCCGCCTTCAATTAAATGCGTTGCAAATGAGTGTCGAAAAGTATGGGGACTAATCACTTTAGTGATGCCTGCTTTCGCGGCAAGGTCTTTACAAATCAAGAAAACCATCACACGACTCAAGCCGGAACCACGGCGATTTAGGAAGACTAAATGAGTGGCGTCTTTTTTGACAGGTACAGAAGGTCTAACTGATTCCAAATACAGATTCAAATACTTAAATGCATCGCGACCTGCTGGGACTAGGCGTTCTTTGTCACCCTTTCCACGGACTTTGATGAAGCCTTGATCTTCGTATATATCTTCTCTTTTTAGGCCAATCAGTTCCGAAACACGTAATCCCGCTCCATACAAAAATTCAAGCATGGCCCGATTGCGAACTCCCTCTGGACTAGACAAGTCTGCTTCATCGAGAATGGCTGTGATCTCGTCGAAAGAAAGGGTGTCAGGTAATTTGCGTCCCATTTGGGGATTTTTCACGTGAAAGGTGGGGTCCGCTTTTAGCGTGCCATCGAACACGAGAAATTGAAAAAAGGCACGGATACCAGATAAGGTACGCGATTGTGTACTTGCCTCGATGCCTAAGGAGTGTAGGTCTTTTAGGAAAGCCAAAATATGGGATTCATCAACCTCACTAATCAAAATGGGAGAAACGGATAGATAGGTCGCCAGCTTTTGGATATCTCGCAAATAGGCTTCGTGGGAATGCTTAGACAGTCCACGCTCTATTTTTAAGTAATCACCAAAAGACTGGATTTCTGTCTCCCACATATACATTTTATGCTATGAATCCCGTAAATTTAAAGTAATTACGTATTTTTACACCGCATGTCCCCTTATTAATATGGTAAGAAAGAAAATATTGATCCTGAATGGTCCTAATTTGAATTTATTAGGCACACGTGAACCAGAAATATATGGTGCACAGACGTTCGAACAGTTTTTGGAAATCTTACAAGATAAATTCGGCGATCAATTAGACATCTCTTATTTTCAATCCAATGAAGAAGGTGCATTAATTAATAAATTACACGAAGTAGGCTTTAGCTACGACGGTATTTTATTCAATGCGGGTGGTTATACGCACACTTCAGTAGCTTTAGGCGATGCCGTGGCAGCCATCAAAACACCCGTCATTGAGATTCATATATCGAATGTTCACGCAAGGGAAGATTTCCGACACCACAGTTATTTAAGCCCTAAAGCAAAGGGAATCATTGTGGGTTTCGGACTTAGAGGTTATGAATTAGGCCTTTATTCCTTCATTTAACCGATGTTATCCTTCTACCCTGGCCCCTCTAAGGTTCATCCAGAGGCCCTTGGATACATTCAAGAGGCTTTTGAGCAGGGTATTGTCAGTATCAATCACCGAAGTGAGCGTTTCGAAAAGCTACTCGAAGCTACATTTGAAGTGCTTCATCAGAAATGGAATATTCCTTCAAATTATAACATCTATTTCGTTTCATCCGCCACAGAGGCCTGGGAAATCGTCATTCAGTCCCTCGTAAGAGAAAAGTCTACCCACCTCTATAATGGTGCTTTTGGCAAAAAATGGGCCCATTATGCTTCTTCGGTAGCGGAATCTATTGAATTCTCCCTAGACCAAAGCCTTGCTGAAATAAGCCTTCAGATAGGACCAATTCAAGGGGACACACTATGTTTAGTCCAAAGTGAAACGTCAAACGGAACCGGTCAACAAATACGCCGTGCAGATTATCAACTAGCTGATGATGCTCTCATTGCTGTGGATGCCACTTCTTCGATGGGCGGCATCGAATTACCATGGAATGAGGCTGATGTTTGGTTAGCATCGGTACAGAAATGCATTGGAATTCCAGCTGGAATGGGTATGCTGATTTGTTCTCCTAAGGCATTAGCTAGAGCAAAAGAATTAAATCGTGCGACGCATTATAATGACGTTTTGTTTTTGGAAGAAAACAGACGTTTGTTTCAAACGCAAATGACACCTAATGTGTTGAGCATTTACCTAATTTACCGATTGACTCAGCAGCTGCCATCCCTATCAGAAACGCATAGTGCGACTTTGGCAAAAATGAAAGTATGGACAGATTTCTGGGATAATGAAACGGAGTTTAGCTATTTAATTGAAAACCCAGCCTTGCGTTTACCAACGGTTTTGGCGTTAACAGGAGCACCTGAAAAGATTAAACAATTACACCAGCTATGCCTAATTAAAGACATAGAACTAGGAAAAGGCTATGGAAAATGGAAAGAAACTAGTTTCCGCATCGCGAACTTCCCTAGCCATACGTTTGAAGATATTGAAACACTCATCCAAACCATAAAATATGAACTTTAACTCCAAAGAGATCCTCTCGGCTTCCTTAATTCTTTTTTCTGTCATTGATATTTTAGGTTCAATCCCTATCATCATCGAATTGCGCAAAAAGAATGGAGACATCCATCCTGGACAGGCGACTTTAGCATCCGGCATAATTATGGTGGGATTCTTTTATGCGGGCAAATTCATATTGCATTTATTGGGAGTAGACACGAATTCCTTCGCAATGGCGGGAGCCTTGATCATTTTCTTGATCGGTATGGAAATGACCTTAGGGCGCAACATCTTTAAGAGTGAAGAAATCGAGACTAATACGCATTCCATCGTACCATTAGCCTTCCCTATCATCGCTGGAGCGGGTACGATGACGACTTTGATTTCCTTGAAGTCACAATTCGAAGAGGAAAACATCATTATCAGTATCTTCATTAACCTCGTTTTCATTTACATCGTTTTGCGTTCTAGTGTCTGGATTGAGAAAAAATTAGGCAATGCAGGAACGCAGATTTTGCGCAAGATTTTCGGGGTAATTTTGATTGCAATCGCGATTAAAATCTTTAAATCACGTTTGATGTAGATGGCCAAAAAACAAAAATATTATGTGATTTGGGCAGGTCATCAAACCGGAATCTTTGATTCCTGGGCGGAGACCGAGAAGAATATCAAAGGCTTCGCGGGGGCACAATACAAATCTTTTGAGTCCAAATCCGAAGCTGAAAGCGCGGCGAAAAAGAATTATTGGGCCAGCGTATCTCCTGCTTCTAAGACGAAAACACCTCGTTTAAACGCGGCTAAAATTATTACACCCAGCATCTCGGTAGATGCCGCCTGCGCTGGAAATCCAGGTAAACTGGAATACCAAGGAGTAAACACTGAAACAAAAGAAGTCTTATTTGCGCGTGGTCCTTTCCCTAAAGGCACCGTTAACTTAGGTGAGTTTTTAGCGATTGTGCATGGCCTAGCGTATCTAAAGAAATTAGATTGTCCTTACCCTTTGTATTCAGATTCGAGAACGGCCATTGCTTGGGTTAGAAATCGAGCCATCAAAACCAACCTTGAGCGCAATGCCAGGACTGAAGAATTATTCCAAATGGTGGATAATGCTATCGCTTGGTTAAAAAGCAATCATTATTCGACCAAAGTCCTGAAGTGGGAAACCGAGGACTGGGGCGAAAATCCGGCAGATTATGGCCGAAAATAGATCCACATTTGAGTTCAAACAATTTTCGCTAAATCACGGTAATCCGGGATTGAAGATTAGTACGGAGGCTTGTCTTTTTGGCGCTTGGTCTTCTCTGAAGGCACGAGGCCATTGCCTTGATATTGGAACGGGTTGCGGCTTGCTAGCCTCAATGCTAACACAAACAAATCGCAACTGTACTGTGAAAGCTCTCGAAATTCATCCAGAAGTGGCCAATGTGGCGGCTGAAAATTTCAATAATAGTCCATTCAAAGAGCGCCTGCAGGTAATCCTCACAGATGTCAGCAATTATAATCCTGAAGAAAAATTCGACTTTATCTGCTCCAACCCTCCCTTTTTCACGAATCATCTCGCAGCTTCCGATGAAGCAAAACATATGGCGATTCACGCGGATCATTTGAGCCCGGCTGATTTAGCTGCCTCGATTGATCGATTACTTACTAAAGAGGGAGAATTTGCCGTGCTGTATCCGGCTGATGTTTTGGCCTTATTCGAACAATCGCTACAGGCAAATGGGCTCTTCATCCATGAAAAAGTAACCATCCATTCCAACCCCTCTAGTCCCGTATTACGCGTAATGGCCTGCGGTTCGAGAGAAAAAAGTCCCATTAATCACAAGAGAATAAATATCAAAACTGACCTAGGCGAATACAGCCCAGCATTCATCGAATTATTAAGACCCTATTATATCATCTTTCCTTCATAATTATTTTGTATTTTTGCTCGTATGTTACAGCTATCCATCGTAGTACCTCTTTATAACGAAGCCGAATCGCTTCCAGAACTATGTTCTTGGATCGATCGAGTGATGAAAGAAAATGCGTTTTCTTACGAGATGATCTTCGTAAACGATGGCAGCAACGACAATTCTTGGGAGGTTTTAAAGCAATTATCCACGCAATACAGCACGATTTTAGCTATCTCTTTTGCGCGTAATTATGGTAAATCGGCAGCTCTTCACGAAGGATTCAGCAAGGCATCCGGTCAAGTAGTGATCACCATGGATGCTGATTTACAGGATTCACCAGACGAAATTCCTGAATTGTATCGCTTAATTACTGAAGAAAACTACGACCTCATTTCAGGCTGGAAGCAGAAGCGATTCGATCCTATTTCTAAGACAATTCCCACTAAATTATACAATGCAGCAACCCGTAAATTGTCTGGCGTACATTTGCACGACTTCAATTGCGGCTTAAAAGCTTATAAAATTGAGGTGGTGAAAACCTTACGTCTGTATGGTGAAATGCACCGCTACATACCCGTTCAAGCGAAATGGAACGGATTTA
Organism: Aquirufa lenticrescens; assembly: GCF_019916085.1. Lineage (NCBI taxonomy): Bacteria > Pseudomonadati > Bacteroidota > Cytophagia > Cytophagales > Flectobacillaceae > Aquirufa > Aquirufa lenticrescens. Next base: position 810,978 of record NZ_CP049834.1, on the reverse strand, counting down.
CGAAGATTGGCGAGAAGGTAGTTCAACACCAGGCGCGCAAGTATGGTGTGACTAAATTTGGTTTAGAGCGCTTCCTGTATGGTTTCTTGGATCTATTATCGATTTCATTTGTGCAGATTTTTGGGAAACGCCCGATGCACTTATTTGGAAGCCTCGGTATCCTATCTTTTTTAACGGGGTCATGCTTAACGATTTATCTAATCGGTGTTAAATTGTATAACATTGCTTATAATTTAAAGTACCGCAACGTCACAGATAATCCACTATTCTTTTTAGCACTTGTTGCTATCATATTGGGCGTACAGCTCTTTTTAGCGGGATTTATCGGGGAGTTATTGATTACGAACTCAGATAAGACGACGAATTATCAAATCAAGGAAGAAATATCCTAATTATGCCAAACAATGATCTAAGCTGGCTAAGCCGCTCTGAACTCTTGATCGGACCGGAAGGGATCGATAAATTACAAAAATCACACGTTTTAGTAGTCGGATTAGGGGGCGTAGGCTCCTTTGCCGCAGAATTCATCGCACGTTCTGGCGTAGGCCGAATGACGATTGTCGATGGAGACGTGGTAGATCCAACGAATCGCAATAGACAATTACCTGCTTTAGCGACTAACCATGGGGTTTCCAAAGCCCAAATTATGGCCGAACGCTTACGAGCCATCAACCCCGCACTCGAACTAACGGCCATCGAGCAATTTTTAAGCCCAGAAGAAGCGAAGAACTTGCTTGAGACAAATAAATTCGATTACGTCATGGACTGTATCGACTCTGTAACGCCTAAAGTCACTTTACTAAAAACGGCTTACGACCTAGGATTTAAAATCGCTAGCTCTATGGGGGCTGGGGGCAAAATGGATCCTACTAAAATCAGAACAGCTGATTTATTTGATACCCGTGAATGCTATTTAGCTTCTTTAGTCCGCAAACGCATTCGTAAAATGGGTGTAGGCAAAGGGATTAAGACCGTTTTTTCTTTGGAAAAAGTCAAAGACGAATCGCTTATCCTAACAGACGGAAGCAACTTCAAAAAGTCTGCTTACGGAACTATCTCTTATTTACCAGCTGCCTTTGGAGGTGTAGTCGCATCCATCGTCATTCGTGATCTATTAGACGAGCCGATCCCGATGGAGAAAAAACTTAAATTACCTAAAAAGAATGATCAAAATAGGCGTAATTAATGTGTCTGACCGGGCTAGCGCGGGTATCTACGAAGATATTCCAGGCAAGGCCGTAGTGGAATTATTAAAAGAATACCTGGAATCCGATTTTGAGGTAGTATACGCCGTCGTACCTGACGAACAAGATCAACTCGAGGCCAAGATGATCGAAATGTCTGAGGAAGTTTGCCTATTGGTAACAACAGGTGGAACTGGCCCCGCTTTACGCGATGTCACTCCTGAAGCAACTGAGGCAGTATGTCAAAAGATGATGCCAGGTTTCGGGGAATTAATGCGCTCTGTAAGCTTGCAATACGTTCCTACCGCGATCCTTAGCCGTCAAACAGCGGGCATTCGCAACCAAACCTTAATCTTGAATTTACCAGGAAAACCAAAAGCCATTAGACAATGCTTAGAGGCTGTTTTCCCAGCGATTCCTTATTGCATCGATCTAATTGGTGGACCTTTTTTAGTGTGTAGGGAGGAGAATATGAAGGCTTTTAGGCCAAAATAAATGGTGAATGATGAATGGTGAATGGTAAATGATCATTCACCATTTACCACTTACCATTTACCATCATTTCTCATTTACTAGCAAAAGCTGATACAGCCTCTCCGTCACCTCACCCCTTTTCCCATCTCCTATCTGTTTTCCATCAATGGAGAAAATAGGCAAGACGCGCTTTGTACTCCCGGTGGTGAAGACTTCATCAGCGTTCATAAAATCTGCTAAAGTACATTTACCCACTCGAACTTCGTAAACCGAGGAAGCTAAGGCAATCACCATTTTACGGGTAATACCCTCTAAAATATGATCTGCAGGCGTATGAATGACTCCGTCTTTGACGTAAAACAAATTAGACCGCGAGGACTCTGAGACACCAAACTCAGGAGTATGGTAAATCAAATCATCGCCTCCGGCGGCACGAACCGCTGGCATTTCCCTTAAAGCGTAGGCATAATTCAGTGATTTGATATCCGCCATTTCACGCTTGTATTCTCGACTCATTAAACGCATACCGGCGGTAGGCTCTGCAAAAGAGAAAACCCCAGGAAAAATATACAATTCAGATTCCCCTATCGGATCAAATCCATTTAAACTGAAGCCGGCCGTTAAAACCAATTTCACTCCTAGACAAGGATCGACGGAAAGCGCCGCGATCTCATTAATTAACGCAGCCAGCGATTCCTTCGAGTAACTATGTGACAAACCCATTTTCGAAGCCGAACTCAAAAAACGATCCAAATGATCGGACATAAAGATGGGATGCCCATCCATAATACGGAAGAAATCGAAGATGCCAAAACCACGTAAGAAACCGACATCCTTAACCGACACAGTCACCTGTTCAGGATCTTGCCAAGCACCTTTATAATAAATGGGATATGCCATTTTGTTGAAGTTTGTGAACTAATTGTATGGTTTCTTTGGCCTCCTTTACATCGTGCACGCGCAAAATGGAAGCACCTTGCAATAAGGCAACCGTATGCAATACCGATGATCCATTCAAAGCCTCATCCGCAGAAATGCCTAATTCTTTCCAAATCATCGTCTTACGCGACAAGCCTGCTAAGATGGGAGCGCCTAGTAATTTGAATGAGCGGAGATGAGCCAAAAGTTTATAATTATGATCCAATGATTTAGAGAATCCAAAACCGGGATCCACAATCAAATCCTTGAAGCCGCGCGAACGTAGCTCTTGGACTTTGGGCAATAAATCGTGTAATACTTCTGCCACGACATTTTGATAGTTTGGCACTTCGTGCACTTGCTCGAAACGCCCTACACTATGACTGAGAATATAGGGAACTTGATTTTCAACGATGTAATCGAACACTCCTTCGTCCATTTGACCAGCACCAATATCATTAAACAGATGGGCACCAGCCGCCATAGCTGCCTTCGCAACCGCAACACGGTAAGTATCTATTGAAATTATAACAGATGGATATGCCGCGGAAATAGCAGAAATTATAGGACAAACCCGATCTATTTCTTCCTCTGGACTCACTGGTGCTGCTCCAGGCCTAGTCGAATGTCCGCCGATATCCAAAATCAAAGCACCGGCAGCGATCATGGAAGATGCCTGTTTCAAGGCTAATTCTACAGACGATACACGACTACCTTCAAAAAAGGAGTCGGGGGTGATGTTTAAAATTCCCATGATTTGCGGCTTCGAAAAATCAAGCAATTGCCCATTTAAACGGATTGTTTGACTTGTGGAAAAAAGAGCGTCCAAATCGAGTGAATTTAGGATAATTTAAATAATTTTGTAGGCTATAAAAACGTGAGCATCGTCTAAAAACTGTATCTATGAATAGGGACTCAACGCCTTCCCAAACCGAAATCGAATATCGCCAAGTAATTTCATTCTGCAAAGCCTTGTTTGATAAAAAAAACAAAGATTACGGTACTTCATGGAGAATTTTACGACTACCTAGCTTAACTGACCAAATCTTCATCAAAGCTCAACGCATTCGCAGTATCCAAGAAAAAGGTGCGCAAAAAATCGAGGATGGCATCGAAGGAGAATTCATTGGAATCATCAACTATTGCATCATCGCGCTGATTCAAAAATCGCTTGAAGGATCTGACCAAATGGAATTTGCACCAGAGGAACTAGGCCGTATATACGATGAGCAAGTAGAAATCACCTTAGAATTATTGCGCAATAAAAACCACGATTACGGCGAGGCTTGGCGGGATATGCGCATCAGCAGTATGACGGATTTAATTCTGATGAAGATTTTCCGTACAAAACAAATCGAAAACAATGATGGTAAAACATTGGTTTCAGAGGGCGTGGAAGCTAATTACCAAGACATGCTTAATTACGCCGTGTTCTGCTTGATCACATTGAAAGGCGAGCAACAGCAGCAACAACAGCAATAATGACCAAAATCGCGAAGATTTTATTGGTGGGGATTTTCATCTTCTCAGGTCTCATTAAATTGAACGACCCAATCGGAACCCAACTAAAGCTAGAAGAATACTTCGAGGTATTCTCGGTAGACTTCGCGTTTATGGCGGGCTTTTGGAAGTTTTGGATTCCCTATGCGCTCATACTATCCATCCTATTAAGTAGCTTAGAAATCGTTTTAGCGGTAGCACTTGCCCTAAATTACCGCATCAAACAGACCTTATATGCCTTTGTAGGAATCCTCGCTTTCTTTGGATTCCTGACTTTCTATTCGGCCTATTTCAACAAGGTAACGGACTGTGGATGTTTTGGAGAAACGATCAAATTAACTCCCTGGACGTCTTTCGGAAAAGATATTTTCTTGCTTGTCTTGACGGCCATCTTACTGATTGCAAAGAAACCGGAAGATCGAAAAACGGGTAAATGGGTAGCAATAACAGCCATCGCTAGCTTTGCACTAGGTACCTTCTGCTATTTCCACCTCCCTATCAGCGATGGATTACCGTATGCGGTAGGCGATCATATTCCCACGAATATGAAAGAACGGGAGCCTTTAAAATTCTCCTACGTGTACAAAATCAAAGGTGTTGAGACATCTCTAACCGAGATGCCTACTGACACGACAGCCCAATTCATCTCGATGCAGGCGACGAATGAAAAAGAGGCTAGACCACTAATTACTGATTATCAATTGTGGGCTGAGGGAGATACGACTAATTATACGCAAGAAAGCTTTAAAAGGGCGAAATTGATGGTCATTATCCCAAACATTCACCACATGAATGAGGGAGCTTTACCGCAAATTGAACAGCTAACGAAAGGTTTGAAAAACATCACCGTTTGGTTAGTTTCAGCCTCACCAGATGCGGAGGTCAACGCGTTACGTCATAAATACCAATTAGCGTTCCCGGCGCTTTCTGCCGATACGAAAATACTCAAAACAATCGTTCGCTCTAGTCCAGGATTGTGGCTAGTAAAAGATGGAACGGTCAAAGGAAAATGGTCTTCCTATGCCCTACCCTCCGCGGATGAGATTCAACAAAGCCTAGAATAAAACCAGAATGAAGAATATCTATTTAGTAGGAATGCCCTCCTCGGGTAAAAGTACCTTAGGGAAAGAATTAGCAAAGAATATTGGTTACTCCTTCATGGACATGGATAAGTTGATTGAGACCCGTGAACAGAAGACAGTGTCTGAGATTTTTTCGAATTTTGGTGAGGCGCATTTCCGCGAAATAGAAAAAAAGACCCTTCGAGGTTTTCAACCGGATCAATCGATGGTGATTGCAACGGGTGGCGGGGTACCTTGCTTTCATGACAATATGGACTTCATTAAGCAAAATGGCGTCAGTGTATTCCTAAACGTAGATGTAAATGATTTAGCGAAGCGTTTATACAAAGCACAAGGTAACAACCGTCCTTTGTTAGATAAGACCCAAAGTGAAGAAGTGGTGATCGCCTCCATCAAAAAAACCTTCGAGGAGCGCTTACCTTTTTATCAGCAAGCTGATGTTCAAGTAGACGGAGAAATCACCGTTAGCCAGCTACTTTGGCTGTTAGACCAATACTTACCCGTTTAGAAGTAGATTCCTCCTCCCAGCATCAATTGTGTGGACGTTAGATCTACCGTAGCCGAACTATAATCAGCTGTATTTTTTAGGGTATATGGCGTATAAGCATCCTTTTGCGTACGCTGAATAGCTGTTAAATCCAAGTAGAAGTTCGATTTACGGTAGCCAATTCCTCCAGAGAATTGAAAAGCATTGCGATCGATGGTGTCATAGCTTTGGGCATATCCACTTCCAAACATCGCCGCGCCACTTCTAATACTTAAAGAGGGAGAAACACGAATTTCAAATCCTACTTTAAGATTCAAAGCACCTTCAAAATTGCGGGAGATTTGACCATTGTACTTCGACTGAAAAGCTTGATTAGCTGAACCACCTAATTCTGCAGAATAAACTTTCATTCCACCGTATCCCACATATTCCACATCCGCTGTTAAGAATCCTTTCTTCAAAAAGAAAAAGGCGAAACCACCTGAAACTTTCATTGGGCTTAATAATTGATAGGTGAATTCATTTGTCGTTAAGCGCATCGGATTCACCTTGGTGATCGTTATTGGATTTCCGGTGGAACCAATAGCCGGAATTCCAATGACGTTTGGGGACAAACGTGCATCGTATGTCTCATTCATTTGGTCATAATAAGTTGGACTTCTAAAAGCTAGAGACAAACGAAGCGAAGGATTGACTTTATAAATTCCACCTAAGCTGATGGCAATACCAGATCCAGAAGTTAATAAGGTCTCTGCATATTGAAATCCTGCCACATTTTTAGCCCCTACAAATTCATCTTCCCAAGTAGTCGAAGAACTGGCCGTTATTTTAGAAAAATGCAAACCCGCTCCTAAGTAGAACTTATCTCGATAGGACGCGCCATAGGCAAAATCCCAGGATGTTAATGCGCCCGTGTTAGTAGCTGATCCATATTGATTTGTGGGTAATAAAGGCTGAAAACGCTCAAATGGAGCACCTCCAGAAGCAGCATTCGGATTGATTAGATAGGTTTGATAGGCCAAAGCCTCAGCAGATGAAGCCGTCCCAGAATAGGAATCATATTCGTCATCTAAACTCGCACCTGTGGCTCCTTTATCATTCGCCTTTTCGATAAAGTTATCTAACAAAGAACTACGGTTATTTGTACCAGAAATTTGAATGGGTTGAATAAAAATAGCTTGACGAGAATAACCAAACCCCAATGATCCATGCCAATCCCCTCCACTTAAGTTATTACTAGAAATAACCATTCCTAGCGTAGGCATTTGGATTTGATTTTCTGATGCCACATTGGAAGTACTTAAATAGGTCGACTTGGTTTGAACCCCGGTATAGGCCAAACTCATATTTACCTCAGAACGAGTATACAAACCTAGACCAGCTGGGTTTCCAGTAATGGAACTCAAGTCAGCCCCTAACGCCGTATTCGCACCACCTAAGGCCTGCATACGCGCCGTGCCCAAGGAATAGCTAGTGGAAAACTGTTTCGCTAAACTGGGATAAGTATAGATTTGGGCCACAGCCGTGTTCAGCGTAAGTACGCTGAAAAATAAGAAAAGAGCTTTTTTCATGATCGTAAATTAACGAGGACCGCGACTTGAACCACCTCCGCCACCGCCGGAACTAGATCCTCCACCGGAGCTTGGACTACTGTAGGATGGTGTAGAAGTTGAATAATTACGTTGAGCACCTCCATCTACAGGAGCAGAACGGTACTCGTAATTTGAATTACGGCGCGGTGCCACATATTGTTGAGAGCTAGAACCTGAACCTTCCGTTTGTTGGGTATTTACACGTGGAAGATTGTTTCCCTGTGTGTTATAGGAATTATTCCCTCCGCGAGGAGAATTGGTATAATTTCCACCTGAATTTCGGTTAGTTGAACGATCTTCACGAGGCCCAAAGCTCTTACGCTCTCTCAAATCTCCTGTTTGGTATTGCCCACTATATCCTGTGTAATTTCCACCAGGACCATAGTAATTATACGTTCTGTAGAAATTATTAAACCCATAAGGATTGTAAAATGCACCATAGAAAGGACTGTAGAACGAGCGATAGAATGGATCAAAAAACGGATTAAACGGATCATTGAACGGACTGTAAAATGAATATGGGTTGAATGCGGACACCCCGATGCCTAAGCCAAATGTTCTAAATGGACTTCCGAAGAAGGAATAAGAAGGACTCCAATAAGAGAATGGTGTATATCGGTAGCCATATCCTAAATAAGGACTATTAAATAACCCATCTGAAAGTCCACGTTGATAGGCTGATTCGTATAAATTAGGATTAATTCGCGAGGTTGATTGTTGAGCTAGACCTTCCTCTTCCTCAATCACTTCTACATCATCCTCCTCTAAATCTTGAAAATCGAGGTATTTCTTTTCTTTAGCGGCTTTAGCGGCCTGAACTTTGGCAATCTGAACGGAACGATTTGCTTCATCGTATAAATCATCTGATGCATACGAATTATTCGTCACATTCACACAGCTGGAAAGGATTCCAAATCCTACAAGCAATAAGTAAGCAAAGGATTGATTTTTCATGGTTTTTAGCGGATGATGTCAATTAAAAGCCTAACAAAACGTATCTTTGTAACGTTCCATTTTTCAAACGTAAAGTAAACGAAAAAACGAACATTACATGACGATTTTAACATAATTTATGAGTAAATCCCTACCAAGCCGCGCAGACAATTATTCTGAGTGGTACAACGAATTAGTGAAGAGAGCAGATTTAGCCGAAAATTCTGCGGTGAGAGGCTGCATGATCATTAAACCTTATGGCTATTCCATTTGGGAAAAAATGCAGCGCGCATTAGATGATATGTTTAAGGAAACAGGCCACACGAACGCCTATTTTCCCCTTTTCATCCCTAAATCGTTCCTTTCGAAGGAGGCTTCACACGTAGAGGGTTTTGCTAAAGAATGTGCCGTCGTAACGCACTACCGTCTAAAAAATGATCCGAATGGCGGCGGAGTGATCGTCGATCCAGACGCAAAACTAGAAGAAGAATTAATTGTGAGACCTACGTCGGAAACGGTGATTTGGTCCACTTATAAAAACTGGATTCAATCCTACCGTGATTTGCCTCTTTTGATTAATCAATGGGCGAACGTGGTGCGCTGGGAAATGCGTACGCGATTGTTCTTACGTACGGCAGAGTTCTTGTGGCAAGAAGGCCACACGGCACATGCAACGAAACAAGAGGCAATCGAAGAGACCGAGCAGATGTTAGAAGTGTATGCAGAATTCGCAGAGACTTTCATGGCGATGCCGGTATTGAAAGGGATTAAAACAGCGAATGAGCGTTTTGCGGGAGCGGATGAAACCTATTGTATCGAAGCGATGATGCAGGATGGAAAGGCGTTGCAGGCGGGAACGTCGCACTTTTTAGGCCAAAACTTTGCCAAAGCTTTCGACGTAAAATTTGTCAACAAGGAAAATCAATTGGATTATGTGTGGGGAACCTCTTGGGGTGTTTCCACCCGATTAATGGGTGCCTTGATTATGGCGCACTCAGATGACCAAGGTTTAGTATTGCCTCCTAAATTAGCACCTATTCAAGTAGTGATCGTACCGATCTACAAAGGGGAAGAGCAATTAGAAAATATCAAAGCGCGCATCAATCCTTTAGTGAAGGCGCTAAAATCCCGCGGTGTATCCGTAAAGTTTGACTTCGCAGACAATCAAAGCCCAGGCTTTAAATTCGCTGAATATGAGTTAAAAGGAGTTCCGGTACGTTTAGCAATCGGTAACCGCGATATGGAAAACGGGACGATTGAATTAGCTCGTCGTGATACAAGAGAGAAAACGAGTATGCCATTCGAGGGAATCGAAGAAGTGATCGTGGACACTTTGGAAGACATCCAAAAAAGCATTTATCAAAAAGCACTTGATTTCAGAACAGCGAATACGTTCGAGGTGAATAGCTGGGACGAGTTCACCGCTAAAATTGAAGACGGCGGATTCCTTTCTGCGCATTGGGATGGTTCGTCTGAGACGGAAGAGAAAATCAAAGAATTAACGAAAGCGACTATCAGATGTATTCCATTGGATGCAAAAGAAGAAGCTGGAAAATGCATCCTATCGGGAGCACCTTCCAGCCGCAGAGTGATCTTTGCTCGCGCCTACTAGGCCACGATTTTTTTCAATACTTCTAATACCCGATCGATCTCCGCTCGGGTATTATTTTTGCTAAACGAGAAACGAACGGCAGCACCCGTCGCTGTCGGGTTCAAGGCCGACAATACGTGAGAACCCACAGACGTACCGCTTGAACAGGCGCTACCACCTGAAGCTGAAATCTTCTCTATATCTAATTGGAATAACAACATATCGCCGTCTGCCACTGATGGGAAACGCACGCTCAATACCGTATACAAACTATTTTCGACATCCCCTGAGGCTCCATTAAAGGAAATACCTGGGAATTGTTTTTGTAAACCTTCGATGAAATAGGATTTTAAGCCTTTGATATAGGTTGCATGCTCGTCCATGGCGGAGTAGGCCATTTCTAGGGCTTTAGCAATACCAATCATCCCATACACGTTTTCCGTGCCTCCACGCTGGTTACGCTCTTGCGCTCCACCGTGCATTAGCGGACTGAACTTCGTTCCGGCCTTTGCATACAAGAAACCAATCCCTTTAGGGCCATGGAATTTATGCGCTGCGCCCACCATAAAATGGACTTTCAAGGCTGAGGCGTCGTGCTTGTAGTGGCCCATGGTTTGGACGGTATCCGAATGAAATAAGGCTCCATATTGCTCGCAAAGGTCTCCCACTGCGTGTAAATCTAATAAATTACCAATCTCATTGTTCCCATGCATCAAACTCACAATCGCCTTATCAGACGAGGCTAATAATTCTTCCAAATGCGCTAAATCAATCGCTCCATCCGGATTTACGCGAACTAATTTCAATTCAGCTAAACCCAGTTTCGCCCAGGCCTCCGCCGTATGCAAAACCGCGTGGTGTTCTAAAGGGGAGGTGATAATCACTTTGCATCCACCGTGCAAAACGGCCGATTGCAATACGGTATTATCTGCTTCCGTTCCTCCAGAAGTAAATAGTATCTCAGAGGGCGAAGCGTTAAGTAAAGTAGCGATCGTTTTGCGCGCCTTTTCTACGGCCACTTTCGCTTGACGCCCATGGGAGTGAATCGACGAGGGATTCGCGGTGAAATTCTCGAAATAGGGCTGCATTTCAGCCCAAACCGCCGGATCTACCGGAGTGGTCGCCGCGTTATCTAGGTAAATAGGTGTTTTTTCTGACATTTAAACTTGCGCGATTTCTTCAATCACGTGTATAATTTGTTGAGCGAGTGTATCTGCATCAGCCTCCGAAGATGCCTCCGCGTAAATGCGAATGATCGGTTCCGTATTCGATTTGCGCAAATGAACCCAGCGATCTGGGAAGTCAATTTTCACGCCATCTATCGTATTTACCTGCTCATTCTTGTATTTTTCAGCTACCGTCGCGAGGATTAAATCGACGTTCAGGTCAGCAGATAATTCAATTTTGTTTTTGGAAATCACATAAGCCGGATAGCTCGCGCGTAATTCAGATGCTTTAATGCCTTTGTTTGCCAAATGCGTCAAGAACAATCCAATTCCCACCAGGGAATCACGTCCGTAATGCGACTCAGGGAAGATCACGCCTCCGTTACCTTCGCCACCGATGATCGCGTTTACCGCTTTCATCTGAGTCACCACATTCACCTCTCCTACCGCTGCCGCGTAGTATTCGCCACCTGCTTTGCGGGTTACATCCGCTAAAGCGCGGGTAGAAGAAAGGTTGGATACAGTATTGCCAGGCTTCACAGAAAGCACATATTCAGCTACCGCCACTAAGGTATATTCTTCACCAAATGGTGTTCCATCCTCCGAAATAAAGCAAAGGCGATCCACATCTGGATCCACCACGATACCTAAATCGTAGTTTCCGCCTTTCATTTTGGAGATCATATCCGTTAAATTCTCCGGAAGTGGTTCTGGGTTATGGCCAAAATGACCAGTAGCCTCGCCAAAAATCACATCCACGTGTTGAACCCCCAAGGCTTTCAACAACATAGGCACTACGATTCCTCCAGTCGAATTCACTGCATCGACTAATACACGGAAGTTCGCTTTCGCAATCACGGGTTGATTCACCCAGCTCAAACCTAACACGTGATCCACGTGCTGTTGTAAAAAGCTATCATCTTGCGTCAATTTACCTAGTTTCATCACGTCCGCGAAATCAAAATCTTGATTTTCGGCGATCGTCAATAAGTCTTTTCCATCCTGATCCGAAATAAACTCTCCGCGATCATTCAATAATTTCAAGGCATTCCATTGCGCTGGATTGTGGCTAGCGGTGATGATAATTCCACCTGCTGCTTTCGTCCACGGCACCGCTAATTCAACGGTTGGGGTCGTAGAAAGACCGATATCCAATACATTCCAGCCTAAACCGATTAAGGTATTAGCCACTAAGGAACTGACCATTTCTCCGGAGATACGCGCATCACGACCTAACACGATAGAGTTTGAAGGATGTCCTTTTTTCTTTAACCAGGTGCCATAGGCCGCTGCAAAAGTTACGACGTCAATAGGACTTAAACCTTCGCCCGGTTTTCCACCGATAGTACCACGTATGCCAGAGATTGATTTGATTAGTGCCAAAACAAAAATGAATTAGAATGAATAGATGATCAAAATTAAAGAAAATATCCCTATTTTTCGATGAAAATTTAGCTAAACCTATCCGACATGAACTCCGAAAGATTAGAGACCATTTTGGCTCGAATCCAACAGCTGCGTATAGCGGTGATGGGGGATTTTGCGTTGGACTTCTATTTTGACATTCAAACATCCACTGGTGAATATTCTATAGAAACTGCAAAAGAAGTGCATCTCGCTTCACAGCCACGTGCTTATTTAGGTGGCGCGGGTAATGTGGCGAAGAATCTAGCGGTATTAGGCGCGCATGTTTCGGCCTTCGGGGTGCGTGGAAATGATCTCTTTGGAAGAGAGATGGCGCACCAGATGACGGCTTTAGGGATTGATGCTAAAAACATTAAAGAAACGAATATCGACACCCCTACCTATTCGAAACCGCTGCAAACACAAGAGGAATTGAATCGTATCGATTTTGGAACGAGGTCTTCGAATTTTCAGAATAAAACCAGCGAGTTAATCTCTACCCTACAATCAGCCTCTTTCGACTGGATTATCATCAATGAGCAATTCAACACTCCACTCTTGCAGGCAAAACACGTCGAAGCGCTAAACTTTACACATGCACTAGCAGATTTACGTTCACTAGGCCGCCAGGCGAAAAACCTACCCTTAAAGGTGAACGAGGCTGAGTTTATAAAAATACTTCAAAAGCCAGCTACGCCCGAAAACATCCAAGCATGGGCCACCTTGCGAAAAAATCCTGTGTTAGTCACCTTAGGTGAAAAAGGGATGATTTACGCGAGCGAGCAGGAGTTTCATCACCAGCCTGCTTTCCCAATAAAAGGCTCTATCGATACGGTGGGAGCCGGTGATATGGTGGTGGCAGGATTCTCTGCGGCAAGAGCAGCTGGGGCAACGGTGGAAGAAGCTTGTGAATTGGCGTCTTTGGCCGTACATATCAGTATTCATCAAATCGGCGAAACCGGCTCCGCGAGTCCGGACGCCATTAGACAATTACACCATGGACATTCAATCGCTTAGATCGGAAATCAAGGAATATACCGAGGGAGCATTATTGCCCTTCTGGATTCAGCGGACGGTGGATCAAAAACAAGGTGGTTTTATAACGCATTTTAATGAGTTTGGTGAAGATGCAGGAGATGACGAGAAGTCGCTGATTGCGATGACCCGTTCCGTCTTTACCTACTCGCAGGCCTATCGCCACGGTTTTGGAGGGGAAATCATGAAAGAGATGGCGGCGCATGGGGTTCGGTTTTTACTGGACAACATGTGGGACGCTGAAAATGGTGGGTTCTATTGGATGGTGAACCGGGCGGGAGAACCGACGAATAAGCAGAAAATTGGATATGGCCATAGCTTTGCGATTTATTCCCTAAGCGAATATACTCTGGCGACGGGGGATCCGGTGGGTTTAGAATACGCGGAGAAGGTCTTCGATTTACTCCAAAAATATGCGGTAGATACCCATTACGGCGGTTATTGGGAATTCTTTGCGGAAGATTGGTCGCTCATGGGACCAGGTGCGCCGGGCGGGGATCGAAAAACCTTAGATGTTCATATGCATTTGATGGAGGCATTCACGACCTTGTATGAGGCGAGTGGGAAAGAGATACACCGCAGAAAGCTGCAGGAGTCAATTGATATTTTGATTTATAAAATAATGGACCCGAAGACGGGGACAGGTATTCCTCAGTTTTGGGCGGACTGGAGTGTCGCACCACAGATAAAATTCGATATCGTGTGGGGTTGGGATCGTTTTCAGGAGGGAGGCCAAAAAGCCTCAGCCGTCGACAATACCTCTTACGGCCATAACTCAGAATTTGGCTGGTTGCTGTTGCACGCATTGAACGTGGGCAAGATTGATGCCACACCCTATTTGGACAACATCAAAAAGGCTTTCTACCATTCGATGGAAAATGGCGTCGACTGGGAACATGGCGGAGTCTTTGTGGAAGGTTCGCACAGTGGAGGGCCTACAGATGTAGAGAAGGAATTTTGGCAACAAGCCGAAATGCTCATTGGAATGCTGGATGCCTATCTTTTAACGAAAGATTTGCAATTCATGAAAGCGTATGAACAAGTGCATCGCTTCGTTTTTGATAAAATGATTAACCGAAATACCGGTGAATGGTGGCCGCTGATGACCCGTGAGGGAGAACCGATTTGGCGACACATGGCCCACAACTGGAAAATAAATTACCATAATGTTCGCTCAATGATTCTCTCCTATGAGAAGCTAGGCGAAATAAACCTATACCTATGACAAACATTAGTCGCCGCGATTTATTGATTGCATCCGGAACCGCTGCAGGGGCGGCCTTTTTGCCTTCCTCTGCCTCAGCAGCACCTGTTGCTAAAGCACATAAATTCGAGTTCTCACTGAATATGAGTACGATTATGGGCCAAAAGTTAGGACTCATCAAAGAACTCGAAGTCGCCTCCGCGGCCGGCTTTCAACATTGTGAGATTTGGGTACCTACGCTAGAGGCCTATTTGAAATCAGGCGGAACCCTTTTAGAAGCGAAGAAGCGCATCGATGATCTAGGAATTAAAATCCAAAACGCCATTGGCTTCGCCCAGTGGATCGTAGATGATGAGGCGACGCGCAAACAAGGTTTGGAACAAATGAAACGCGAGATGGATATGCTAGCCCAATTAGGCTGTTTCCGCACCGCCGCTCCTCCCATGGGCGCCACCAAAGAAGCCGGCCTCGACCTTCGTCGCGCGGCAGAACGCTACCGCGCCATCCTCGACTTAGGGGTCAGCACTGGTGTCACTCCACAACTGGAAATGTGGGGACACTCAAAAAACCTAAACCGTGTCGCGGACGTCCTTTTCGTAGCTGCCGAAGCTGGTCAACCCAACGCCAAACTGCTATTAGACGTATTCCATATCTACAAAGGCGAATCCTCTATCGACTGCCTCCACCTAGTGGGAGAAAACTCGATTGACGTCTTCCACGTTAATGACTACGTCACTTCCATTAAACCTACCTCCATTACGGACGGCGACCGCATCTATGCAGGCGATGGGGAAGCTCCCATCAAGGAAATCATTAAGCGCTTAAAACCATCTGAAAAGCCGGTTATTCTTTCGTTGGAATTATTCAACAAGGAACTTTGGTCACAAGATCCACTGAAGGTGGCGAAGACGGGACTGGAGAAGATGAAGAAGATGATCTAGGCATGAAACAAAAGAAGCGCACCTTTCGATGCGCTTCTTAAAATTCTGTTGACCTACCAGGACTCGAACCTAGAAAACCAGAACCAAAAACTGGTGTGTTACCATTACACCATAGGTCAATTCCAAAATCTGATGCAAAAGTAAGGGCTTGAGCCCAAATTATCAAACGTTACCGAAAAAATAATTGAATTATTTCCGTCGTTTTCCGCTTAAGCGCTCACAATCAGTGCATCAAATTCGATTATTCTTATGCTAACTCCATAGAAGAAACAACCGCCTCCGCGTGAATCTTGCGCACAAGTCCTTGCAATACTTTGCCTGGTCCACATTCGATAAATTCTGTCGCACCTGCGCCTACCATCGCTTCAACTGACTGTGTCCAACGAACGGCACCCGTTAATTGAGAGATTAAGTTCGCTTTGATTTCAGCTGGGTCTTGTGATGGTTTAGCATTCACGTTTTGGAAGATCGGGCAAATAGGGCGAACGATTTCCGTTGCTTCAATAGCCGCGGCTAATTCTACACGTGCTGGTTCCATAAAGGGTGAGTGGAAGGCTCCACCTACTGGCAATGGCAATACGCGCTTCGCTCCTGCTTCTTTCAATTGAACGCCTACCGCTTCGATTCCTTCTACTGATCCAGAGATCACGACTTGGCCAGGGCAGTTATAGTTTGCTGCGACTACGGATGGACCGTAAGCCTGGCAAATTTCTTCAATTGTTGCATCGGGCAAACCTAAAACGGCAGCCATGGTGCTTGGCTCGATTTCGCAAGCCTTTTGCATGGCTAGCGCTCTTTGGTACACTAATCGTAATCCATCTTGCCAGCTTAAGCCGCCTGCCGCAACTAGCGCAGAAAATTCTCCTAAAGAGTGACCTGCAACCATTGAGGGAGCGAAGTCTTTCCCTAATTTGGGAATCAAAATAGAATGCAAATAGATCGCAGGTTGTGTTACTTTCGTTTGTTTCAATTCCTCATCCGTCCCCTCGAACATCACAGACGATAAAGAAAAGCCTAAGATGGCATCCGCCTCATCGATGATTTGTTTCGCTACTGGAAAATTCGTGTAAAGATCCTTTGCCATTCCTGGAAACTGAGAACCTTGACCTGGGAAAATATATGCTTTCATAAAGAGTTTTTGATATTTTAATTTTTACAAAGATAGGCCAAAAGCCCTAAATGGCACAATCGTCCACCGATTTACCCCAAAATAATCGATTCTTCGCCACCCAATCATAGCCCATATCCAGCAGGCGGGTAGGTAATAAAAACATGATACGCAGGGGTTGAAAATACCAATGAGCATGGACTAAAATACGTGCTATGGCATCCGATTTCACATAGACCTTCTTCCCTACCACCCATTTGATGCTATCAATGTCAGGAAGCGTAAATTCCGTAAATGATGTTTCGGGAATGATGGGCAAATTGCCTTTTACCATCCGTTTCAGTAGCTTCGAGGAGAAGCGACAAAAGCGACAACCTCCATCGATTAAAACGATTCCGTCCATGTTAGCGAACTAGTTCTACCCAGCCTTTAAGACTCTTGTTTTGTGCCGATTTATCAAACAGATCAAAGACCACATCGCAAGTGTAGAAATAAGAGGAGGCTGACATTTGAACGCCGTTTGAATCCGTTCCATTCCAACCAAAACCAGCCAAAGGACCGGAATATTGGTAAATTAGCTGACCATTGCGATCTACAATTTTACAGGTCACTAAACTCACAAAGCGTGGACAGCGCATCGGCTTAAAGGAATCATTCAGGCCATCTCCGTTTGGACTAAATAAGTTAGGCAAGTCAAATGACGCACAGTTCTCTACGCAAATCTTGTTGCTAGGCGTACTTTCTTTACCTAAGGCACTTACAGCGGTCACGTAATAACAACCACGGTAGGAGTTTTGGAGTATATGCGAGAAGTTCAACGTAGAAGAAGTGGCTAATAAGGTATAGGCAGACGGAGGGTCTTTAGCATAATAAATCTTATAACTCACAATATCCGGATCGCAAATACCGGAGACCGTAGGCGTCCACGTAAGTTGATTTGTAAAGCTACTGAATGAACAATCCGCCTTTGTATCTAAAGACGCGCAATCCACAGTGTACAACTGCAGCGCTGGAGGACAAGGGAAAATGTCTGTCTGTGGAATACCACAAATGATTTGCGACTTATTAATCAATTCCATCGCTGGCAATCCTGGCCCATACGAACCCAAGGTCTCCACATAATAACAGTACGACGAATCGGTCTTCATCGCCACAGAAAACGTCCCGTCAGCGGCATACGTATCTGCTCCTGAGTCCACATATTTAAAAGTGCCAGCCGTCGTCACAGGCACATCGGCAATACGATTAAAAATACCTGACCCACGAGGCGTCTCACGGTAAACACGGTGAACTTTGTTCTCATTGGACCAAGGTACAGTAGCAGACCATGCTAACTTCACAGAAGCAATGGCCACTTGCGTACTTAAACGCACATTAGAAGCCGGTGTAGGCGACTCTAATAAAGTTCGCACACCATTTAACGTATAATAGAAATCCGTGCGATAGCGGTAAGTCAACGCGGAGGTATTTAAACCGGTATCCGTATAGGTCGTATCGTTTACTGCAGTGCGAATAGTAGCCGGAATAGGTGAACCTATGGCTCCATAAGTCCCAGTTCCAATAGCCCGCATCAATTGATATGTATAAGGCCCAGGGTATTGCAGCGTATCTAATTTCACTGGACGCGTCCAGCGCACTAAGTTCTCCCCTGCCGTGGTACTCGTTTTAAGCACAGATACATTTGTCATAATAGGCGAAGCGCTGGCAATCAAATAACAAGCCGAATTTGACATCGGACTGAAATCGTCTACTCCTTTCGAATTCGTAAAGGCCACCACTAGCACATAAGAGTAATTCGTATTTTTTACGATGGCATTATCCGTGTAAGCTGTGGCCGTAATAGGTAAACGAGCTAGTTCCGTGTAGCCAGATGCCGACATACCAGTAGCACAATTCGCATTGACGATGGCATCGCAGGCACCTTGTTTTCGGTACAAAATCAACGTAGCATTAGGTAAAGAACAGGCGTACGTAGACCATTTAAGCGCGATGGAAGTACCCACTCCTGCTGTAGCTGTCACATTTTTCACTGCTGGCGCGAGCACCCGTATATTCCAAATCTTACTATCTACTAAATTACTCACCCCTGCGTTTGTCACAGGCGGAAAGTCCTCTGCCTTGAAAAAGACATCATATCCCTCTTTTCGAATGTGAACACAATCTGTTTGCCAGTTGAAGGTACCTACAGCCGTAAGAGCCGTTTGGCGCGCAGCAGCCGTAAAGGTCGCATTAGGAGGTTTGACAGCATAAGATGTATCTATCGCATACACATTTCCACTACTCGTAATGGATATCGGATCCACCCGTCCCGTTTTAGAAACCTGATCAATGGCCGTAATGGTTTGATTTATACGCGTTCCAGCTTGAATACAAACATCTGCAGGTACACTTAACAAGGGACCTCTGTTATCTAAATCCTTCACTTCGATCTGCATATCCCGAACGGTCTCCGAAATCTTGACGCCGTTTCTCCACTCTTCAATAATAAATGCACAGTTGTACAAACCTACTTCTTGAGGGGATCTCCAGATTAAATCCCCTGTTTTGGCATTAATCGTAAACGAAGAGGGAGTTGCAGAAACCTCATTAGGCTGCTTAAAATTAGGGGCTAATAAACCTCTTCCTGCTGGATCGCAGGTTAATTCTGCCCCAGTTCTAGATACAGATAGGCGGTAGGCCAAAGAATCACCTTCCGCATCTACCGCATTCGAATTATGAATAAAGGGCTGTCCGACCACGGCAGTCAAATCCACCGCTGGATTCAGTAACACAGGCGTGGAATTTAATCCCAATCCTGCATTAATCGAAAAGATAGTTTCTACATAAAATGCCACATCCACTGAACGTGTAATATTCAATACGCCATCATTTCGATTAGGAACAGCCACGGATACTTTATAAAACAAGGAAGCAGCTGGATAGGTATATTGGATTTTGTATACGTTTTTCAACGTCCCGTTCCCTAGATTAATAGGATAACCAGCAGAACGACGAGCTGATAAAATAGAAGAACCATCCCCAAAACAGAAATTCACCGTATTCTGCTCCACATTCGCCCGATTATTTTCCGTGTAGGTGGTTAGCGTAAATTCGAAAGTCAATGTTTTATCCGACATCCGTTTTACCGTGATCTCCCCTCCCTTTAAATGGGTCGCTTGAGCCGCAAAACTAAGCGCGCACAGAAACAAGAAATAAAGGCTAATTCTTTTCAAGAGCATAAAACATTTTTGATTAGCTGTAAGTTAAGAAGGCAATTCCTTTTTTCAAAAAAAATGGATTTTTTACGTTTTAAATTTGATAGAGCGGCAATTCGATTGTAGTTTTGGTAGCTAAATAAAATCGAACCTGTTCGTTTATTTTTATTTCCTTTTAACAAATACATTTATTTATGGCTTGGTTAGCAAAATCACTTAATTCATCTCTCGGGAAAAAGCTCCTGATGGCCATTACGGGCCTCTTTTTAATTAGCTTCCTGTTAGTTCACTGCAGTTTGAACGCTCTAATCTTCCTAAATGATGGCGGAGTGGCCTTTAATGAGGGTGCAGAGTTTATGGGAACGAATCCGGTTATCCGCACGATGGAGATTGTGTTGTTCGCTGGGTTATTATTACACATTTATGACGGTCTTCGTCTTTGGTTAGAAAACAAATCAAAACGCCCAGTCGCTTACGCGAAGGTGGATGGCGCTGCGAACAGCAAGTGGTATTCACGTTCCATGGGTCTTTTAGGAACTTTATTATTATTATTCTTAATTCTTCACTTAAAGCATTTTTGGTACTTCTCTCGTTTAACAGAGGGCTTAGAGGACCATACGTTATATGCAGAGATGCAAGCGGTATTTATGAACCCTGTAGTGGTTGTAGTCTATGTTTTAGGATGTATTTCTTTAGGATATCACCTTTTACATGGTTTCTCTAGTGCATTCCAGTCGATCGGTTGGAATCACCCTAAGTATACGCCTACGATCAAAACGATCGGAGCGATCTTCTCTATCGTTATTCCTGCGGCTTTTGCTGCGATGCCGATTGCCTTTTATTTCCATTTGATTCATTAATATTTCAGCGATACGATTGATATGACAAAATTAGATGCCAAAATTCCAGAAGGCGCGTTAGCCGACAAATGGACCAAATATCGTTCCAGCGTTTCTCTAGTAAACCCTGCGAACAAACGTAGCTTAGAAATCATCGTGGTAGGTTCAGGCCTAGCAGGTGCGTCTGCCGCTGCATCGTTAGCTGAATTAGGATATAAAGTAAAAGTATTCTGTTTCCAAGATTCTCCACGTCGTGCGCACTCAATTGCCGCTCAAGGAGGTATCAACGCAGCGAAGAACTACCAAAACGATGGTGACTCCGTTTACCGTTTATTCTACGATACCATCAAAGGTGGTGACTACCGTGCGCGTGAAGCGAACGTACACCGTCTAGCGGAAGTATCTGGAAGCATTATTGACCAATGCGTAGCGCAAGGGGTTCCTTTCGCTCGTGAATACGGTGGATTGCTTTCTAACCGTTCATTCGGTGGAACGCAAGTGCAACGTACGTTCTACGCGGCAGGTCAAACTGGTCAGCAATTATTATTAGGTGCTTATTCTGCTTTGCAACGCCAGGTGGGAATGGGTAACGTGAAAATGTATACTCGCCACGAAATGCTAGATGTCGTAACGATCGACGGAAAAGCACGTGGTATCATCGCTCGTGATTCAGTAACTGGAGCTTTAGAGCGCCACTTCGGACACGCGGTTTTATTGTGTACGGGTGGTTACGGAAACGTATTCTACTTGTCTACTAACGCGATGGGATCGAACGTAACAGCAGCTTGGAAAGCGCACAAAAAAGGGGCTTTCTTCGCTAACCCTTGTTACACACAAATTCACCCGACGTGTATCCCGGTATCAGGTGATCACCAATCGAAATTAACCTTGATGTCTGAGTCCCTTCGTAACGATGGTCGTATTTGGGTTCCTAAGAAACAAAACGATAATCGCAAAGCGAACGAGATTCCAGAAGACGAAAGAGATTACTACTTAGAGCGTCGTTACCCTGCATTCGGTAACTTAGTACCACGTGATATTGCTTCTCGTGCAGCTAAGGAGCGTTGCGATGCAGGTTATGGTGTAGGAACGTCTAAAATGGCGGTTTACTTAGACTATGCTGCGGCGATCATCCGTTACGGAAAAGGAGAAGCAAACAAAAACAATATGCACAATCCATCAGACGAAGAGATTCAAGCGATGGGTAAGGCAGTCGTAAAAGAGAAATACGGTAACTTGTTTGATATGTACAAGCAAATTACGGGTGAAGATCCATACGAGGTGCCAATGCGTATATATCCAGCGGTTCACTACACGATGGGTGGACTTTGGGTAGATTACAACTTAATGACTACAGTTCCTGGTTTATACGCTTTAGGAGAAGCTAACTTCTCTGATCACGGCGCGAATCGTTTAGGAGCTTCAGCCTTAATGCAAGGTTTAGCGGATGGTTATTTCGTGATTCCTTACACAATCGGTGCTTACTTAGCAGCCGAAATTCGCACACCATCGATGTCAACGGATTCAGAAGATTTCGTAGCGGCAGAGAAAGCGGTACGTGATCGTTTAGAGACTCTGATGAACATTAAAGGATCTAAGCCAGTCGATTACTTCCACAAGCGTTTAGGTAAGATCATGTGGGACGAGTGCGGTATGGCACGTAGCGCAGAAGGTTTGAAAGCTTCTATCAAGGAGATCCAAGCCTTACAGAAAGAATTCTGGTCAGATGTGAAGATCCCAGGTGAGATCGATAATCTTAACCCTGAATTAGAGAAAGCGGGCCGTGTGGCTGACTTCCTTGAATTAGGCGAGTTAATGTGTATTGATGCCTTAGATCGCAACGAAAGTTGTGGAGGTCACTTCCGTACAGAATACCAAACAGAAGACGGGGAAGCCCTTCGTGATGACGAAAAGTATGCTTATGTAGCGGCTTGGGAATACGAAAAACAATCGACTTTCAAACTTCACAAAGAAGAATTGAAATACGAAAACATCAAAATTGCTCAAAGATCTTATAAATAATTCGATACAATGGAAGGACATTTAAACCTGACACTCAAAATTTGGAGACAAAAAAATGCAAGCGTAGCTGGTAAGTTCGAAACTTATCAGGTGAGCGGCATCTCCACAGATATGTCATTTTTGGAAATGATTGACGTGTTAAACAACCGTTTGATCGAAGAAGGAGATGATCCGGTAGCATTTGACCACGATTGCCGCGAAGGTATTTGCGGTATGTGCTCGATGTACATTAACGGTCGTCCACACGGACCAAACCGTGGTGTGACAACTTGCCAGCTTCACATGCGTTCGTTCCAAGATGGCGAAACAATTACGGTAGAGCCTTGGAGAGCGAGTGCGTTCCCAGTGATTAAGGACTTAGTAGTGAACCGTTCTTCTTTTGACCGTATTATTGCAGCAGGAGGTTTCGTTTCAGTGAACACAGGTAATGCGCAAGATGCAAACAACCTACCTATTCCAAAAGATGACGCAGACGAGGCTTTCGCAGCAGCGGCTTGTATCGGTTGTGGAGCTTGTGTAGCGGCTTGTAAGAATGCTTCGGCGATGTTGTTTACGTCTGCTAAAGTTTCACAGTTAGCTTTATTACCTCAAGGTAAAGTGGAAGCAGCGACTCGCGCGCAAGCGATGGTTGCTCAGATGGACGAAGAAGGATTCGGCGCTTGTTCAAACACCGGTGCTTGCGAGGCTGAATGCCCTAAAGGTATCTCTATTGAGAACATCGCGCGTATGAACCGCGAATATTTCTCATCGACATTCTCGTCTAAATAATTTTCAATTTATAGCCCCTGGATGCAATTTCAGGGGCTTTTTACGCCCTTGTTTTTAGAACCTACCCATTCCAAATCTGCTGAACGCAATCCACCTGCTGGTTGGATTGAAGTGATATGCGGTTCCATGTTCTCTGGTAAAACAGAAGAACTGATTCGCCGCTTAAAACGCGCAAAAATCGCCCAAATGCGGGTCGAAATCTTCAAACCGATGGCAGATACCCGCTACCATGACGAAGATATCGTTTCTCACAATCAAAATTCCATCCGTTCTACACCGGTTAACAACTCAGGAGAAATCCTTTTGCTAGCTGGAGATTGCGATGTGATTGGTTTAGATGAGGTACAATTCTTTGATGATAACATCGTAGAGGTATGTAATTCCCTAGCGAATCAAGGTAAGCGAATCATCGTGGCGGGATTAGATATGGACTTTAAAGGGCAACCTTTTGGGCCTATGCCTGGACTTATGGCCATCGCCGAGTTCGTCACGAAAGTGCACGCTGTATGTGTGAACTGCGGAGCAGCCGCTCATTATTCCTACCGCAAGGTGGAGCAACAACAAACCGTCTTATTAGGCGAAACAGAGTCTTACGAGGCTCGCTGCCGTTCTTGCTTCCATGGCCAAAACTAAAGACCCCTCCTTCAGAAAACTAATCCAACGATTAGTGGCTCGTAAGCCTAAGAACTTGGATCAGCAATTTTTCCAAGCTCACACCGAAGTTTTCAAGAAAACCGATTGCTTGACCTGCGGCAATTGCTGTCGCACGACTAGTCCGATGTGGAATGATACCGATATCCAACGTGTTTCTCATTTGTTCAAAATGAAGACGTCTGCTTTCTTGGATGCTTATTTAGTACAAGATTCTGACGGTGATTGGGTCTATCCTAAGGCCCCTTGCCCCTTTTTAGATCTAGAGGACAACAAATGTGGCATCTACGATCACCGCCCCAAAGCCTGCCGCGAATACCCGCATACCGACCGTAAGAACATCATGGGGATTTTGGGATTAACCTCAAAAAACGCGGTAATCTGCCCGGCTGTGACCCAAATCCTTGAAAAAATCGAGCAAATTTACCCTTGAGCCACTTTTGATTTGAAATTCACGTCAAAATTCGACAATTTCGTAATTCAATAAATCAAACTTATGGCAGCAGCAGAATACTTAGGAATCGATGTAGGTGGAACCGGCGTTAAAATGGGAATCGTCCACGCAGACACAGGTCAAATCAACAATTTTCAAAGTTACGATACTGCTACCTGGAGAGAATCTCATCACTTTTTAGAGCGTTTGGCGGATGCGATTGCTTTGCAATTGTACCAACACAAGAATGTAAAGAAAGTGGGAATCGGTTTACCAGGCATCCTAACGAAGGATCGCCGCACTTTAATCGAGATCACAGCTATCCCAGAAATTGATGGATCTCCTATGATTGATATGTTGGAGAAGCGCTTTCCAGAGCACGCTTTCTTTATGGAAAACGATGCTAATGCAGCTGCTTTAGGTGAATTCTATTTCTCTCCAGAGAAGGCTACCATGCCAGAAGACTTCGTTTTCATTACCTTGGGAACAGGAGTAGGTGGCGCTGCTGTCATCGATCGTAAAATCTTCTTAGGTGGGGATGGCAATGCGATGGAACCAGGTCACGTTCCTTCACGCGATGGTAAAGTATTAGAACGCAATGTGGGCAAGAAAGAGTTATTACAAATGGCTACCGCCATGCGTGCTGCCTACACTGGAAAAACGTCTCTTCCTGCTGATGGAACTATTTCAACGACAGCCTTAGTGGTAGGAGCTGAAGAAGGAGATGAATTAGCTTTAGCTATTTGGAATGAAGTGGGATCCTTATTAGGAGATATGTTAGTTTCCTTAATTCGTATCCTAGATATCAAAAATATCTTCATAGGTGGCGGATTATCAGCCTCTTACGACTTTATTTTACCTAGTATGGAGAAGCAGCTAAATTACTGGTTAACGCCAGCTTATTTGGAAAAATTAACCATTAAAAAAGCCTTATTAGGCAACGACGCAGGCCTTTTAGGGGCTGCATCGCTTTGTTTTTAGAGGAAACAGCCTAGAACAGGCTAATTAGAATTGAATTTGTTTGATAAATTCAACTTTAATTCTAATCTTTGCATCGTTTTTGAACCCCAAAATAATATTAAAATGTCAGATATTGCAGAAAAAGTAAAAAGCATCATCGTTGAAAAATTAGGTGTAGAAGCATCAGAAGTTACTCCTGAGGCATCTTTCACAAACGATTTGGGAGCTGACTCTCTAGATACAGTTGAGTTAATCATGGAATTCGAAAAAGAATTCTCTGTTTCTATTCCAGATGATCAAGCGGAGAACATCCAAACAGTAGGCCAAGCTATTACTTATTTGGAAGAGAACGCAAAGTAATCGAAGCAACCATAAAAATTATGTCAATTAGTTAACAGTAATCAGGTGGATTTTTCCATGGGATTTCTCGGACTGATTGACATTTTTTATTTTAAGCAGATTCATAAATAACAAGAATATGGAGTTAAAACGAGTAGTTGTCACGGGCTTAGGCGCCCTAACCCCCATCGGGAACACAGTTAGTGAATATTGGGATGGATTAAAGAACGGCGTTAGCGGTTGTGGCCCCATCACGAAATTCGATGCGGAAAAATTCAGAACTCGTTTTGCTTGTGAATTAAAGAACTTCAAGGTAGAAGATTTTATCAATGCCAAAGAAGCACGTAAAATGGATCCATTCACACAATACGCAGTAGTGGCGGCTGATGAGGCTATCGCTGATGCGAATTTTGACATGGAGACCTTGAATAAAAACAAAGTAGGCGTTATCTGGGGATCAGGTATCGGAGGTTTGAAGACTTTTGAAGACGAGATGATCTATTTCGGACAAGGAGACGGAACCCCGAAAATCAATCCCTTCTTTATCCCTAAGATGATTGCAGATTCATCTTCAGGCCAAATCTCGATCCGCAACGGATTCCGTGGTCCTAACTACGTGACTGTTTCGGCTTGTTCTTCAGCGAACAACGCGATCATTGATGCTTTCAACTATATCCGCACAGGACGTATCAACGTGTGTGTTACGGGTGGTTCTGAAGCTCCAGTGACGATTGCATCCGTTGGTGGCTTCACCGCAATGCACGCCATGTCTACTCGTAATGACGATCCAGCAACAGCTTCTCGTCCATATGACGTGGATCGCGATGGTTTCGTGGTAGGTGAAGGTGCAGGTGCCTTGATTTTAGAAGAATACGAGCACGCTAAAGCGCGTGGCGCAAAAATATACGCTGAATTAATCGGTGGAGGTTTCTCTTCTGATGCACACCACATTACAGCCCCACACCCAGAGGGTTATGGCGCTTTATTGTCAATGATTGATGCCTTAGAAGATGCGAACATCAAGCCAGAAGAAGTTGATTACGTGAATACACACGGAACATCCACTCCGATTGGTGATCCACAAGAGATTAAAGCAATCGTGGATTGTTTCGGTGAGCACGCTTATAAAATAGCTATCTCTTCGACGAAATCGATGACTGGTCACTTATTAGGTGGTGCAGGTGCGGTAGAGGCGGTAGCGTCTGTATTAGCGATTCAACATCAATTTGTCCCTCCTACCATCAACGTATTTAACCGCGATCCAGAAATCGATCAACGCATCGACTTGACGGAAAACGTAGGTAAAGCACGCAAAATTGACGTGGCATTGAGCAACGGATTTGGTTTCGGTGGTCACAACGCAACGGTTATTTTCAGAAAAATCTAAGACAAATATGGCCGTAAAATCTCTCCTAAACTGGTTAGATCCGATTCGACTAGACGAACGAGAGAAATTCTTAAAGAAATCGGTTACACATCTTATTGGGGCTAGTCCAAATAATTTAACGTTATATAGACTAGCCTTTTTACACTCCTCTGCTTCGAAAGAGAGTGTGGCAGAAAACTACAAAGAGTCAAATGAACGCCTAGAATTCTTAGGTGATTCTGTGCTTGGGATGATTACGGCGACGTATTTGTTCCAAAAATTCCCTTTCAAAGACGAAGGCTTTTTGACTGAAATACGCTCTCGTATGGTCAGCCGTGAATCTTTGAACGTAATTGGCCGCAAATTAGGCTTAGAGAAAGTAATCGAGTACGAAACACAGCGCAAAAACGCGATGTCCCGCACATCGATGTACGGAGATGCCTTAGAAGCTTTTGTAGGTGCGGTATATTTAGACAAAGGCTTTGCCTTCACCCAAAACTTCATCATTAAAAAGATTCTCACGCAATACTTTGACCTAGACGCCGTTGTACAAAACAACCCGAACTTCAAGTCAATGCTGATTGAATGGGCTCAAAAAGAAGGCAAAAAGGTCTCTTTTGAGCTAGATCAAGAGGGAGAACACCACAACCGTGAATTTACGGCTTTGGTCATCTTAGACGGCGAAAAAATAGCAGAGGGCAAAGGCTATTCGAAGAAGAAAGCAGAACAAACAGCCGCTAGAATGGCTTCCGAACAATTAGACATTAAATAATCAACACCTATGGCACCTAATATATTCTTGCAATACTGGAATGATTCACCTGAATCAATCACATTTCAAGAGGTATTAGCCTGGGAGGTTCCCACTCCTATCATTGAAGTCATTCAAGCGGAACTGTTAACTCAACTAAACTCAGCCCGCGCACAAGAAAATTTCCCTAATTTCCCGTGGTCTAGCCCACGCTTTTTAGAGAAATGGGAAGGCATTGCTCAAACCTTATTGTACCAAGTTGCATTGCCTGAATTCATTTGGGGCTCATGGATTGAAAGCCTGGCAGTTCCTGTCGAGGATGTGCCACAGCCTAGTTTTGCGGATTTATTGAACTCATATGAGGCGCCGGATGCTCCCGTTTACGAGGCACCTGTGTCGGATGCGCCGACTTATGAGGCACCAGTTGCCTCCTATACCGCAGCAGAAACATCCGCTTCAACTGATTATACCGCAGCAGAAATGCCAGCAGAGCCCTTCGATTTATTGAGTACAGAGGTTTATTTTGAAGCACCAGAAAGCCTAGAAGATTCCTCAGAAGAAGAATTCACTCGACTAAAGGATTTATTAAGCGGTTCATCGGATTCTTTGAAGTCCAAAGTCGAATCGCAAATGACTCAACGCATCGCTGACACGATCAGCCTTCACCAACGTATCAAATACCTTCAAGAGATTTTCCGTGGTGATATAGCACAATTAGAATCTTTGATTCAATTTATTGATAATGAAGCCGAAGCTGAAACATGGTCTCAAGCGCTCTTAGAACGTTATTCAGACTATCGTCAAGCAGAAAACGAAGCTATCTGGGAAGAACTGCACCAACTCATCGAACGAAAGTTCAACTAACTGATTTTCATTATCAGTTTTAAACCGCATTAAACCTCAAGCAACAGGTAATTTCAAGGAAAATTAATCCCTTGAAAACACTCTTACTTTTGCTGATATCCTTGGCCTGTTTCGCCCAAATTTCCACACAAGAGGAAGAGGAAAAGCAATCTAGCTTCGACTATTACCTTGCGAATCCGCTGAACATTAATGTAGTTTCTGAAACAGAGCTTCAATCCTCTCTCTTATTCAGCTCAGATCAAATCGCTGCGTTTATTGCCTTCCGCAAACAAATAGGCACTTTTCAATCCATCTTGGAATTACAAACCATTCCGGCTTGGGATCTAGCATTTTTGCGCCGAATTCACGACTATGTCATTTGCCATCCGATGAATCCCCGCTGGTGGAAACCAAACTCATCGACCCATCAGATCTTATTTAAAACGGATTGGACCGCTGAGACAAAAAAAGGTTTTACAGATCCTGATCTCCGAAGCAAGACCCGTTATGTGGGTGATCGAACGAATCAAACACTACGCTACAGGGGGCAATTAAATGCGAACCTTCGGATGGGGTTTCTGTTGCAAAAGGATGCGGGAGAGAAAGACCTTAGCGACTTTAGTAGTGGTTTTGTCGAGTTTAAATCCAAAGGGATTTTGGAGAAAGTCATCCTAGGCGACTTCATTAACCAATGGGGTCAAGGGCTTGTTCAGTCTGGAGGTTTCTCCTTAGGCAAGAGTTTTGAAAGCATAAAAGCTACCCAAAAATTCAATCTAGGCGGTTTAGCCTACAGTTCCAGCGTAGAATATGGTTATTACCAAGGAATCAATTTCACCCTAAAACTCACGGAATTTCTTCGAATTCAAACTTTTGCGTCATACCGAAACTTGGATGCCACCACCGGAATCGACTCAATAGGTAAAACCTATTTGCGAACGAGGGTCGAAGATGGCTTCCATCGAACGAGCTCAGAAATCAGTCATAAAGACGCGATGCAAGAGAAAACCACTGGCGCAAACATTACCTATTCTCCTTTGAGTATTCCACTCGTCCTCCAGTTAAACGGGGTTTATACACTATGGTCCTTGCCTAAACCTATCGGCATTGGATACAAACAACCCGAGTGGTCTGGAAACAAATTACAGAACTATTCAATTAGCTTTCAATACCCCTTTAGAAACATCAGAATGGTAGGAGAATTTGCGACTTCAGGCAATAGACAATATTCCCTCATTCAATCCGCAGCCACCTCCCTATCGAAGAAATTAGATGCCTCTTATCTATTCAGACACTATTCGGCGGGCTATTTTAGTCCAAAATCGAATGGGCTTTCTGAAAACTCAGAAAATCTAAACGAATGGGGCCTATTCCTAGGCCTAGGTTACCAAATTAACAAGCGAATGAAGTTAAGCTCGTATGTCGATTATTTTTGCTTCCCAGGGCCTAAATACCAAGTTGTAGCCTCTAATACCTTTGGCTGGGAATTCCTTAGCCGCTTGCAGTGGGAAAAAAGGCATAGCGCCCGCGGATTCATTCAAGGCAAATGGACGCGAAAAGAGGAGAAAGACCTAATTCAAATCAGCTTGGATGGGCATTTCATCGCCATCAAATCCTGGGACTTTCACGTACGCGCGATGGCCTCTGCTTTAGGCTCTGAAATCGGATATTTACTTTTACAAGATGTGAAATGGGATCAGGGCAAATGGAATGTACAAGGACGTTTCGCCTTTATCAATACGCCCAGTTATGACACGCGAAATTATGCTTATGAACCTGGCGTCCCCTATTCTTTCCTTTTACCGGCCTATGCGGGTAAAGCCATCAAGACAACAGTGGTGATGGCCTATCAATGGAACAGAGAAATAGCCATAGCCGCTAAATATGCAAGGATTCAATACCAAGATCGCACGGAAGTAGGATCTGGCTTAGATGCCATTGAAGGGAATACCAAAACCGATATCACCCTCCAAATCAGCTATAAAATGCATTAAACGATCGCTTCGCGAACGCGCAATAGTTTCTCCAAAAGACCTTCTAATTGATCTAATGGAAGCATATTCGCGCCATCTGATTTTGCTACCGAAGGATTCGGGTGTGTTTCGATGAAGATTCCATCTGCACCTACAGCGATGGCTGCTTTTGCAATGGTTTCAATCAAAGCAGGTTGTCCACCTGTTACACCCGTCGTTTGATTCGGACGTTGCAAGGAGTGTGTGCAATCCATGATAACTGGGACATTCATCGCTGACATCTCCGGAAGATTACGGTAATCCACTACTAGATCTCCATAACCAAACGAGTTCCCACGATCCGTCAAGTAAACAACCGCCTCTGGATTCTCGTGTAATACTTTCTCCACGGCAAAACGCATCGATGCACCAGACATGAACTGACCTTTTTTGATATTCACGGCTTTGCCTGTTTGGGCAGCAGCGGCTAATAAATCAGTTTGACGGCAAAGGAAAGCGGGAATTTGCAAAACATCAACATAAGCCGCTGCCATGGCTGCTTCTGCACTTTCGTGAATATCCGTCACCGTCGGTAAGGAATAATGTTTACCTACCGCTTGTAGAATCTCCAATGCCTTTATATCACCAATACCAGTAAAAGAATCGATTTTGGTACGATTAGCTTTGCGATACGAACCTTTGAAAATATAGGGAATGCCCATCGACTTGGTGATTCCATCGATTTTTTCCGCAATCTCAAAAGCTAAATCGTTGCTTTCAATCGCACAAGATCCTGCCATCAAAAAGAAGGGGCCTTTGCCTAAATTATCTAAAGTAGGTAATGTCATATTATAAAATATTTACTTCGGTCTCTAATGAAACGCCGAAGGTGTCTTTAATTGATTGCTTAATTTCTTCTGATAGGGCCAAAATCTCTCCACCAGTCGCCTCTCCATAATTCACTAAAACGAGTGCTTGCTTCGCATGCACCCCTGCATCCCCTCTTCTAAAGCCTTTCCAACCAGCCTTTTCGATGAACCAACCAGCAGGAAACTTAACATCCGTACTACCCTCTACAGGATAATTCGGGATACCCGGAAATTGAACCAATAAGCGTGAAGCCTCAGAGGCTGAAACGGTCGGATTCTTAAAGAAACTACCGGAGTTACCAATTTCTTTCGGATCAGGTAATTTACTTTTGCGAATTTCAATAACAGCATCAGCTACCTCCCGGATAGTTGGCTGTGCAATTCCTTTTGCCGCTAAAACCTCCTGAATTGCTCCATAAGACGTTTTAACTGAAGGTTTCTTCGATAACTTAAACGTCACAGAGCTAATGAGGTATTGGCCTTTCCCTGCGCGCTTAAAGAAGCTTTCACGGTAGCCAAAAGCACACGCTTTGGCATCAAACACTTCGAGTTCTAAAGTTTGAAGATTCAAGGCTTCTAATGACTCAAATGTATCTTTAATTTCCGCGCCGTAAGCGCCGATATTTTGCATCGGAGCCGCACCCACTGTACCTGGAATCAGGGATAAATTCTCCAATCCAGACCAGCCTTGATTCACAGCATATTGAACAAATTCATCCCAAACTACCCCTGCACCACCTTTCAACCATACATAATCAGCATCTTCCTTCAAAACGGAAATACCGGGAATAGAAATTTTAACGACAAGCGCCTCCTGAGCTTTGGTCAACAACACATTACTCCCACCCCCTAAAAAAAGATGAGGCAAATGCGCGTATTCCCCTGATTTACGAATAGAAACGTATTGATCAATCGAACTAATCTCTACGAATTGACGAGCTTCCGCCTCAATCCCAAACGTATTATACCCACGTAGAGAAAACATATTAAAATAATTTAGTAGATAAAAACTCCTCTAAAGCAGGCACGCCTGAATGGTGAAATGTCTCCGAATTCCCCTCCCAAATTTTCTTACCCTCCTTCAAAAAGATAATCGATTCCCCCATCCGCATCACCGAATTCATATCATGCGATATGACTACGGTGGTCATATTGTATTCCTGCGTGATTTCCTGGATTAAATAATCAATTTTCACTGCCGTTAATGGATCTAATCCTGAATTAGGCTCATCACAGAACAAATATTTCGGATTCATAACAATGGCACGCGCAATACCTACCCGCTTTTTCATCCCGCCAGAAATCTCTGATGGCATTAAAAGCGCCGCATTCTCCAAACCCACGCGTTGCAAACAAAGCATCGCCTGCGCGTTTTTCTCTTCGAGCGTTTGGGAAGTAAGGGTATCTAGTGGGAAACGAACGTTTTCTAAAACAGATTTGGAATCAAAAAGGGCTCCTCCTTGAAAAAGAACGCCCATTTCGCGGCGAATTTCCTTCACTACATCTTGATGAGCCGTTAAAAAATCACGTCCATCATACAGCACTTGACCCTGTTCTGGAACCAAAATCCCAATCATGCATTTTAGTAGAACAGATTTACCCGTACCACTTCCCCCGATCACCATATTCGTCTTTCCAGGTTGGAAATTCGCATTAATGTCATCGAGCACTACACGACCGTTAAAAGATTTAGATAAACCCTTGATTTCAATCATATTCAAAATTAGGGATTATTGAATACTTTATGATAAATTTGATGACATTTAAATCAAAAAACTATGTTTTTCATCTTCCTAGGTATTTTGTTATTTATCGCCGGAAATGCGATCTCTAACCCCAATTTAGTATTTTCGAAATACAGTAAAACCTTAAAAGTCGTAGGAGCCGTTTTTGCCATTCTGGGACTAACCAGTTCAGCTGTTGTACAAGTAGACGCAGGCGAAGTAGGGGTCCAAAGTGTCTTTGGTAAAGTACAAACCTCCACCTTAAATAGCGGACTTAATGTGGTAAATCCCTTAGCAAAAGTGGTGGTATTTGATGCCAAAACCCAAAACTACACCATGTCCAGCGTCCACGACGAAGGAGACAAAGCCGGTGATGATGCCATCCGGGTATTAACAGCAGACGGATTAGAAGTGGTGGTCGATTTGACGGTTCTATTTCGCATCATTCCATCGGAAGCACCACGCGTGTTACGGGAGATAGGTGAAGATTACAAAGACAAAGTAGTTCGTCCTATTACGCGTACGATGATTCGCGACAATGCGGTTTATTACGATGCAGTGGCCCTTTACTCTTTGAAGCGCAATGAATTCCAACAACGCATATACTCAGACATTGAGAAGAATTTCAAGAAAAGAGGTTTAGTATTAGAGCAATTGTTGATTCGCAACATCAACCTTCCTACCTCAGTTAAGACCACTATTGAGTCAAAAATCAATGCGGAACAAGATGCGCAAAAGATGCAATTCGTGTTACAGAAAGAGAAGCAAGAAGCAGAGAGAAAGCGCGTAGAAGCGCAGGGTATCGCGGATTACCAGAAGATTTTATCGACAGGTCTAAGCGACAAGCAATTGCAATATGAGTCGATTATTGCCCAGAAAGAATTAGCAAAATCCCCTAACGCAAAAGTGATCATTATGGGTGGCAAAAGTGCCCCGATCATCCTAGGGAATCAATAAAATAATAGGCACGTGATTCTAGCGAATCGCGTGCCCCATTTTATCTCTTTTCGTTTCCAAGTACTTCTTATTATGTGGATTTGCAGGAATCTCAATTCCGATCGAATCAACGATTTCTAATCCGTAGCCCATTAGGCCCGCTCTTTTCTTCGGATTATTAGAGATTAATCGAATCTTTTGGACGCCTAGGTCGCGTAAAATTTGGGCACCTACGCCGTAGTCACGCTCATCCATTGCAAAGCCAAGTTCTAGATTCGCTTCTACTGTATCTCGGCCTTGCTCCTGCAATTTATACGCTTTCAACTTATTGATTAGACCGATTCCGCGGCCTTCTTGGAACATATATAAAATCACGCCTTTCCCTTCTTTTTCCACCATTTCCATCGCAGCGTGCAATTGTTCTCCGCAATCGCAGCGGCAAGAACCAAAAATATCTCCCGTCACACAAGAACTATGTACACGCACCATTACAGGTTCGTTTTTCTCCCAACTTCCTTTAATCAAGGCTAAATGGGTATCTCCTGTATTGATTTGTTTGAAAGCCACTAATTCAAAAGATCCCCATTCCGTAGGCATATTCACACCGATTTCTCTTTTAATCAGAGACTCTTTCGCCAAACGGTATTCGATCAAATCTTTAATCGTCACTAATTTCAAATCAAACTTATCAGCGATGACCCTTAAGTCAGGCAAACGCGCCATACTGCCATCTTCGTTCAAGATTTCGATCAATACACCTGAGGGTTTAAAGCCCGCTAGACGAGCAAAATCCATCGAAGCTTCCGTATGTCCTGTGCGACGTAAAACGCCTTCTGAACGCGATTTTAAAGGAAAAATATGGCCAGGTCTTCCTAAGTCGGTTGGCTGAGTAGCGGGATCCACTAGTGCTTGTATGGTTTTGGCCCGATCCTGAGCTGAAATACCTGTGGTGCAACCATTGCCTAGTAAATCGACTGAAACGGTGAACGGCGTCTCATGGGAGGTCGTATTCTGATTCACCATCATCTCTAGACCCAATGCCTGGCAACGCTCATCTGTTAAAGAAACACACATCAAACCGCGCGCCTCCTTGATCATAAAATTGACTATTTCAGGCGTGATCGCTTCTGAGGCACAAATCATATCGCCTTCGTTCTCCCGATCTTCATCGTCTGCGACTATAATTATTTTACCTTGACGAATATCTTCCAAGGCATCTTCTATACGATCTAAGCGAATTTTATCTAGCATTTTGTAGGCATTTGAATCAGAAACACAAAGTTACACGAAATAATTCCCTTTTTGACTACCTTTGTTAATATGTTCATCGAGGTAAAAAATCTTTCTAAAAGCTACGGAAATCAACCCGCCGTCCAAGACCTAAATTTCCGTTTAGAAGTAGGCCAAATCGTGGGATTTCTAGGACCCAACGGCGCAGGAA
Source organism: Aquirufa lenticrescens (assembly GCF_019916085.1). Classification (NCBI taxonomy): domain Bacteria; kingdom Pseudomonadati; phylum Bacteroidota; class Cytophagia; order Cytophagales; family Flectobacillaceae; genus Aquirufa; species Aquirufa lenticrescens. Next base: position 775,274 of record NZ_CP049834.1, on the reverse strand, counting down.
AATCGACGACCTTGAAAATGCTTTTAGGACTTATCCAGCCATCATCAGGTTCCGTTACCATCGACGGAAATGATCCGCAAGAACAAGAAATTGCCCTCAAAAAGCAGATTGGTTATTTAGCTGAAAACAACCCACTGTATCCAGAAATGTATGTGCGGGAGTTTTTGGCCTTTATCGGAAACATCCACCAACTCCAGCATCTGGACAAGCGAATTCAAGAAGTCATCGAGTGGGTTGGACTTGAAAAAGAGGCACATAAGAAAATACAAGAACTTTCTAAAGGATATCAACAACGCGTAGGCATTGCTCTAGCCATCTTACATGACCCGAAATTACTAATCTTAGATGAACCGACAAGTGGCTTAGATCCGAACCAACGCGATGAAATTCGCGACTTAATCAAAAGTCTGCAAAAAGACCGCATCATTTTATTCTCCAGCCATATTCTATCTGAGGTAGAAGCTATTTGTGACCGTGTTTTATTAATTAACCAAGGTAAACTAGTGAGCGATAGCTCTATGAAGGAAATCAAGGATTTAGAGCAATTCTTTAAAGAGAAGACAAGTTAAACGAATCTGCATCTAAATGCGCAGGGAATTTCGCCCTAAATTCTACTAATTCAGTTGCCGATAATTCACACGTCAAAATTTGATCCTGCGATGCTAAATCGAGCTGAAGAGCTCCTTTAAAATCAACTAGCAAAGAATCCCCCACATAATCTAGGGCATTCGCATCTATTCCAACCCGGTTCACTCCTATCACATAAGACAGGTTCTCAATGGCTCTTGCTTGCAACAACGTTCTCCAAGCATTAGCACGCGGAGCAGGCCAATTCGCTACATAAATGGCCGCATCATAGGCCATTCCCACATTGCGTGACCAAACAGGAAACCGAAGATCATAGCAAATAAATAAGGCTAAGTTCCAACCCTTGTAGGAAACAATTACCTGCTTGTCACCTGATTGATAAAACTCGTGCTCTGCTCCCATTCGAAACAAATGGCGCTTGTCATACGAGGTGAAAGCACCATCAGGCTGAACGGCATAAAGCCGATTAAAGAAAGCATTTTGTTGTTTTACCTTAAGGGAACCTATGACCAAAGCCCCTAAGCGATTTGCTTGCAATTGCATCCACTGAAGTGCGGGACCCTTGCCTATTTCAGCGCCAGTAGGCGTCATTGAAAAGCCGGTGGCAAACATTTCAGGTAGAACAATTACGTCTGTTTTACCGGCTAAGTCGGATAATTTCTCCTCTATCTGCGCACAATTAGCGGCAGGATCATCCCAAACTAAATCGGTTTGAACTAAGCTTACCCGTAGATTCGCCATATTTGCCGGAGTTTATTTGGCAATATAAGAATAATAGATCTTCAAACGAGCTTTCATCGCCTGAAGAGGTACAAAACGCGTACTTTCATTGATGATTCTCGTATTACCAGCGGAGTTAGCAGTTAATGCTGGAGTAATCAGCCAGCCTGTATTGGCTTGTTTACCCACTAATAGCGATTGAATGGCTGTAGTCACATTAAAAGTATACGACTTCGAACTAGGATCGATTGCTGAGGTAATCACACTCGTACCACCTTCAGAAAGCAAATACTTCAAACCATAACTATTCCGAAGCGTTCGATTAGTCGAATTTGTTTCTACGATAGACAATTGCCCAATTGTTTGTTGAAGATCGATATTATCAGCAGCAGTTAACACTAATTCAGCCTTATTCACAGCCACATTTCGATTACCTTTTAAATTAAGCAAATACGGAAATTCTACCTTAGTGGCTACTCCTGTACCCGCCTGGATATAGGTGATACCACTAGTTGCGGTTGAAGAAACGATATTTCCTGGGTTTTGAAGGGCGGCTAAAGCTCCTGTTTTGGTCGACTTAATCTGGTTAAAACGAGCTAATAATTCAGGGTAAAGCGCATTCGATAAGCTGAAATAATAATCCATATAATACTTAGTCGTATCACCCGGATTATGGAAATACAAGGTCATACGAGAATAGCCTGGGTTGAAACCAATCATAGCTCCAGAAGTGGAACCAGAAGATTTAAACAACATACCCGGAAAATAATCTCTAAACCCTTTACCACCCGCAGCAACCGTTGTTTCTGCATATTTACTCAATAATTCACGACCAAAGGTATCCGACATCCGAAAACGCAAGGTGTCATAGCGAACAGAATCACCATTCATCGCTTTCGTTCGAATAGGACGAGGGGCAAAGGTATGTCTACCTAACAAAGCTGCATCTGAACGAACAGAAGAACTCGCAAAATAATCCGTCCCCCTATTTAAGCTATCTAATAAACGGTATATGCTTAGTGTTTGCGTTTTTGTTGTATCTCCTTGGTAGCCAGAATAAGCCAAACGCAAGGTTAATGAATCGTAAACTGACGTAGCTTTTGCAAAAAGAGTATCGATACTAGATACCTGGGTATAAACAGCTGATTCCGATAAACCTAGCACCGGATGATTGTAAGACCCAACTAATAACGTATTAGGCGACCCTGTATAGATCGAATCAATCAGTACAGTCGACGATTTAATCGTGATTGTATCTGAGTAATTCAAACCTACTTCCACACTAAATAAATCGTCTCCAATTTCTTTAGGTGTATCACAAGAAGCAAGGAATAAGGAAAGAATTCCTACCCATTTAATTGCCGGACATTTCCAAGTACGTTTTTTCGAAGAAATCGAGGTCATTGTCGGCAATGTTTTGAGAGGTTTTATGTTGATATTCATCAATAATCGTTTGAATACGGCTGTTATCCGCATTTACTAAAGAAACTATTTTGTCTGCATACTCTGCACCTATCTTGATAAATGCTTCGTAATTTCCACCTGCTAAGCTACCTAAATGTGCTTCGTCTAAATCTCCGATCTTCACTTTTTCGATCAAATCGTCTGATTCAAACGTAAAATCAAAGGCAGAATTGTGTGGAGAGAAAATAGTTTTCGAATCCTTGTAGATCGGGTGATTTTGGTAATGAGTCGAGATATACAAAGGCACTAAACTAGACATCCAATCATTACAGTGAATGATATCTGGAGCCCAACCTAACTTCACAACCGTCTCTAAAGCCCCTTTGCAGAAGAAAATAGCACGCTCGTGATTGTCTGGATAAAATGCGCCTTCCTTGTCAGTTAACACATATTTACGTTGGTAATAATCTTCGTTATCGATGAAGTATACTTGTAATTTCGCAGCCGGAATACTCGCTACTTTAATGGTCAAAGGCTTTTCTTCCTCACCCATTGGAATGGTAATACCTGAAAGACGAACCACTTCGTGCAATCGGTTTTTACGCTCATTGATCGAACCGAATCGTGGCACTAAAATTCTAATTTCCATCCCTCTCTCCTGCATAGCAGTAGGAAGAGCGCGTACGAAATCAGCAATTTTTGACGTGTTTTGAAAAGGATCTACCTCACTTGAAACGTAAAGAATACGTAATTTGGCCATTCTAAATTGATTACTTAGGGGAAAATTACCCCAAAAAACATTACAAAAGTACAAAAAAATAATCGGATTACCACCATCAATATACAATGAAAGGTCTTTAAATTGCCTGTTGAAAGAAGAACCAGATGCTGAAATCCATTATAAAATACCTTATTTCTAGTTTATTGGCTGTAGGATTACTGTATTGGGCCTTTTCCAAAAGCCAGTTGCACTGGAATGACATCCTAACTGCCTTCCAGCAAGCCGACTACAATTGGGTGGCCGTTTCCGTGGTCATATCGATCCTGTCGCACCTTTTGCGTGCTCTGCGTTGGGAGCAATTATTGGGCGCCATGAACTATCAGCCGGGTACTTTACGCACATTTTCAGCCGTATTAATCGGTTATTTTGCGAATTTTCTAGTACCCCGCTTAGGTGAAGTTTCTCGTTGCGGGTCTTTGCAAAAAACGGCAGAAATCCCCTTTGAAGAATCTTTTGGCACCGTAATCACTGAAAGAATTGTGGATCTATTGAGCCTAATTGTGTTAGTGGGGATCACCTTTCTAGTGGAGTGGGAACCCTTACAAAACAGCTTGTTCCCTACCTTGCATTTACCATCCGGCACCTTAATTATCACGGCATCTATTCTAGGCTTAATCGGCTTAGGAGTGTTATGGAAGTTTAAAGATTTTCTCCAAAAAGCAGGAGCAGATTCCAAAGTGGGCAAAATGATTTTAGGATGGGTCGCTGGCATTGGAAGTATTCGCCACTTAGCTCAACCTGGCAAATTTATCGTTTACAGTGTAGGCATTTGGTTGTGCTATTATTTAAGTACCTACACCTTGTTTCTAGCATTTCCCATCAGCGAAAACCTAGGCATAAGTGCGGCATTAACCGTTTTAGTGATGGGCACCTTTGGAATGGCCACACCTACGCAAGGGGGAATTGGCGCTTACCACAGTTTAGTGGCCTCAGCTTTTGTATTCTATTCACTTGCTTATAAAGATGGCTTTATGTTAGCTACCTTTTTTCACGGAACTCAAATGATTACCCTGTTGTTATTGGGTGGATTTAGTTTTATTTTAACCTTATTTTTACCCAAAATTAGCGCACGTGTCAAACAGATCTGAACATAAAATTGTCACATTAGCCCAAGGAATCGAACTCCGCAAAAAATGGAAAGCAAACGGAGATAAAGTCGTTTTTACGAACGGATGTTTCGATATTTTGCATTTAGGCCACGTGGATTATTTGGAAAAGTCTAGTGAATTTGGCACTCAAATGATCGTAGCCGTTAACTCAGATGCCTCGGTTCGTACCCTAGAGAAAGGAGTCGAAAGACCGGTGAATGCTGAATATGCTAGAGCCCGATTGATCGCTGCGTTGGGCTTTGTTTCGATGGTCATTATTTTTGGGGAGCCCACGCCTTTAGAACTCATTCAATCCCTCAGTCCAGACGTGCTCGTAAAGGGTAATGATTATACCATTGAGACGATTGTGGGGGCCAAAGAAGTGATGGCAGCCGGCGGCGAAGTAAAAACCATTGCGTTAGTGCCCGATTATTCCACTACTAAAATCATTCAAAAACTTAAACAATAAAACTATGTATTTCATTGCCATCATTTTCGGAGTCGCAGGTATGCTTATTTCATGGCGACTAAAATCAAAGTTTAAAACCTATTCTCAAACCCCATTACAGAGTAATTTGTCCGGCCAAGAAATCGCTCAGCAAATGCTCGCTGACCACGGCATCTCAGATGTCCGCATCATTTCAGTAGAAGGCCAATTAACAGATCACTATAATCCGGCAGATAGAACGGTTAATTTGAGTGCGGATGTGTACCATGGTAGAAATGCGGCCGCAGCGGCTGTGGCTGCCCACGAATGCGGTCATGCGGTTCAACATGCGAGAGCCTACGCTTTCTTACAATTCCGCAGCTCGATGGTTCCCATGCTTAGTATCGCCAATGGATTCATGCCCATCTTATTGATGATTGGAATGATGGTCTTGTACTCGACTGGAAATAGCACCCTGCTAGCTGTTGGAGTGGCCCTATTTGCGATGGCTACCCTATTTAGCTTCGTTACGCTACCGGTTGAATTCGATGCTTCGAATAGAGCCTTGAATTGGATCAAAGAAAAAGGAATCGTAACACCTACCGAATATGCGATGTCGAAAGATGCGCTTTGGTGGGCCGCGATGACCTATGTAGTCGCCGCGTTAGGTATGTTAGCGCAGTTGCTTTATTATTTGAATTTGTTGGGTGGAAGAAATCGAGATTAGAGATAAGAGAGTATAGAGCAGAGATATGGTAACAAAAAAGGGAGCAAATGCTCCCTTTTTTGTTTAAGTCCGAAGGAAAAGAGTCCGAAGTAAAACCGTCTATACTCTCTACTCTATAATCTATGCTCTATTATTAACATTCAACTTCGACTTCCGATAACTATACCCAAAATAAATCAACACCCCCGCCAAGCACCAGTACATAAAACGCTCCCAGTTCGTCGAACCCATTTGAGTCATCAGATACAGGTTAACTAATAATCCCAAGACAGGAATTAAAGACAACTTTTGGGTCACACTAAAGAAGGCCATCACAGACCAGATGAGGAAGAACCCGAACATAATAAAGTGATCCGCCTTTGCTTCACCAGTATACAATCCTTGTAACCATTCACCTAGATTTACGCCTGAATACGAAATAAGCCCAATCGCTATAATAAGTGATAAACCCACATAATAACTTGAGTTGATGTAAGGGATTTTGAATTTAGACTTCTTTTGATTTTCTGGATCAAGATCTAACACTAAAACCCCTCCACAAACTAATACGAAAGCGAACAGCGTTCCGATACTACTTAAATTGATCACCTCCTCTAAGTTTGCGAACAAGGCAGGAACACCTACTAAAACACCCGTCATAATCGTGGAAAAAGATGGGGTTCGGTATTTGGGGTGAATGCGAGAAAAGGCTTTTGGCAATAACCCATCACGTGACATCGTCATCCAAATACGTGGCTGACCTAATTGATAGACAAGCAAAGCAGAGGTTAAGGCAATGACCGCACTCGCCGCTACGATTCCGGCGACTCCTGGCAAGCCGACTTGCATAAACATAAAGGCCAAAGGATCCTCAATTCCAGCTAAATTTTCAGATGGCACAATACCCGTTAAGACCAAAGTAACTAAAACGTATAGGACTGTACAAATGATTAAGGCATACATCATCGCTTTGGGAATATCCCGTTGCGGGTTCTTGCACTCTTCTGCGGTGGTAGAAATAGAATCAAACCCGATATAGGCAAAACAAACGGCCGCCACACTTTTCAATACCCCTGAAATTCCATTAGGCGCAAAAGGCGTCCAGTTCTCTACCTGCACATAAAAAGCACCCACTCCCACTACGATCATGATGACCAATAGCTTCAATATCACGAGGATATTGTTCGTATTTTTTGATTCTTTAATTCCAATGTAGACCAAATAAGTAATGGCTACCGTGATCAAAAGTGCCGGAATGTTAGCCACAAAATGCCAGCCGAATATGGTAGGAGCCGATTGGTAGGCCGTATAACCTTCTCGGAGATTAACAGATAAAGTTTCAAATTTCTCGCCGGATGCTAAGACTGAAGTCGTTTCAGTAAAAGCTCTTTTTGCAGACAAATAATCCATCGTCATAAACTCTGGCACATGCACTCCCAAGCCTTCTAACAAATCTACAAAATATTTAGACCACGAAATGGCCACTGCAACGTTCGAAATGGCATATTCTAACAGCAAATTCCAACCCAAAATCCAGGCTACAATCTCCCCCAAACTCGTATAAGCATAGGTATAGGCGCTACCAGAAATAGGTACGGTAGCCGCAAAACGCGCATAACAGAAGGCCGTAAACATACAGGCCATCGCCGTAAACACGAATAACATCGATACCGCTGGACCGCCATTCGCAGAAGCCTGACCAATAGCTGAGAAGATACTGGCGCCAATGATAGCTGCCACACCCATAAAGGTCAAATCGCGCACTCCCAGATTTCGATCCATCGAGTTCCCCTCAATGCTTTCAATCTCTAATTGATCTGAAATAATTTTATCGATGGATTTCTTGCGAAAAAAACTTGACCACATACGGTATTGGATTGTTAATGAAGTGACAAAAATACATCTTTCTGAAAGAAATTCTAATTTGATTGATTTCGATTACCTTTGCACTATGTCTGTCGCCGTCGTTATTTTAAATTACAATGGTCGGAAATTCTTAGCCGACTTCTTGCCTATTGTCCTTGAGAATACCCAGGATGCGGCGATTTATGTAGCAGACAATGGCTCTTCAGACGATTCTTTGGCCTTATTAGCCTCTGATTTTCCCAGTGTTTCCGTGCTTTCTTGGGCTGAAAATCTCGGCTATGCGGGCGGCTATAATTTTGCATTAGGCCAAATAAAAGCGGACTATTTCGTGCTGATGAATTCTGATATTGCGCCACGCAAGAATTGGTTACAACCTTTAGTGGCCTACTTCGAAGCCAATCCTTTAGTTGCTGCGGCACAGCCATTTCTACTAGACTATCAAAAACCGGAGTATTTTGAATACGCAGGAGCCGCGGGTGGATTTTGGGATGCTTATGGATACCCTTTCTGCCGCGGGCGCCTATTCGATACGCTTGAAAAAAACGAAGGACAATATAAAACATCTATTGTAAACTGGGCCACTGGTGCTTGTTTGATGGTTCGCGCTTCCGTTTTTAATTTAGTAGGAGGATTAGACGCCTATTTGTTTGCCCACATGGAGGAAATTGATCTTTGCTGGAGAATGCAAAGAGCTGGTTATAAGGTAGCAGCTATAGCAGAAAGTGAAGTATTGCATGTAGGAGGCGGAACATTGCATAAAGAGAACCCTTTCAAAACCTACCTGAATTTCCGCAACAACTTAATTTTACTCTATAAAAATTTAGAGCCTTCTAAACGCTTCTCGACTATTTTCATTCGGATGATTTTGGATGGAATTGCGGGTATAAAATTTCTAACAGAAGGAAAGCTAGGCTCCTTTTTAGCCATATTAAAGGCCCATTATGGCTTTTATCGCTATTTATTCTTCGAACCAAAATCGTCCACTGTTCAGAAAAACTGGATCAACAGTTATACTGGAAACATTCTAGCAGACTATTTCATTCGAGGCAAAAAGAAATTCAATCAAATCAAATTTTAGATATCCCAGACACTTGGGTTATTACGTTGACGTAAATAGCGACGGATATTCATCCAAAAAGCTAAAATCAAATAAATAATCACCGGGGATCCCATCGTGATAAACGAGGTGTAGATAAAGTACAATCGAATGCTACTCGTGGAAATATTCAACTTCTCTCCTAAGCGAGTACAAACGCCAAATGCCTGATTCTCAACAAAAAATTTAAGCTTTTCCATAGGTTACTAATTGAACAGACAAATTTAGTCAAAAATAAATGCAATTGACCCTTAATTAGAATAGTTATATATAATATTTGAATATTATAATTATATTTTAAAATAATCGAATATTTATTTAAAAAGTCTTGCATGCAATTGTTTTCTTTCTACATTTGAGAGCTTGAAAGACTTTCGTCTGGATGGCATTAATATTTTTAACATTTTTTTTATGCAAACTGGTAAAGTAAAATTTTTCAACGAGACGAAAGGTTTCGGATTCATCGTTGACGATCAAACAGGTGAAGACATTTTCGTACACGTAACTGGCCTTTCAGGTGTTACTATCCGCGAAAATGATTCAGTATCTTATGAAGTTACTGACGGAAAGCGTGGCGCAAACGCTATCAACGTAAAGAAAATCTAATTTTTCTTTCGTTTTTTTGATTAGAGCAAATCAGTATTTTACAATATATATGTAGGTTTACCTATAAAATTGCAACATTGATCTCTAGTTAAAGAGAAATAAAAAAAGCCTTCTTAACAGAAGGCTTTTTTTATGCATATAGGTGAAGTGATTATCCTTGAATCCAAGCTGTCACTTCGTCCTTCGTCGGCATTGCCGCATCAATCTTCAATTTCTTACGCATTCCACCTAGGTCATTAAATACTTTGTTAGGATTTGCTGCATCTAAGGCTTCTAAAGTCAAGATACCCATCTTTTGTAAAGCTGGGATCCACACTTCTGAAATACCTCTTTCCGCGAAAGCTGATTCCGAATCAACTTCCTTCATTACTTCTGGACGCATTTGAGGGAAGAATAACACTTCCTGAATAGACGATTGATTTGTCATCAACATCGTTAAGCGGTCAATACCGATACCTATACCAGAGGTAGGAGGCATAGCGTATTCAAGGGACCGAATGAAATCGTGATCCATCGCCATCGCTTCGTCGTCTCCGCGCTCCGCTAAAGCTAATTGATCTTCGAAACGTTCTTTTTGATCGATTGGGTCATTTAATTCAGAGTAGGCATTCGCGATTTCTTTTCCGTTGACGAATAACTCAAAACGCTCTACTAAACCTTCTTTCGAACGGTGCTTCTTCGTTAATGGCGACATCTCCACAGGGTAATCGGTGATGAAGGTAGGCTGAATCAAGTTTGCTTCTACTTTCTCGCCGAATAACTCGTCGATTAGCTTTCCTTTGCCCATTCCTTTATCTACTTCCATTCCGAACTCGACACACTTCGCGCGCAATTCGTCTTCTGACAAGGCATCCACATCTACTCCTGAATACTGCAAGATAGCACCAGAGATCGTTAAACGAGGATAAGGTCCCGCAAATTCGATTTCGTTCTCCCCTACTGCGATTTTGGTTTTACCGTGCAGGCGATTCGCCACTGTTTCGAAGATTAACTCCGTTAAGTTCATCATCCAATTGTAATCCTTGTAAGCTACATAGAATTCCAAGGAGGTAAATTCTGGGTTGTGCGTGCGGTCCATTCCTTCATTACGGAACATTTTACCGAACTCATATACGCCATCAAAACCACCTACAATCAGACGCTTTAAATACAATTCATTCGCGATACGCAAATAAAGAGGCATATCTAAGGTATTGTGGTGCGTCTTGAACGGACGAGCCGAGGCTCCGCCGTGTACCGCTTGCAATACCGGTGTTTCCACCTCTAACCAACCACGTTCGTCAAACATCGCACGCATCGTAGAGATAATCTTGGCACGCTTGATGAAGATGTCTTTTACGGATGGATTAACGATCAAATCTACGTAACGCTGTCTGTAGCGCATTTCTGGGTCAGAAAAGGCGTCGTAGGTTTGGCCATCTGCTTCTTTAACGACAGGAAGTGGCTTTAAGGCTTTGGAGAGAATCGTAAACTCACGCACGTGAACAGAGATTTCGCCCATCTGCGTCGTAAACACATATCCTTTTACACCGATGATGTCACCGATGTCTAGTAACTTTTTAAATACCGTATTGTACAAGGTTTTATCCTCGCCTGGACAAAGGTCGTCGCGGCGGAAGTACAATTGAATACGGCCATTCGCGTCCTGAAGTTCCGCAAAAGAGGCATTGCCCATAATACGGAAGCCCATCAAGCGACCTGCTAATACGACGTCTTGGAAATTTCCAGACTCCGGCTTGAATTCTGCCAAAATCTGATCAGAATAAACATTCACCGGGTATTCCTGTGCAGGATAAGGATCAATTCCCATCGCCAATAATTCTTGGCGCTTTTGTCTCCTCAATAATTCTTGCTCACTTAAAATCATTTGAACGTGTTTTTACGAATGAACCACAAAATTAGCCATTTCCTTTGGGATTTAAAACTCTTAAAACTTGTTAATGGAGTTGTTCGAGCCTAATTTTCATTTAAATTCGCACTACAAATTTTAAATTTATAAAAGCCAAATGGAAATGAATAATCAGCTTAAGTCGTATGCGATCATTGCATTAATGTCCAGTGGAGTCACTTTAGGTGCCTATTCTCTTTTTAATTTAGGAAACTCGTCCGGATTCTCGGATGCACCCTCCGCTTTCACTACTTCCGTATCCAATCAAAACGTACCTGGAAATCCGGGGGAATTCACCTATGCTGCAGAGAAAACGACTCCGGCAGTGGTGCATATCAAGACGAAAATGGAAACGCGTCAAAGACAACAACAATTCTCGAGCCCTTTCGATGATTTCTTCGGATTTGGAGATCCATTCGGTGGTGGTGGCCGTAGACAACAGCAACAACCGCAAGAAGCGTCTGGTTCTGGGGTAATCATCTCAGCAGACGGCTACATTGTAACGAACAACCACGTGGTGGCGGAAGCTTCTGAGGTAACAGTTATCTTAAATGATAAGCGCGAATATAAAGCGAAAGTTATTTCTACTGACCCATCGTCGGATTTAGCGGTTATCCAAATCAAGGAAACGAATTTGCCCTTCTTGACTTTTGGCGATTCTGACGCGCTACGTGTGGGTGAGTGGGTATTAGCCGTGGGTAATCCCTTTAATTTAGAGTCAACGGTTACGGCAGGAATCGTTTCTGCCAAAGGTCGCCAAAACATCATCGACCGTGATAGCCCAGACGTGAATCCATTAGAGTCCTTCATCCAAACGGATGCGGCGGTTAACCCAGGTAACTCAGGAGGGGCTTTGGTGAACTTAAAAGGTGAATTAATCGGTATCAACACCGCGATCTACTCTCGTACAGGTCAATTTGCCGGCTACTCTTTCGCCGTTCCTGTGAGCATCGTGAAGAAAGTGTCAGGCGACTTAATCAAATACGGTAACGTTCAACGCGGTTTCTTAGGAGTTCAAATTTCAGAAGTGAATGCCAAATTAGCGGACGAAAAAGACCTTAAAACAAGTGCTGGCGTGTACGTAGGCGGTTTCTCTGAAAACTCAGCTGCGAAAGATGCAGGAATCAAAATCAACGACGTAATCGTGAAGATCGACGGAGTAGAGACTAAATCATCTGCGAAATTAATGGAGATCGTTAGCCGCAAGCGTCCAGGTGAGGCTATTCAAGTAACGGTTAACCGCGATGGTGCTACAAAAGAATTCAAGGTAACGTTGAAGAACAAAGACGGTAACACCGAAATCGTAAAAGGCGACAATTCTCCTGAATCAGCGAAATCAGAATTCTTAGGTGCTAAGTTTGCGAGCTTGACTCCTGCTGAAATGAAGAAATTTGGGGTAAGTTCAGGTGTAAAAATCGCCGAAGTATTGCCAGATGGTCGTCTTGAAATGTATGGCCTTGCGAAAGGTTCTGTCATCACTAAGATCAATGATAAGGTAATCAATTCTCCTAAAGAGGCGGTGGAGGCTTTAGAATCTAGAAAAGGCCGCATCAAGCTAGAAGGCGTGGATGTGGATGGATCGAGGTTTATCTACGTGTTGTAACCAGTAACCAGTAAACAGTAGTCAGTAGAGTAGAGAGTAGAGAGTAGAGCATAAAGCACAAAGAATAAAGCATAGAGATGGCATCCGCTTCGCGGATGAATTCTAGAAAAATACTTCACAAAAGAATCGCCACCGGCGATACCAACTTTGAACTTTTATCAGTCGCTACCAGCGACCACTGGATACTGATTACTGACTACTGCATAAAAAAGCCAGCGCTTCTTACGAAACGCTGGCTTTTTTTATGCACTGTGAATAAGATTACTTCTTATAGGTTACTGTTTTAACCGCTTGGATTGTACGCTCGATGCTTGGTAGAATTTCTTCGATCAAGGTAGGTGCGTATGGAAGTGGCAAGTCACGTGAGTTCACACGAACTACTGGTGCATCTAAGTAATCAAATGCCCAACGTTGTAAGTGGTAAGCGATCTCAGATGAGATAGCCGATAATGGATTCGCTTCTTCTACGACAACGCAACGATTCGTTTTCTTCACTGATTCTACCACGGTGATATAATCAATAGGGCGAACCGAACGTAAGTCGATTACTTCGCAAGAGATTCCTTGCTTCTCTAATTCCTCAACTGCTGGCATCACCACACGAGAAAGCATTTTACCAAAAGTTACGACAGTTACTGCTGAACCTGGCTTTACAATGTTTGCTTTACCGATTGGGATTAAATATTCTCCATCTGGTACTAGACCTTTGTCACCGTACATTACTTCCGATTCCATGAAGATCACCGGGTCGTTATCACGAATCGCTGATTTCATTAAACCTTTTGCGTCTGCAGGATTCGAAGGAACCACTACTTTTAAGCCTGGTGTGTTTGCATACCAGTTCTCAAAGTTAGAGGAGTGTTGAGAGGATAATTGGCCTGCATTTCCCGTAGGTCCACGGAAAACGATAGGGCAAGAATATTGTCCACCGGACATAGACATCAATTTAGCAGCTGAGTTGATGATTTGGTCAATCGCTACTAAAGAGAAGTTAAAGGTCATAAATTCAACGATAGGACGAAGGCCATTCGCAGAAGCACCAACAGCAATACCACCAAAACCTAATTCAGCAATCGGCGTATCAATAACGCGTTCAGGACCGAATTCGTCTAACATTCCTTGGGAAACTTTGTAGGCTCCATTGTATTCCGCCACTTCCTCACCCATTAAAAAAACAGATGCATCACGACGCATTTCCTCTGACATCGCCTCACGTAAGGCTTCTCTAAACTGAATTTCTCTCATAAAAAAATGTAAATCTTGTGGGATTAACAAGCGGGTACAAAATTAGGCAAAAAATAGTCCATTTTCACAAAATCATGGTAATTTTGAGGAATCCATTGAAGAAAAAATCCTATGTCAGTAGAAATCGCAGCTATTTCAAATTCTTTGCCGGCTTTTTTAAGCCAAAATGCCTATTTGCAAATAGCGGTTCTCGTGGACGAGCAAACATCGAAGCATTGCCTTCCGCTCATTCAAGCGTATTTACCCAAGGGCTTTATCAAGATTCAGATTAAGTCTGGAGAGAATAACAAGCATTTAGCTACCTGCGAAAAAGTATGGGAAGCGATGACAAAGGCGAATATGGATCGCCACGGCCTATTGATTAATTTAGGTGGTGGGGTAATCGGTGATTTGGGAGGATTCTGTGCTTCTACTTATAAACGAGGAATCGACTTTATTCAGATTCCTACGACGCTATTAGCACAAGTAGATGCGAGTGTGGGCGGAAAATTAGGAGTAGATTTTCAAGGTTTGAAGAACCATATTGGGGTGTTCAATTTACCTAAAACGGTGTTAATTGACCCAGACTTCATCAAGAGTCTTCCACAAAAGCAAAAGCTTTCAGGTTATGCCGAAATCATCAAACATTGCTTGATTCGCGATGCGGAGAAATGGGAGCAAATAAGCCATATCGATTTCTCGGAAGTTGATTTTGCCAATCTCATAGAACATTCCGTTGAAATTAAAAAGGCAGTGGTGGCTGAAGACCCGACCGAAAAAGGATTACGAAAAATCTTGAATTGGGGACATACCTTAGGTCATGCCGTGGAAACATTCTTGTTAGATCAAGGGAAGCGCAAGATTTTGCATGGTGAGGCCATTGCTGTGGGAATGATTATGGAGGCCTTTGTGGCCTTTCAACGCGGATTGATCAGCGCGGAGGAACTAGGGGATATCGAAGTATACTTATTTGAAACCTATGGTAAAGTGGAATTGAAGGCCTCTGAAATTCCTGCTATTATTGCCTTAACGCTACAGGATAAGAAGAACAAAGGCGGAGAAGTTCGCTTCTCGTTGTTAACGGGTATTGGCGATTGTGGCTATGACATTCCGGTGAGCAAATCAGAAATGAAAAAGGCCATTGAATACTATATAGGCTAATTATTCGATTGCTATTCGATAACTTGGGGCACCTTGAAATAGGTATCATTAGTGTCAGGACCTAAGGCAAGGGCTTTGGCACGATCCAAAGTCACTTTACCCTCATCTTCGCGGAAATGGTTTAAAGCAGATGTCATATGGACCAAAGGCTCCACAGAAGACGTATCCACCGAATTAAGGGCTTCCATCCAGACTAACACCTTATTAATCGAATCTTGCATCTCCCCTAGCTTGGATTCGGGCATCTCTAATCGAGCCAAATGCGCGATTTTCTTCACATCCTCTTGACTAACCTTCATTTTCTTTCGGTTTTAATTTTTTATCCTCGGGCATATGCTTGTCCAAAAAGGCGTTTAAACGATCTCGATCTAAAGTGGACGTAATGGTCCCTAATGAATCGATATTCATTTCAAATCCCGCTAATTCAGGATGAACAGTGGGTAATTCCTTTTTTTTGTCCTTTTTGGCCATGTTCTTTTATAGTGCAGGGAATTTCGCCAAAGCTTTGGACAATCGCTCGATCACCTCCGCTTTACCCCATAATTGCATCGAAATCATCAAATCTGGACCTGCTCCATTTCCACTCAAAGCCACGCGCAAAATCTGCATCACTTTACCCATCTTAATGCCATTCGCCTCTAAAACCTCGTGAATCGCGTGCTTGATACCTTCTGGCTCCCACGAATCCACACCTGGTAAAGCTTGTGCAATAAATTGCAATCCGCTCAACGCGTCTGCATTCCACTTCGAAGCTAAAACCGCTTCATCGTAAATCGCTGGACGAGCTTGAAACTCTGCCACTTTTACCGCTAATTCTTGTGGGAACGTAATGCGATCTAAGAACAGCTGTACAAAGGCCAAACCTTGGTCTGCAGGTAAGTTAGGCAAATAATCTGCCGCTAAAGCTGCTGGATCCTGTTGCTTAATATATTGCTCATTGAACCATTGAGCTTTTTTCACATCAAACTTCGCACCTGCTTTGTTGATTCGTTCTAAAGAAAAGGCATCCGCTAGTTCTGTCAAACTAAACATCTCTTGCTCAGTCCCTGGATTCCAACCTAAGAAAGCTAAAAAGTTCAAGGTTGCTTCTTTTAGGTAGCCTTCTTGCTTAAATCCTTTAGATACCGCACCTGTCGCTGGATCCGTCCATTCCATGGGGAATACCGGGAAACCACCTAAATCCGCGTCTCTTTTGGACAGCTTACCATTTCCCTCTGGCTTTAATAAAAGAGGCAAATGGGCAAACTGAGGCGCTTTCCAGCCAAAAGCTTGGTACAATAAAATATGCAATGGCGCTGATGGCAGCCATTCTTCACCCCGAATCACGTGGGTTATTTCCATAATGTGATCATCCACCACGTTCGCTAAGTGGTAGGTAGGCATTCCGTCCGACTTCATCAAGACTTTGTCATCGATGCTAGACGTGTGCACGTGCACCCAATCGCGAATACTGTCTTGGAAACGCACCTCGCCTTTCGCTGGAACTTTCAAGCGAATCACGTAAGGGGTCCCAGAAGCAATCAATTCCTCCACCTCAGCCGGAGCCAACGCAATCGAATTTTTCAACTTCACACGGGTTAATGAATTGTATTGAAAGGCAGAACCTTGACTCTCAAAACTAGCGCGCATCGCATCTAAATCTTCAGAGGTGTCAAAAGCATAATATGCTTTTCCATCTGCTAATAATTGATCTGCATAGGCCTTGTAGAGGTCTTTGCGTTCGCTTTGGCGGTAGGGTTCGTGTGGTCCACCCACCCCTACTCCTTCGTCTGGGCTGATGCCTAACCAAGCTAAGCTCTCTAAAATATAGTTTTCCGCTCCAGGCACAAAACGTGCTTGGTCGGTATCTTCGATACGCAACAAGAATTTACCCCCCATTTTGCGGGCAAACAGGTAATTATATAAAGCGGTTCTTACCCCTCCAATGTGGAGTGGTCCCGTAGGACTGGGCGCAAAGCGAACACGTACTGAATCAGACATAGTTATTATTTATAGGCAATACACGAAATCTCCACACGCACATCCTTGGGCAAGCGTGCCACCTCTACCGTCTCTCTAGCGGGAGGATTTTGAACGAAATAACGACCGTAGACTTCATTGATTTGGCCAAAATGACCCATATCCTTCACGAAAATGGAACATTTCACCACGTGATCGAACGTATAGCCCGCCGCCGTCAAAATATGTTGCAAATTCAACATCACTTGATTCGTCTCTTCTTCGATCGATCCACCTGCCTCAAAAACGGACAATGCGATCTGACCAGACACATAAAGGGTGTTGTTCACCTCAACTGCCTGGGAATAAGGTCCGATGGGAGCAGGTGCTTCAGGAGATAAAATTATTTTTTTTGTCATACCTTTGAAATGAAATGCAAGTTACCAAAATTTGAGCTAATCCTCGAAATTTATATCTAGATGTTGAAACGAATTTACTCCAATAAAGGAGTCTTTTTCATGTTGCTCTCCTCGCTTTGCTTCGCGATTATGTCTGCGATCGCCAAAGAAATGAGCCACACTTTCAGCTCCATTCAACTTGTCTTTTTCCGAAGCGCTGTAGGATTACCCTTCTTATTAACGAGCCTATACCGAAAACCGGCCGTTCAAGCGGGTGGTAAACTCTATTTCATTATCCTACGCGGACTTTTGGGGGCCTTCACCTTGTATTGCCTCTTCTACACGCTGGAACACCTCGGCTTGTCCTTAACGAACACTTATGGACAGGCATTCCCGCTCTTCATCGCTGTTTTTAGCTTCTTTTTATTGCCAAATGAAGGACTTTCCAGCAAACAAGTATTATTTCTATTGATCGGCTTCTTCGGCATCTTGCTCATTTTTCAACCCGGCAGTGGGGGATCGCTTTGGCATCATAGTACCGGAATCATCTATGCGATGGGAACGGCCCTTGGCTATTTAGCAATCAAAGAGGCACAAAAATATTACGATTCCCGCTGGGTCGTTGTTTCTTTTATGGGGGCAGGATTAATCGCTTCGACTATTTCCCTTCTAACGGGAACGCTAGGTGGTTTTGAAAATAGTTTTGTGACGGGTGTTTGGGTGCAGCCTTCTCTAGCGGAATGGATCTGGGCTTTAGTGATGGGACTTTTAGCCTTAGGCGTTCAATACTTTACCACGCAGGCGCTATTGAACGAAAAAGCCAGTATTGTAGGCGTAGTGGGGAACAGCGCGGTTATCTTCTCCATCATCATCGAAGTAGTATTAGGCCACGGGTTACCGGACGTGTTGACGTTTCTAGGAATGGGGCTGATTGTTTGGGCGGGGTACGCTGTTAGTCGCCGTAGTTGAGTCGTCCTACGGACTTAGTCGTCACCGCGTGACTCAGTCGCGACGTTGTCGCTTAGTCGTTTCTTCGCAACTTAGTCGACTTCGTCTTTGTCCGTGTTCAAATTTCAAAATATTTTTTGACTAAATCGCGTAGCGATGACTAAGTCATGCAATGACGACTAAGCCGCTTGCGGCGACCTAATGACTTTAAATAAAAATAGCCCCAGATGAACCAGGGCTATTCTCAAAATATTTCTTAGGACTAAGCGACGCAGTCGCGACTAAATCGCGTAGCGATGACTACGTCACAAAGTGACGACTATTTAATCGCTCCGCGATTAAACCGCTGCATTATTCATCACTTCCGTTTGCTTACGGATAGACTCCAAGTGAACTAATTTGAATAGTTCTTCTACGAATTCTGGATATAAAGCTAAACCTTTCGCTTGGTTTGCACGGTCGTTGTGTAATTGCTTCCAACGATCTAATTGCAATACCGCTACGTTGTTATCACGCTTGTATTCACCTAATTTCTCTACAACTGACATACGAGCAGCAAGAACTTCTAACAATTCGCGGTCGATGTTGTCGATTTTCTCACGAAGACCTGCTAATTCATCAGAGAAGTCAGCGCCGTAGCTCGCGTTGCGAACTTCTAGGTCACGTAACATTTCGCCTAATTTCTCAGGAGTCACTTGTTGTGAAGCATCTGACCAAGCTGCATCTGGATCGCGGTGCGTTTCGATGATCATACCATCGTAGTTCAAATCCAAAATACGTTGAGACAATTCCATCAATAAAGCACGCTTTCCAGCCATGTGAGATGGATCACCGATTAAAGGCATTTGAGGGAACAAACGCTTTAATTCTACTGCCATCGCCCACATAGGTGAGTTACGGTACTTTGTTTCTTGTGCATTCGAGAAACCACGGTGAATAGCACCTAATTTCTTGATGCCTGATCCTTGAAGACGCTCAAAAGCACCTACCCAAAGAGCTAAATCTGGATTCACTGGATTCTTTACTAATACAGGAACGTCTACTCCTTTCAAAGCATCCGCTAAATCTTGTACGTTAAAAGGGTTAACCGTTGTACGAGCACCGATCCATAAAACATCAACGCCGTATTTCAAGGCTAATTCGATGTGCTCTGGTGTAGCTACTTCAATCGCTAAAGGTAATCCTGTTTCTTTCTTTGCTTCTACTAACCATTTCAAAGCTGGTTCTCCCATCCCTTCAAAACTGCCTGGACGTGTACGAGGTTTCCAAACACCCGCTCTCATAATGTGAGCATAACCCTCCGCTTTGATACGGCGAGCGGTTTCTAATACTTGCTCTTCTGTCTCAGCTGAACAGGGACCCGCGATGATCAAGGGTTTGCCGTTCGTCTGAATCCAGTCCTGCATCGGTACAATGTCTAAATTGGCATTCATAATAATCTGACGGTTAACGAGGACTTGCGCCCCCTATTGATTTGTTTATTTATTTCTTAAGCAATCGATAATAATTCACTTATATTTGCAACAATTTTTCGCACAAATGACAAAAAAATCATCAACACCATCCTCTACTAGTTTATCTTTTGAGGATACTAAAATAGCCTTCGCTTCGAAAGACAATTTTCAGTTGAAGAAGTCCTATTGGATTTTCGCCACAATGAACCAAAATTGGCTTGTAAATTTAGGCACTTTTTTCATCAAATTATTCCTTTTCTTACATTTTCCGATTAAAAAAGTCATAAAAAGCACGATTTTCGCGCAATTTTGTGGTGGAGAAACCATAGATGGCTGTGAATCAACGATTCAAGAGTTAGAAAAAGCTAAAATTGGGACTATTTTGGATTACTCGGTAGAAGGAGAAGAAAGCGAAAAATCCTTCCAAAAAACGAAAGAAGAAATCCTAAAAACCATCCGTAAATCTGCTCAAAATCCGGCTATTCCCTTCGCTGTTTTCAAAGTGACAGGAATCTTCCAATCAGAGCTTTTGGAAAAAGCACAAACCGAATCAGAATTCACCGAAGAGGAGCAAGAATTATTTGATCACAGTAAAGAAATATTAAACGAAATTTGTGCGTTAGCTTATGAGCTAAACGTTCGCCTTTTCATCGATGCAGAGGAGAGCTGGATCCAAACAACCATCGACCAGCTGACCTATGAAATGATGGCGAAATACAATCATAAAACAGCCATCATCTACAATACTTTCCAAATGTACCGCCACGATATGCTTGCGAATTTAACGGAGGCCATTGCGACGGCAGAGGAAAAGAAGTATTATTTAGGAGTGAAATTAGTGCGCGGAGCTTATCTAGAAAAAGAACGCCAAAAAGCACACGAGGATGAGTATTCTGAGCCGCTTCACGTGTGCAAGGAAGATACGGATCGCGATTATGATTTAGGCGTTGAATTATGCTTAAAACACGTGGAGCGCGTACATTTCTGCATGGGAACTCACAATGAGGCGAGCTGTCTGCGTTTGTGTGATGCCATGAATGCCTTACAAATCCCGAGCAATCATCCGAATATCTATTTTGCCCAATTACTGGGGATGTCAGACAACATCTCCTATAATTTAGCAGCCTCAGGATATAATGTGGCTAAATACGTGCCTTATGGACCTGTGGACGCCGTTATGCCTTACTTATTTAGACGTGCAGAGGAAAACAGTTCGATTGCAGGTCAAACTTCCCGTGAATTTGCCCTATTACAAAAAGAAGTAAACCGCCGAAACAACGCATGAAAAACTACCGCTATTTCTTATTAAGCATCTTGATTATTGCCCTCGATCAGGGGATTAAAATAGCCGTTCACACTTGGATGGAGCCAGGATATTTTGGCCAAATAGCACTTATCGGAGATTTCTTCAAATTACATTATACCTTAAATCCAGGGATGGCATTTGGGATTCAGATAGGCTCTATCTGGGGTAAGCTTATGCTGACTAGCTTCCGCATTGTGGCTATGTTCGGAATTGGTTATTACCTGCATTCTTTGACTGTCAAAAACAGTCCTACGGGCTTATTGATTTCTGTCGCCTTGATTTTAGGAGGCGCTATTGGCAACTTAATTGATTCTGTTTTCTACGGAGTTTGGTTTAATAATGCGCCTGCCGGAGCACCGATGAGCTGGTTCCATGGCCAAGTGATTGATATGTTCTTTGCTGACTTTTATGAGGGAACGTTACCTTCTTGGATTCCACTTTGGGGAGGATCTTATTATTCCACACCCATCTTTAATTTCGCAGATGCGGCCATATTTTGTGGGGTAATGGCTATCTTGTTTTTCCAAAACAAGTTTCTAATCAAGGAATAACAAAATGAACCAAGGCTTCTATCTCTTCTTTTTATTAGCCTTGTTAGCGGAGATTATTGGAACCATCAGTGGATTTGGCTCCTCTATCCTATTCGTGCCGTTAGCCTCCGTTTTTATTGATTTTAAGCTAGTCTTAGGCATCACAGCGGTCTTCCATGTGTTCAGTAACTTATCGAAGATTTTTCTGTTCCAAAAAGGGATCCATAAAAACATCGCCCTTAAACTGGGCATACCCGCTGTGGCATTCGTCGTACTAGGAGCCTACCTTACCTCCATCATACCCCAGAAGGAAATCGAACTGAGTATGAACCTGATTATCCTCGCATTGACGCTGTTCCTGATTTCGGGTGCCGGAAAAAAGATCAAGCAAACGAATTTTAATCTCTATACAGGTGGAGTAATTTCTGGCTTTATGGCGGGTTTGATAGGCACAGGGGGAGCGATCAGAGGAATTACACTGGCGGCTTTTGGCCTAGAAAAAGATATCTTCATTGCTACTTCAGCCCTCATTGATTTAGGGGTGGATTCGAGTAGAGCTATTGTCTATATTTTGCAAGGTTATTTTACACAAGAACACCTCATTCTCATCCCATTTTTAATCGTCATTGCTATTGTAGGCTCTTATCTGGGCAAAAAGATTTTGGACTTTATACCGGAGAAATATTTCCACTATGTTGTCTTAGGTGTGATCGGCGCTATTTCGATCCTGCAAACAATCCACTATTTTAGGGCATAAAAAAAGCCCAATCGTTTCCGATCAGGCTTTCTTCAATAACGTAAAGAATTACTTCTTAGGAGCTGCTGGCTTCGCTGCTGGAGCTGCTACTGGAGCCGCTGCCGCTGGAGCTGGTGCACCTGCTGGACGTGGAGTAATTCCCATTTTCTTTAATACTAAGTCAGAAATATCTGCCTCCGCTGGGAAGTGCAATAACACTGGGTTAGCACCTGTTCCTGGCTCGTAATTATTGAATACGAATGTATAAGCATTCTCATTCGCTACTGCGTGCATGTTCTCTTCAATCTTCTTAACGATCGGTTGTAACAATTGCGCTTGCTTCTTTTGGATAGAAGTTTGCGCATTTTGTTGGAACTCTTGGATCGAAGTTTGCAAGTTCTGTAATTCCTTTTCTTTGTCTTGCTTGATGATGTCAGACGTATTTGCTGGCATTTTCTCGTAAACAGCAGCCTTATCTTGGAAATCTTTGATTTTCGCTTGAATCAATGTTTGGTATTGCTTCTCTGTGTTCTTCAAATCTTCCTCTACTTGCTTAGCCTCAGGCATTTGGCTATAGATTTTCTCTTGGTAGATGAATCCGATTTTTACTTGAGCCGTAGCAGGCAAAGCAGCTAATCCGAAAAGTAGGCCTGCGGCCAAAATAAACTTGTTTTTCATGTGTATTAATAATTTGTTTGTGTTCTCTGTATTATTATAGGGTAAAATTAATTCTTTTTAGGACTTTTCGGCTCTTGGGCCTCCTCTTTCTTTGTTTTTTCTACCAAATTAGGGTCTAACTCTAGACCTAATTCCTCTAAAACATAGTCAGAATAGTCATGAACCGGATTTGTGTACAATAAAACCAATCCGTCGTTTGCCTTATCAAAAATGAAATCCAAACGTTTTGCTCTTACTACCTTCTCTATCGCTTTTGATATTTGATCTAATATCGATTTGTAAGCCGCTTGTTTTAACTTAAACAACTCACCTTCTGCTCCGAATACTTGGTTCTCAAAAGCCTTCGCTTCTTTGCTCTTCGCTTGAATCGCTGACAATCGCTGTTGCTTCAGGTCTTCTGTTAACAATAGCTCTTCCAGTTTATATTCTTTCTCTAACTTTTCTACTTCTTCTTTTTTCTTTTCAACCTCCGCTAACCAAGTCCTTGTATTCTGGTCAATTTGCTGCTGCGCTTTGGCATACTCCGGCATCTTCGACGTGATAAATTCCGTATCTACATAACCGAACTTCTGTGCGAAGCTAGTGCTTGCAAACAACAGAATTCCCAGAAATGCCATCCAAAAACGCATCGTCCTATCTAAGTTGTTGACCAATCGAGAAAGTAAAGGCCTGACGACCAAAATCCGAATCACCTGGACGTGGCTTATCAAAGCCCATACCATAGTCAATTCCAATCATACCGAAAGCAGGCATAAAGATACGTGCGCCAAAACCAGCAGATTTGTACAGATTAAATGGATTGTATTCTCCTAAAGAAGAGAAGTTATTTCCACCCTCCGCAAAACCTAACAAGAAGATCGTAGCCGATGGATTCAACGATACAGGGTAACGCACTTCCATCACAAATTTATTGTAGGCAACCCCACCATTTCCATAAGAACCAGATGGTCCAATGACACGGTCTTTATAGCCTCTTAATCCTACGATATCACGGTTAAAGGAGAATCCTTGCACCATACCTGAACCACCTAAGTCAAAGCGTTCAAAACGCGTCGTCTCTTTTCCTCCGTACGAACCTAAGAATCCTAAGTGAGCACGTGTATGCAAGATAAATTTACCCACTAAAGGACTAAACCAACTCGCATCCATCATCCACTTATGGTACTCAATCAAGAGATTATCTTTATTTAGGCCTAACATACTGAAAGGTGGCGTTAAGGTACCTGATAACGAAAAGCTTGATCCAGAACGAGGGAACGTAGGATTATCAATACTATTTCGGGAGAAGTTCGTCATAAACGTCACTGACGTTGAAATACCTTGAGGATAGGCCCAAGTATAGTAACGATCCACATCAAAACGAGAGAAAGCTAACGAGTGACTTAATGAGAAGTAATCATCAGGCCATTTCAATCGTTTTCCTAAACTAATAGACAAACTCGTTACGTTAAAGTGAGCATCGACAAGGGAATCAGGCACGGAGTAACTTCCGTAACCACCATAGCCACCTAGGCCGCCACCGTAGCCACCAAAACCACTGCCATATCCACCGTAGCCACCACCATAGCCACCTAGACCACCACCTCCATAGCCGTTATAGCCTGTTTGACGGAATTTATATGGATAAGAAATACTGCTATTCAAGGAGATGGATAGGGAATTAGGTTTCTTTCCTCCTAACCAAGGTTCTGTAAAGGTTAAAGAGTAGTTTTGGAAAGACGCACCGTTTGCTTGGAAACGAACAGCTAGTTTTTGGCCGTCACCTGCAGGCAATGGATGATACGATTTTGTATTGAAAATATTCTTAGCAGAGAAGTTATTGAAGACAACACCTAGCGTACCCACAAAACCAATGTAACCGCCCCAACCTCCAGATAGCTCAATCTGATCGGACGCTTTTTCTTCCACATTGTATTCGATATCTACCGTACCGTCTGGACGAGGAACTGGATTAGGGCTAATCTTTTCTGGATTGAAATAACCGATAGTGGAAAGTTCACGTACCGTACGAATAATGGCAGACTTATTAAATTTCTGACCAGGTAAGGTACGAATCTCCCGCATCACCACGTGATCAGATGTCTTTGTATTACCATTCAAGGTCACCTTGTTAATCGTGGCTTGTTTTCCTTCTGAAATACGAATGGTCAAATCAATCGAATCTCCTTCAATCGCTGTTTCAACAGGCTCTGCACGATAGTACAAATAACCATTATCCATATACACCGAACTTAAATCCTCACCTGGATTAGAGTTCATTTTCTTGTCTAATTCTTCCGTATTGTAGACATCCCCTTTCTTAACTCCTAACACGTCATGTAAAACGGAGTCAGGATAAATGAAGTTACCTTCAAATCGAATGCTTCTGTAATAGTATTTGCGTCCTTGTTCAATGTTCAAAACCAGGTTAATCGACTCCTTATTGAAGTTACCGATGGAATCAGATTTCAATTGAAAATCACGGAAGCCTAATTTATTCATCGCAGCTAACAGCTTTTCTTTATCCTCATCCCATTTCTTAGGTACAAACTTAGAAGGCTTGAAAACACGGCCAAAACGCTTCTGCTTTGTATTTTTAATCTTGCGCAAAATCAACGAACGTTGACTTTCGTCGATCCCATTGATGATGATTTTATTGACTTTAACTTTCTCCCCTTTATCTACTACGATTTGCAAAATAGCGTTGTTACCGCGCATTGTATCCGTCTTGATCGTGGACTTCGTTTTTGCATTTAAGCGACCTTTCTCTTGGTAGTATTTACGAATCGTTAACTCTAGATTTTTACGCAGGGTTTCCGTGATGATCTTCCCTTTGTAAGTCTTCATTTTCTCATTCAACGCTTCTTGCTCTCCCTTTCTGATTCCCGTATATTGAATAGAGAATAAACGAGGACGTTCCTTTAATTCGATGGTTAACCAGATCTTTTCTTCTTCCGCTTTCGTGGCATAGATTTGCACCTCATCTAAAATTCCTTGGTTCATAATCTTACGAATCGCCGCACCGATTGCATCCCCTGGCACCTTGATTTTATCCCCTACCTGAAGGCCCGAGATGTTAATCATGGAGGTTCCATCGTAAAACTGAGAACCCGTTACTTGAATATCTGCAATGGTGTATTCCTTCGGATCTGCATACGAAAAGGTAGTAGAAGGAAGTGCGGAGCTGATGGAACGCGTTCCACCCAGAATTTGGGCAGAAGCAGAATAGGCTCCTAGGATACATATGAGTAGGCCAAAAAAGGCGCTACGGTTATTCTTTAATCGGATGGCAATTGATTTTTTCATACGGGGGCCTCAGCCCTTAATTTAATTGTTCACTTATCTTTCCAAAACGTCTCTCACGCATTTGAAAGTCTATAATCGCTTCATTTAGATGTTCTTTTCTAAAATCAGGCCAAAACAAATCTTCAAAAATATACAACTCTGCATAGGCTAATTGCCACAGCATAAAATTACTAATCCGGTGGTCCCCTCCCGTTCTGATCATTAAATCAGGATCAGGCATTCCCGCCGTAGACAAGTACTCATTTATCGTATCAGCATCAATCGAAGCTGCGTTTAATTCGCCACTTTTCACTTTCTCCGCTATTTGCTGCGTCGCTTGCACGATATCCCATTTACCAGAATAGGAAAGTGCTAAATTCAGGGTCAAACCCTTATTATTTGCCGTTTTCTCCATCGCCATTTCTAGTTCAGCGCGAGATGAGGCCGGTAATTTACTTAAATCCCCGATCGCCTTTAAGCGAATATCCTTCTGGATCATTCCAGGTAATTCGTCCTTAATCGCACTCACTAAAAGCGCCATTAGCGCCGTTACTTCAGCTTTAGGACGGTTCCAATTCTCTGTAGAGAAGGCATACAAGGTTAAAAACTTTACTCCTAATTCTCCACATCCTTCAATGGTCTCCCGTACCGCTTTCAGAGCAGATCGATGTCCAAAAACCCGATCCATTATCCCTTGCTGCTTAGCCCATCGTCCATTACCATCCATAATAACGGCGATATGTACAGGAACATTATGTAGATCAATTAACTCTTTCAATTTCAACGATGGATTTGTAATCAATAAGGGGCAAATGTAGTCATATTGGCCACCCTATCCAATTAAAACTTGTTAATAGGTGGGACAAAAAACAGATTGAATCGTGTAGGTAACGGTCAAAGAAGAATTCAAAAACTGATCTCCTTTCGTCAGGTTAAACGACGCTTCCCCGTCAGACAAAGGTCTATCCAGTGCATCCGTAAACGTCTTTCTTGCACCTAAATCAAACTGAATGCCCCAGCTAGGTGATAATTGGTATTTCACCCCTACCCCAAAAGGCAAGGCATAATTCATTTTCGTATTGGTCTTAAAACCTACCCCATCTTGGGTACCGGCTACTTTGGCAAAAACCGTTGAAACACCCGCATAGAAATACGGAGTCCAGTTGTTTACACGTCTAACCGAGTTTTGGTAATTCAAGAAATTATATTCCACTAAACCATCTAAACCAAAGATAGAGGTCGCAAAATTAGTCACCGGAAGCGCCACCGTTACCGGCGAAACGCGGTTCCCTGTGCCTCCTTTCAAATCCGTAAACACGGCTTGAAGACGGTAAGCGAAAGTGGGACTATTTTGATAGCGCACCTGTAGATTCAAGGCTGGACGCGTCATGGCAATCTCCTTGTCATTAGGTAAGGTATGCCAGTTCGCCCAAGTTCCGTGATAGAGGGAGCCTCCTAAACCAGCACCGTATGACCAGCGTTGCGCGCTTGCGGACAAGCTAAACAACGATAATAAAAGCAATAAATAGAGGTTCTTTTTCATCAATCTACAAAGATAAGCATCTGAATCTAATTTACTATGATTAATCGCTTGGTAATTCTTGCACCCGTAGAGGCAGCTAAGCTGACTAAATACGTGCCTGCTGGGAAATGCGTTACATCAATAGGGTACGTGTAGGTTCCACTTTGCACTTCACCGGCATAAATCGATCCTATTTTTTGACCTTGCATATCAAACAAGGCAAGTTCCACGCGCATTGCTTCGAAGGCCGCAAATTGAATGCGAACCTGTCCGGAGGCCGGATTAGGTGCAGGATCGAGTAAGGTAACTTTAACACCTGCCTCAGCGATAAGCGGCGAATTCAAGAAGATAGGTAAGCGATCAAAAGACTTTTTAAATATACCAGCGCTACTCGTGGTGGATAAGCCTAAATGATCTGACAAGATGGTAGAATAGACCTGACGGTAATCAAAATTTGCTTTTAAATCGCCGTTGGAATCCAGATTCACCAGATTTGGATTATCGCCAATCAAGCCTCCGCGCACCGTATTCCCGATCACAAATAGCGGCGCCGCCGTTCCGTGGTCGGTTCCGGTAGTGCCGTTTTGGTTTACTCTCCGACCAAATTCCGAGAAGGTCATCAGAGTCACCTTGTCTGCCTTGTTCTGCGTTTTTAAATCTTTCTGAAAGGCGGTTACCGCATCCGATATCTGTTTCCACAGATTCGCGTGTTGATTCAATTGATTCGCGTGTGTGTCAAATCCTCCTATTGTACACAAATACACTGGGGTTTCTAATCCGCCTGAGATCAATTTCGCTACGATACCTAATTGTTTAGCCAGGTTAGTGGCTGGATAGGTGACCGAATTAGCTCCTTTAAGGGCTCGATCCCGAATAACGGTGGAATATTGGAGCGAGGCACTTGAAACTTGCTTTAAAAAGGCTAATTCATCACCGGCTAAGGTAGCTGGTGGAATTTCATCATCAGACAAGGTGCCTGAGACGAGTTGATAAAACAGGTTGGGGTCTTCAAAAACAGTACCATACCTTCCTATATCGGACTGAAATAAGAGGGATTCTACCGAACCTAATTGGATGGCCATCGGTTGAGATGGCATCGAAATCGGATAAGAAGGGTATTTTTCTGCCAAATAACGAGCGGCCCATCCTTCCTCCCAAACCACATTCGCGTCCGATCCAGTATTCCAGATGTCGGTAGCTCGGAAGTGGGAGCGATTAGGGTTAGCGTAGCCGACGCTTTGGACGATAGCTACATTCCCTTGATCATATAAGGATTTTATTCCCGTCATGGATGGATGTAAATACATCCCATTTTTAAGGGCAAGGGCATCGACTTTTTTAATGGCGATGTCCGGTCGTTTAGCAAAATACGTGTCATTCTCTGCCGGAATCACTGTATTTAATCCATCATTTCCCCCAGCCAGCTGAATAATAACTAACACGTTTCCCTCCGGAACTGAAGCCATTAAACTGGCAGGCAATTGTGCGTAGGCTTGACCTGGAATTCCAGCAATACCTAATCCGACGCCTCCCGAAAGAAGCGCCATTTGCCGTAAAAACTCAGACCGTGTTAGTTCCTTCTTCATTTTTAGCACAGTTGAAATTCAGGTAATCGCATCACTGCTTTGAAAAATTGCTGCAAATTTACATTCACCCCAGGTGTGTAGGTGGAGTAATTTTTCACGATCGTTCCAGCTAATAGGGTTTCTAATAAAAATGCCTTCTTTTTTATGGTAGGCGGAAAAGCTAAAAATAAGAAACAGACGTCATCTACGAATTCTACTGCCTTTTCTGAATTTGTAAAGGATTGAGCATAGGTCACCGGCACTAGTTTACCTGTAACGGCCACGCCATTATAGCGCTTTCCTGTAAGCAATGAATCCGTAAAACCACCGCGGTAGGAATACGTCGTAGTGGAAATCCATTCCCGCTGTCCCGGCCAACCTGCCACATCGGGTGGTTGGAAGAGCTGCATTTGTAGGACTTTGGACATCTCATACATATTAATATAGTCCGGTGTAGGTAATTCCAACAACTTCGAGGCACCCACCATCAATTCCGTCGGATTCTTGATCTTGCTTCCAATATAGGCAGTCTTGTAAAACTCCTCAGAGGTTAATAAAAACTTAAGCAGGGGCTTTATTTCATAATTAGCCGCTCGTAAAACGGTAGCCATTTGAGAGATGAACGTCTCGTTCGGTTTGTAGTAAACGAATTCCTTGTAAAGTTTTCTACAGATAAATTCCGCCGTGGCTTTTTGGTCAAAAATATGATCAATTAATGAGTTCACATCGAATTTAACGGTCTTTCCTAGAACGGTGACCGAGGCTTCAGTGTACCAGCGAGTGGACACAAAATTCGCTTTCAAACCACTTACTTGCCATCCAGACAAGACTTTAGCAGCCTGTTTAATATCCGTCTCGGTATAGTTTCCAATGCCCATGGTGAATAGCTCGAGGAGCTCTCTCGCATAGTTTTCATTAGGCGCTGAACCTCGGGAGTTATGACCATCTAAATAAATGAGCATGGCAGGATCGATGGAGATCTCTTTTACCAGTTGCTTGAAATTCCCAAAGGCATATTTTCTGAACAGGGCATTTTGGGCATACATGTTTTGAGAATACACGACCTTATCGCGCTCATTTGCGAAGTGATTGTGCAAGAAAAGTACCATTTTCTCCTGCATATTCAAACCTTCTTTGAACATCAATTTAAACCACCAATAATTGAATTCACGGTACCAAGTACCTGTTTCGCCTGACGTGGTTTGGGAGGCTGCCGGCGTCGTATTCACCCACGTATTAGGAGCAGCTGGCACTGGATTATCATATAAAAGGGCTAAATCCACTAAATCAGCCAATGAACCATAGCCCTGGGCTACAGACAGGTCATTCTTAGAATACCCAAAGAGTGTTCTATTCAGTAAATGACCCACATTGGTTGCGTTCCACACTGGCATCTTATTCGATAAATTTAATTCGTAAAGTGGTATCCGGTTTAGTAAAACGTTGGACGAGGACATCCAATGAATTCGCGGCTTTGGTCACGCGCTGAGGAACGGCGATTTGATCAAAGAAAACGGGATCCGCTTCGACTAGGTCCACGATTTGCTTTTTACCTTTTTCCCCTTTGATTACTAGGTAATAATGTATCTCGCTTTTGTGTTTTGCGTCGGTATATTTCTTGCGGATTGTTCCGTTCCAGGCCATTTCGGTGATTTCGTCCGCTTCGTTGTATACTTTTTCGGACCAAATATTAGGCAAGAAAATCTGTGCCGCGAAGGCCATTCCCGTCATAGCGATGAGAATAGAGCCAAAGTTTTTGCCAAAAAAATCATCCTTATTTGCCGATGTGCCACCACCCATTCCTCCGAAAAGGGGCATTTTTAATTTTTTGCGGGGAGCTCTGCGCGATGGAACTGGAACGTCTGACATTTTGTTGAGGAGATTAATTTACAAATCAACTAATTTTGATTGGATTCTAACATTTTTTCGGATTAATTTATCGATTATAGTAAGGATAAAAATTCAAATTGGTAAATTGCCTTTTCATTTTTCCAAACGCCTAACAAGCACAGAATATTATAATGATTTCATTCATCAGTAAATCGGTAACGAAAATTTTTGGCACGAAATCAGAGCGCGACATTAAAGCGTTGATGCCTATCGTTGAGAATATAAAAAACGAGTACGCTAAGTTAGCCAGCTTGTCCGATGACGAATTACGCGGTAAAACGGCGGAGTTCAAATCGCGCATCGCCGCTTTCTTATCCGATATAGATAATCAAATTACTTCCCTACATACCTCTGCTGAAGAAACGGAGGATGTGGATGCGAAAGACCGTTTTTTCCAAGAAATCGATGCCCTTCAACTAGAGCGTAATTCACGTTTAGAGGTGGTATTGATGGAAATCTTGCCAGAAGCCTTCGCGGTGGTGAAGGAAACGGCGCGTCGTTTCACAGAGAATAAGCAATTAGTGGTTGCTGCTACGGTAGAAGATAAATTCATCGCTTCTAAGAAGAAGAATGTGGTGATTGAAGGCGAGATAGCGATTTGGAAAAATCAATGGTTAGCCGCTGGAAATGAGATTACCTGGGATATGGTGCACTACGATGTGCAGCTAATCGGGGGTATCGTATTACACCAAGGAAAGATTTCTGAAATGGGTACGGGTGAAGGAAAAACACTCGTTTCTACCCTTCCTACCTATTTAAATGCCTTAGCGGGTCGCGGGGTTCACTTAGTAACGGTGAATGATTACTTAGCGAAACGTGACTCCGAATGGAACGCGCCATTGTTTGAATTCCACGGCTTAAAAGTGGATTGCATCGATAAACACGAACCGAATACGGAAGAGCGTCGTGCCGCTTATATGGCGGACATTACCTATGGTACGAATAATGAATTTGGCTTTGATTATTTGCGCGATAACATGGCGCGTAGTTTAGAAGATCAAGTCCAAAGACCACATCATTTCGCAATGGTCGATGAGGTCGATTCCGTGTTAATCGATGACGCGAGAACGCCATTGATTATTTCAGGACCGATTCCAAGAGGTGACGAACAAGAGTTCGAAACCTTCCAACCACGTATTCACAAATTAGTAGAAGCGCAGAAGCAGATCGTTCAAAACTTCTTAGTGGAAGCGAAGAAATTGATTGCCGCTGGTGATAAGAAAGAGGGTGGTTTAGCCCTATACCGTGCCTACAAAGGTTTACCTAAGTCGAAGCCATTGATCAAGTTCCTTTCTGAAAACGGAATGAAGCAATTGATGAACGAGACGGAAAGCACGTTCCTAGCAGACAACCAAAAATTGATGCCAGAGGCGGTAGCACCGTTATTGTTCACAATCGAGGAGAAGAACAACCAGGTGGAGATGACCGAAAAGGGTTTGGAATTCATGAGTGGCAACACCGAGAATCCGAACTTCTTCGTACTACCAGATTTGTCTATCGACTTAAACAAGATAGAGCAAAACAAGGAGCTGTCTGACGCTGACCGTTTAGGCGCGAAGGAGCAATTGATCCAAGAATACAACGAAAAAGCATCCCGTATTCACACCGTGAGCCAATTATTAAAGGCCTATACCCTATTCGAGAAGGATACGGAATACATCTTAGTAGATGGCAAGGTGAAGATCGTGGATGAGCAGACGGGTCGTGTGATGGAAGGCCGCCGTTATTCGGACGGTTTGCATCAGGCGATTGAGGCGAAAGAAGGCGTGAATGTAGAGGATGCGTCCCAAACCTATGCCACGGTTACCCTCCAAAACTATTTCCGTATGTACCACAAATTAGGGGGTATGACGGGAACGGCGGAGACGGAAGCGGGCGAGTTTTGGACCATTTACAAACTAGATGTCGTTTCGATTCCTACTAATCGCGTGATTCAACGTAAGGATCATGAGGATAAAGTGTACCGTACGGTGCGCGAGAAATATAACGCGGTGGCGGAAGAGATTCAAGAATTAGTAGCGAGCGGACGACCAGTCCTCGTAGGTACGA
This sequence comes from Aquirufa lenticrescens, assembly GCF_019916085.1. Classification (NCBI taxonomy): domain Bacteria; kingdom Pseudomonadati; phylum Bacteroidota; class Cytophagia; order Cytophagales; family Flectobacillaceae; genus Aquirufa; species Aquirufa lenticrescens. Next base: position 741,838 of record NZ_CP049834.1, on the reverse strand, counting down.
CTTCGGTGGAGAACTCAGAATTATTAAGCCGTTTGTTAACGATTCGCAAGATTCAACACAATGTATTGAATGCCAAACAACACGCTCGCGAGGCGGAAATCGTCGCAGAAGCAGGTCAGTCAGGCAAGGTTACGATCGCTACGAACATGGCGGGTCGTGGTACCGATATTAAATTAAGTGTAGAATCTAAAGCCGCTGGTGGTCTTGCGATCATCGGTACGGAACGCCACGAATCACGTCGCGTCGATCGACAGTTACGTGGTCGTGCGGGTCGTCAAGGGGATGTGGGTTCGTCACAGTTCTTTGTTTCCTTAGAGGATAACTTGATGCGTCTTTTCGGATCAGACCGTATCGCGAAAGTGATGGACCGTCTGGGAATGGAAGAAGGCGAAGTGATTCAACACTCGATGATTACGTCGTCGATTGAAAGAGCGCAGAAGAAGGTGGAAGAGAATAACTTTGGCATTCGTAAACGTCTATTAGAATATGATGACGTGATGAACTACCAACGTAACGCCATCTACAAACGTCGTCAAAACGCCCTTTTAGGCGAGCGACTATCATTGGATATCGTCAACATCTTGTTCGACGTTTGCCGCGATATTTCGACGCAGTTTACAAGCTACGATGATTTCGAATTGAAAACGATCGAACTATTAGGAATGGAGCCTCCATTCGATGCATCAGCGTTCAATAAATTGAATAATGACCAAAGAACGGAACAATTATTCCTAGCGGCAGAGCAACATTATAAGTCGAAAAACGAGGTCATCGCCTCTCAAGTCATTCAGGTCGCGCAAGAAGCGAAACAACACGGTTATTCTGGCATTCAAGTGCCGATTAGCAATGGCCAAATGACGACAGGCATCGTCGTAGATGCAGACAAAACGATTTCAACTCAAGGTAAAGAGGTGGTGAAAGAGATGGAGAAATTCATCACTTTATCGCTGATCGATCAAGAGTGGAAAGAGCATTTACGCGAGATGGATGATTTGAAACAATCCGTTCAAAATGCCGTATTCGAACAAAAAGATCCTTTATTGATCTACAAATTCGAATCGGTGAACTTGTTCCAGCGTTTCGTAGCCCGCGTGAACATGGATACCATCAGCTTTGTGATCAAAGCAGAAATTCCAGCGGTTCAACAAACGAATCAATCGACTGCCAAAGCACCGAAAGAGAAAGCACCTAAATTGCAAATGAGCAAAGACGATGCAATCTCCTCTTTATTAGGTGGCCTAGCTGGCGCACAAGAGGAATACCACGATCCGTCTACTCCTTCAGTAGAACGTGCGGCACCTCGCCAAGCCATCAAAATAGCAGACCGCAATCAACGCGTGACTGTTCAATACGCTGACGGAAGCATCAAAGAAGATGTGAAGTACAAGACGGTAGAACAGGATGTGGAGAGCGGTAGAGCGGTGGTTATAGCTTAGTCGGCGCAAAGCGCCTTTGGCGACTTCGTCTTAGTCATCGCTACGCGATTTAGTCGGCGCAAAGCGCCTTAGTCAAAGGGTCCGGAGAGAAATCAATCTTTTCGGACTTTTTTATTTTATAACATGCAATGACTAAGTCCGCAGGACGACTAAACGACGAAGTCGTGACTGAATCGCATCGCGATGACTAAGCCACGAAGTGGTGACTAAACGACGAAGTCGTGACTAAATCAAAACTATATCGTCCGCGTTAGCCACCTCCACCCCTTTTCCAGCCTCCTCCAGCTCCGCCTTCGAGCATCTAGCCCGGGCAATGGCAAATGGAGTTTTAGTGGAATCCAATAACTCGATGACCTCGCCTTTCATGAAATCGCCGAGGATTTCAGTGATGCCCACGGATAGAAGGCTTTTGCGGGAGGTGATGGCTTTAACGGCGCCTTTGTCGAGGACGACTTTGCCGGTGATGAGGCTGCCGGCGGCGAGCCATTTTTGGCGGGCGGTTAAGCTGGCTTTACCTGCTTCGAAGACCGTGCCTATTTTTTCGTGTAATGCGTCTACGATTCCGCCTGCATTTTCTAGTCCGAAGATCACGACCTTGATACCTAAGCGCATGGCAAGGCGAGTGAAGGTGAGTTTCGAGATCATGCCGCCTAAACCGGTGGATGAGGTGTCGGATGAAACGACGGATAAAGTGGAGGCGTCGATCTTAGGGACATGGCGGATGATTTCGCCATTCGCGTCTAAGAGTCCGCCTACGGAAGTAGATATTAAGAGTTTTTCTGCGCCAAATCCGGTCGCAATCAAGGTCGCGAGTTCGTCGTTGTCGGAGAATTTAAGTTCGGTGTTAGAGACGACGTCATTTTCGTTTGCGATGGGAATGACGTTGCTTTTCCAAAGTTCCGTGTAGGTTTCCTTTAATTGCAGGAAAGATTCGCGGTTTGAAAAGTGGTGGCGTTCGCAAAGCGATTGGGCGATGGCGATGCCGTATTTTGAGAAATACTGGTTGTATTTTGCAATGAGGATCGGGTTTCCGATCGCTGCGGCTGCTTTTCGTTCTGAAAGCGTGCCTTTGTAATTCGTCAAAAAGGCTTTTCCTGCGGCTACGGCTCCGGAGGAGACGAGGACGATGTGGTAGTCCTTTGCGAGGCTAGAAACCTGGGCTGCGATCTTTTCCAAAGTCTGCTCATTCACCTCCCCATTTTTATGGGTGATAGATGATGAACCGAATTTGATGACAAGAATGGGCCTAGACATGCCGCAATTTACGTTAAATTGTGGGTTTCTGAAAGTCGCAGGTGCTTTTTAGCGCTTTGGCGAGTCTTTTTATATAGGCTGAGCGAGGAATATTGATGGCGCCGTAACGCAAGACATTGTCGTTCATGAATTGCGAATCCAGCAATTGGTAGTTTTGTTCGCGCAGGATTTGGATCAAATAATGAAAGGCTACTTTAGAGGAATTAGAGACAAAGGAGAACATGGATTCGCCAAAAAATACGGCTCCTAAAGAAACGCCATACAGACCTCCCACTAGTTTATCTTCTTGCCAGGCCTCCACTGAATGGGCTAATCCCATTTGGTGTAATTCCGTGTAGGCTGCGATTAATTCTTCGGAAATCCAGGTTTCTTCCTCCGTGGGACGGGGCAAGGCACAATTGCGCATGACTTGCTCGAAACAGGTGTCTATGCGGATTTCGAAGCGCTTTTGGTTGATGATGGGCCTCAGTGATTTGGCAGGCTTATAACTTTGGATGGGAATGATCGCTCTGGGGTCTGGGCTATACCAAAAAATCTCTCCGGTCTCTTCCGCCATGGGAAACATACCCGATGCGTAGGCATAGACTAGGGTTTCGGCGGTGAGTGGTGTAGAGGCTTCCATGAAATAATTACTTGATTATTGGGATTTAAACGAAGATTTCACGAAATTCGACCCTTAAATGCATTTGTCACTTGACAAAGCTTTGGCAAAACTAAAGAATGACGTTTACTAATTCAAATTATTACTCTACCTCTCCTCTTCGACGAAGGAGACGATTCATCTTCCGGGTCTGATACCCTGCAGGTGTTTGTATAATTTGTTTCATTCTTTTTTACGTTCTTAAATGAATAAATATACCGTTCAAGTGGCTAGCGAACAACATTTCGCCCTAGCCGAATCCATCTGCCACGAGATGGCTGAATCAGCCAAAGCCCGCGGAACCGGAATTGCCAAGCGTACCCCAGAATACCTTCAAGAAAAAATGTCAGAAGGCAAAGCGATCATCGCAACCGATGATGTAGATGGCTCTTTTGTGGGTTTTTGTTACATCGAAACCTGGCAACACGGGAAGTTTGTCGCGAACTCTGGCTTGATTGTAAAACCGAGTTACCGCCAGTTTGGGGTAGCAAAAGCCGTAAAGGAACGCGCCTTTGAGTTATCGCGTACCCGGTATCCAGACGCTAAAATCATCGGTATTACGACGTCCCTAGCAGTGATGAAGATTAACTCTGACTTAGGCTATGAGCCTACGACTTTTGCGGAGTTGCCAGTGGATGATAATTTCTGGAAAGGTTGTGAGTCTTGTGTGAATTTTGACATCCTGACGAGAACAGAACGTAAGATCTGTTTGTGCACTGGAATGATTTATGATCCAGAGAATCCGGATAAGAAAACAACAGAAGAGAAAGACGAAAAATGGTTATTCTTGAAGAATATCGCCGATTTCACGCGTCTTAAGAAGTTTAAAGAAAAATTATTAATGCCTTTTAAAAAGAAGGCGAAATAGATCAAGTATGAGCAAGCCTAAAGTAATTCTAGCGTTTAGTGGTGGTTTAGACACCTCCTTTTGTGTGAAATATTTAACGGAAGAGCGCGGCATGGAAGTGCACTCGGCCCTGGTGGACACGGGTGGATTCTCTCCAGCGGAGTTGAAAACGATTGAGGAGAAAGCCTATTCGCTGGGTGTGACTTCGCACGTGACGTTAGACGTGGTGGAGGAATACTACCAGGATTGTTTGAAGTATTTAGTGTACGGAAACGTCTTAAAAAACAATACGTATCCCCTTTCAGTATCTGCTGAACGCGTTTTTCAAGCTACGGCTGTCGCTAAATATGCTGCCAAAATAGGAGCCAAAGCCATCGCGCACGGAAGTACAGGCGCGGGTAACGACCAAGTTCGTTTCGATGTGGTGTTCAGAATCCTAGCACCGGAGTGCGAGGTGATCACGCCCATCCGCGACTTGCAATTATCAAGAGAGGCAGAAATCGAATTCTTAAAATCGAAAGGCGTGGTGCAAGAGTGGCACAAGTCGACCTATTCAATCAATAAAGGCCTTTGGGGCACATCCGTGGGTGGAAAAGAGACCTTGACTTCAGACGGTTATTTACCAGAAGAGGCTTGGCCTACGCAATTAACCAAGACTGCTCCTGAGAAAATCAGCTTGCAATTCGAAGCGGGTCAATTAGTCGGTTTAGATGGTAAGAAATTCCCATCGACTGTGGCTGCGATCCGTGAGTTGACGGAAAGAGCAGGTGCTTTCGCGATCGGTCGTGACATCCACGTGGGTGACACGATCATTGGGATTAAGGGACGTGTGGGCTTTGAGGCTCCGGCGCCTTTGATCATTATTAAAGCACACCATTTATTAGAGAAACACGTGTTAACGAAGCACCAATTGTATTGGAAACAAAACATCGGTGATATGTACGGAACGCTATTGCACGAAGGTCAATTCCTAGAGCCTGTGATGCGTAATTTCGAAACCTTCTTAGCGGATACGCAAGGCAATGTGACGGGAACGGTGTATGTGACTCTATCTCCCTACCAATTTATGGTGACGGGAATGGAATCGAAATATGATTTGATGTCGTCTGTTTTTGGGGCGTACGGAGAAATGAACAAAGCGTGGACGGGTGACGATGTGAGAGGATTCTCTAAAATCGCATCGAACCAAACGATGATCCACCGGAAAGTTAACGAACAATAAGATGGCAAAGATCGGAATCGTAGGGGCCGCAGGCTACACTGGAGGCGAATTACTAAGAATCTTAGTGAATCACCCAGATGTGCATTTGACCTGTATTTTATCGAATTCACAAGCGGGAAAATTGATCTCGGATGTGCACACGGATTTATTGGGCTCTACGCATTTACGCTTTTCCAAAGACCTTACACCTGTAGACGTCCTCTTTTTATGTTCCGGGCACGGCGAATCGAAGAAATTCCTAGCCGCGAACGACATTCCTTGGCACACGAAAATCATCGATTTAAGCACCGACTTCCGCGATGAATCCGAAGGCTTCGTCTATGGTTTAGCCGAATTCCAAAAAGAAAAGATCAAGTCCGCGACCAAAATCGCAAACCCTGGTTGCTTCGCCACTTCCATCGAATTAGCCCTTTTGCCTCTAGCGGCCGCTGGATTAATTACCGAAGACGTGCACGTTTCAGCCATCACCGGTTCGACAGGCGCGGGTCAATCGCTTTCACCTACTAGCCATTTCTCCTGGAGAAATAACAATGTGAGTGTGTACAAGACGTTTACGCACCAGCATTTGGCAGAAATTAAACAGACTTTGGGTACAAAGAAGGCCATCCATTTTATCCCTTACCGCGGCAATTTTTCGCGCGGGATCATGGCGAATATGTACACGCCTTATAGCGGGACGCAGGAACAGGCCGAAAAACTATACGAAGAATTCTACGCGAATTCTCCCTTCGTTTTCCTCAGCCCACAAGCGGTCGATGTGAAACAAGTGGTGAATACGAACAAGTGTTTTCTTCATTTACAGGTCCATGAGGGCCAAATCCTCATCAGCTCCGTGATCGACAACTTGATTAAAGGAGCCTCCGGCCAAGCAGTTCAGAATATGAACTTGATGCTGGGGTGGCAGGAAGATGCTGGATTGAAATTAAAAGCTGTGGGCTTTTAAAAAATGGTGAATGGTAAATGAATGTTAAATGGTAAGTGGTGAATGGTAAATGTTCCCTCCGGACTAAGACGAAGTCGACTAAGTCACAAAGTGACGACTAAAGCTGCGAAGCAGCGACTAATATTATGAACTTATTCAACGTATACCCCCTCTACGACATCGAGCTTGTAAAAGCCAAAGGAAGTACGGTGTGGGACAAAAACGGCCAGGAATACCTGGATTTATATGGTGGTCACGCGGTGATTTCCATTGGACACTCGCATCCAACTTACGTGAAGCGAATGACGGAGCAGCTAAACAACATTGGCTTTTACTCGAATTCGATCATCATTTCAGGACAGCAAGAGCTGGCGGAGAAGCTGGGTCGCGTGTCTGGATACGAAAATTATACTTTGTTTTTAACGAATTCAGGGGCGGAATCGAATGAGAACGCCTTGAAATTAGCGTCGTTTCATACGGGTCGTAAGAAGGTGGTGGCGTTTTCGAAGGCTTTCCACGGGAGAACGGCTGGGGCTGTGGCGGTGACGGATAATCCGAGCATTGTGGCGCCTGTAAATGATACGTCGCATGTGAGCTTCTTGCCCTTTAATGGCATTGAGGGATTGGAAGCGGGGATTACGGAAGAAACGGCGGCGGTGATTGTGGAAGGAATTCAAGGTGTGGGAGGTATTCAGGTGGCGAGCGATGCGTTCTTGCAGGCGTTGAGAAAGCGTTGTGATGAGACGGGAGCGCAATTGATTTTGGACTCGGTGCAGTGTGGCTATGGCCGTTCTGGGCAGTTTTTCTCGCACCAGTTTGCGGGGATTCATCCGGATATGATGACGACTGCCAAAGGTATGGGCAACGGCTTCCCTATCGGTGGGGTGTTAATCGCGCCGCATATTCAGGCGAGTTATGGATTGTTGGGGACGACTTTTGGAGGGAATCACCTGGCTTGTACGGCGGCGAATGTGGTGCTGGATGTGATTCAAGAAGAAAAGTTGATCGAGAATGCTTCGAAAGTGGGTGACTATATTCAAAAAGAGCTAAAAGGCATTAATGGAATTACCGAGGTGAGAGGTCGCGGATTGATGATTGGGATTGAGGTGGAGCAGCCTGTGGGGACCGTGAGAGATGCTTTATTATTTAAAGAACACATCTTCTGCGGTTATTCTGGGAAACATACCTTGCGTCTTTTGCCGAGCTTAGCGATCGATCAAAAAATTGCGGATCAATTTTTACAAAGTTTAAAAACGGTTTTAGCAAATTAACCCTTGCTTTTGAACTAGAAATGTGATTATTTTGCGTTTCTTTGTTCAAAACACAAGAGCAAAATAAAGAGTAAAAACAATTATTTATCCTTATAATGGCATTAATTACAAAAATTAGAGAGAAGTCTGGAGTAGCGGCGGCGGCGATTGCTATCAGTTTAGTGTTGTTCCTAGTAGGAAGTGATATTTTCCAAGGTAAATCCTCTTTGTTCGGGTCTAACTCGCAAGAAGTAGGTGTAATCGCTGGAGAGAGCATCATGATCCAAGATTTCCAAAAGAAAGTAGAAGAAGCTACTCAGAATTACACAGCCCAAACGGGTAAAGGTCCATCTGAGCAAGAGGCGAGCATGATTCGCGATCAAGTTTGGAACCAATTAATCTTAGACATCGCTTACAAGAAGGAATTCGATGCGTTAGGAATTAAGGTTTCTGATGAAGAATTAATCGACATGGTGCAAGGAAATAACATCCACCCATCTGTTCGTCAGCAATTCACTAACCCTCAAACGGGTCAATTCGACAAGACTTTCGTGGTTCAGTTCTTAAAGAACTTGAAAACATTGCCAGTAGAGCAACAACAAGCGTGGGATCGTTTTGAGAAATCTATCTCTCAAGATCGTATCCGTGCAAAATACGAGAACTTGATGCGTATGTCTAACTACGTGACTCAAGCTGATGCAGCGAAAGAATACCAAGCGCAAACAGCGAAGTTCAATTCGAAATTCTTATTCGTTCCTTTCTTCTCTATCCCAGATTCAAGCATTAAGGTGCAAGATTCTCAATTAGAGGAGTATTTAGCGAAGCACAAAGATGAGTTCAAAGGAACGAACACGCGTTCTATCCAATACGTGACGTTCCCAGTGATTCCTACGAAACAAGATACCGTAGAGTTTTACAACCAAATCAAGAAGTTAGCGAAGGATTTAGCGGTAGCGCAAAACGATTCAGCGTTCGCGATGTTAAACTCGGATGTGCGTACTCCGTATTTAGTTTCTTATTCAGAAATTCCGGAAGGTGTGAAAGAGCAATTAGGTACCTTCCAAGTAGGTGGTATCTATGGTCCTTTCAAAAACGGCTTATCGTATTCGATCTACAAATACGGTGGTGTGAAGAAAGATACCTTATTCACGATGCGTGCTAGCCACATCTTGATCGCACCAGCGAACAAGTCGGATTCAGCGAAGGCGCAAGCGAGAACACGTGCGGAAGGAATTTTGGCACAAATCAAAGGAGGCGCGAGCTTCGAGACTTTGGCCCAAATGAACGGCATGGACGGCACTGCACAACAAGGTGGTGACTTAGGATACTTCAAAAACAACGGCGGAATGGCGAAGTCATTCGAGAAAGCGTTATTCGGTTTCAATGGTGCTGGTTTAATGCCAGGTATTGTAGAAACAGAATTCGGTTTCCACGTGGTGAAAGTAACGGATGCAAAAACAAACACGAGCTACAAGTTAGCAGCGATCAACAAAACGATTGCCCCTTCTCAAGCGACGATGGACAAAGTGTTCACGACGGCTGATGCGTTTGCGAATGCAAATGGCAACTTAGCTTCGTTCGAAGTGGCATTGAAAAAAGAACGCAACTTGATTATGATGCGTGCTGAGCGTTTGACAGAAAATGCTTCTGCGGTGAATAACTTGTCGAATGCACGCGAAATCGTACGTTGGGCATTTGATGATAACACAGCGGTAGGCGATGGTTCTAAGAAAGTATTTGAGCAAGATTCTCAATACATCGTGGCTTATGTGACAGGCAAGTCTGAAAAAGAGAATGTGAAAGTAGAAGACTTCCGTTTAGAATTAACGGCTTTAGTTCGCAATCAATTGAAAGGCGAAATGATCGCTAAGAAATTAGAGAACAAGAAAGGTTCATTAGAGCAAATCGCACAAGCGTATGGCGCGGGTGCTTTAGTAGAAACGGTTCAAGATATTACGTTAGCTAGCGGTATGTTAAACACGGCGGGTCCTGATGCGATTGCTTTAGGTCGTATCGCTGGTTTGAAAAACGGTAAGCGTTCGAAGGTATTCGTAGGAGATAATGGGGTGTTTATCGCTGAGAAATTAGGCGGTGCTCCTGCTCCAGCTTTAGCGGATTACTCTTCTTACAAGAACCAAATCCAAATGATGAACACACAACGTTCTTCATTCTACATTAACGAAGCCATTAAAGAAAATGCGAACATCGTAGACAAGCGCTACAAGTTCTACTAGGATTTAGAAATTTCGATTAGAAAAGCATTCTGCAAGGGATGCTTTTCTTGTTTACCCCCTACATGAAGACGCACCTAAAACGTTTTAGCGCTTATTACCTCATCGGCATTGGAGTCCTTCTGATGGCATTGAGCCCTTTTGTGCGCGGACGTTTTGACCTGAGCGAGGACGGCAAGTACACGCTGAGTGAGTCGAGTGAGATCGTTTTGAATAGCATCGATGCGCCCATCCGCATTCAGCTGTATTTAGGTGGGGATGATTTGCCGGGAGGTTTTAAACGTCTCCAAAAAGAAACGTTGGACCTGCTCGCCGATATGCAGTCTAGCGCCAGCGCGAAGATGGAAGTGGAAGTGATCGATGTCTACGATGAATACCCTACGGAAGAGGCGCGGGCTTCTTTGACACGTCAGCTGGATTCCTTAGGCATCCCTCCTACTAATTTAGTCCATAAGGACAATGGCAAGCAGGTGCAACAACTCGTGTTTCCAGGACTTGTTATCTCGAAAGGGGCGTTAAAAACGGGGGTGCTTTTATTAAAAGGAAATAAATTAGCGGGGCCTGAGGAGATCATCAATCAGTCGATTGAGGGATTAGAATTTGAGATCGTTCAGGCGATCCAAACTTTGTTACCCCAAGAGCGCAAGAAGATCGGCTTCTTCGTTGAATATTCATCTACCCCGGCGATTGCACAGATTGATCTGGTGAATAGCTTAAAACGCAAATATGACCTATTTCCAGTGGACTTAGCGGCCTCTCCTACCTTGGACGGCTTGGATGCGATCTGCGTCTTGAATCCGACCCGTGAATTCAGCGAATCAGACGCCTATAAAATCGATCAGTTTATCGTCAAAGGCGGTAAGGCCTTGTTCCTGGTGGATGGCGTGAAAATCGATACGCTGGAAAATCAAGGTTTAGCCATTAGCCCGCGCAAAACCGGTTTAGAAAACATCCTATTCCATTATGGTCTTCGCATCAACGCGAACCTGGTGAAGGACGCGCAGCTTTCTGGGATGATTCCTCTGAAGGTGGGAAATATGGGCAATAAGCCAAACATCCAGCTGATGCCTTGGCCATCTTTCCCGTTGTTGAATGGAAATCCCAAGAACTTGATCACGAAAAATCTGGATGCGGTCTATGGTCGTTTCGTTTCCACGATCGATACGATTTCAGGCGTTGCATTGCGCAAGACGCCTTTATTGCGCACCAGTCAGTATACGCAGGTGGCGAAAGCCCCTTCCCTGCTGTCGTTTAGTTCTGCGGGCAAGGATTTTGACCCAGCGGCTTATAATGCAGGGGTTCAGACGGCGGCGTATCTAGTGGAGGGCAAATTCGAGTCTGCTTATACCAACTTAACGCAAGACACGAACTTCGTGGCTTCCAGCGATATAGAATCCGCGATTCTAGTCGTGGGCGATGGCGATGTGGCCTTGAATGGGGTGGATTATCAGTCGCAGCAGGCGCTGCCGCTGGGTTTTGACCCGTTTATGAAGAATACCTTCGCGAACAAGGACTTTCTGTTGAACGCGTTTACGTATTTAATCGAGGAGAATTCGCCGCTGTTAGCGCGGTCTAAATCGATCCAGCTTCGACCTTTAGATAAGGCCAAAATCCAAGCAGACGGCACCTTCTACCAAGTGATTAACATTGCGGTGCCGCTTCTTTTTGCCACACTATTAAGTTTAGGTGTGGTCTTTTACCGAAAGCGCAAATACAATCGCTAAATACATATGCCAAAAGCTTTGGTAGAAAGCTTAAATTATTTTAACTTCAAGGTTTGAACGGCATCCTGTCGAAAACCCTTTTACACGTATCATAAAGCTAATATATAATGAAGTTTCTTGTAGCCTCTAATGTCCTTTTAAAGCAATTATCAGCCATCAATGGTGTGGTTGCTAGCAATCCTATCATTCCTATCTTAGAGAACATCTTAGTGGAATTAGAGGGTAATACCTTGATCTTAACGGCATCAGACTTACAAACGGTGATGACGACGCGTTTAGAAGTGGAAGGATTCGAAAACGGATCGATCGCTTTACCAGCGCGATTATTGTTAGAGACTTTACGTAGCTTACCAGAGCAACCGGTGACGATTTCGGCGGATCAAGCGACTTTTGGCGCAGAGATCTCGACTCAAAACGGTCGTTTCAAATTATCAGGTGAAAACCCAATCGACTTCCCACGTATCCCAGAAGTAGCGAAGAATCAAACGATTTCTTTGACCTCTATGGTTTTAGGAGAAGCGATCGCAAATACTTTATTAGCGGTTTCAAACGACGATATGCGTCCAGCGATGACCGGTGTTTTAATCCAAATGATGGGCGATCACACGAACTTCGTAGCCACTGATGGTCACCGTCTTGTGCGTTACCGTCGTAATGACATTCGCCCGGATGCACAGAGTAGTTTGATTTTGCCAAAGAAGGCTTTGGCCCTATTGAAATCCACTCTTCCTGCAGACGACACGAACGTAACGGTTGAATTCAGCGCATCAAACGCTTTCTTCAGCTTCCAAAGCTTCTCGCTTATCTGCCGCATCATCGACGAGCGCTTCCCAGAATACGAGAACGCGATCCCGAAAGAAAACAACGAGATCTTAACGATCAACCGTTTAGAGTTCTTGAGCTCCGTAAAACGTATCTCGATCTACTCAAACAAAACAACCCACCAAATCCGCTTAAAGCTATCCGCTAACAAGCTAACGCTTTCAGCAGAGGACTTGGATTACTCAAACGAAGCGAACGAGGTACTTGCTTGCGACTACGCAGGAAAAGACATGGAGATCGGTTTCAACGCGAAATTAGTTTCTGAATTATTGAGCAACTTATCTGCGAAATTCGTAGACATCAAATTAAGTGAGCCTAACAAGGCTGGTTTGATTATTCCATCGGATCAAGATGAGAATGAGGATATTTTGTTGTTAGTGATGCCGGTGATGTTGAACTCATACAATTAATCCGTAGGATTAATTAAAGCATAAAGCACTTAATTAAAGCATAAAGCACAAAGAATAAAGCATAGAGTTGGAATCCCCTACGGGGATAAATTCAGAAGTGTTTTTATAACTAAAGTCTAAAAATGATGCCGAAGGCTCATTTTTAACCATCTTTATTCTTTATGCTTTGTGCTTTATTCTTTAAAACAATAATGTTATGAAATACCTACTAATTGCCCTATTAGCCATCTCGTTAACCACAACTGCGCAAGACGAGCCAGCTGGTGTACGTTTCTTCGAAGGAACTTTCAGACAGGCGATGGCCAAAGCCAAGAAAGAGAACAAAGGCATCATGTTCGATGCGTATACGACTTGGTGTGGTCCTTGTAAGGTATTAAAGTCAAAGGTATTCCCTAACCCAGAATTAGGCGCTTACATTAACGAACACTTCGTATCTATCGGGGTGGACATGGAAGCGGGAGAAGGCCCAGCCTTAGCGAATATGTATCCATTAGAGGGTTATCCTACGGTCTTCTTTTTAGATGCCTCAGGCAAGGTGAAGAAGAAAGTCTTAGGCCTGCCGCAGGGTGGCGCAAAAGAGCTGCTAGCAATTGCGAAAAGTATTAAATAGTTTGCTTCGGCATTGATTTAGGTTAAGTTTACGTTCTAATTCCAATTATGAACACGCTTACAGCATACAAAAATGAAATCAATGCCCTTTGTGCGAATCACAAGGTAAAGAGCTTGTATGCTTTTGGCTCTGTTCTAACGCCTCAATTCAACTCTCATAGTGACATTGATCTACTCGTCGATTTTGATAATGTAGATGTCAATGAATACGCTGACAATTATTTTGATTTCAAGTTCTCCTTACAAGAAATATTCAATCGTCCCATTGATTTACTAGAAGCGCAAGCCATCAAGAATCCTTATTTTAAACAAGTTGTTAATCAAACTAAGCAACTTGTTTATGGATATTGAGATAAAGGCGTGGCTATACGATATATTAAGTTCTATCATGGAAATTGATAGTTTTTTTACTGATATCCCCAAAGAATATTCCAGTTACAGAAATGATATTCGCACTAGAAGAGCGGTTGAAAGAAATATTGAGATCATAGGAGAAGCTTTAAGTAGAATTATGGCCAAAGATCCTACTATTGAAATCACCAATGCTCGCAAAATAGTAGACACGAGAAATAGAATCATTCATGGCTACGATTCTGTCTCTGACGAAATTGTCTGGGGGATTGTTATCAACCACCTTCCCATTCTTCAAAAAGAGGTTCAAGACTTATCAGGTGAATAAACTATATATAATTAAAAAGCCCCTTCTGGGGCTTTTTAATTATATGATACCCTCGCGTTCCGCCTGGTTCTTCATATCGTTTATTTCCACCTTCTTCGTGCTGCGCTTGCGCATCTGGATGTTGATGAATTCTACGAATAGGGAGAATGCGATAGAGAAGTAGAGGTAGCCCTTAGGGATCTGGCCTATGGAGTTGCCTAGGATGGTTAGTTCAGAATCGTGGCTCGCTTCTGCGATCAGCATGAAACCGATCATGATTAAGAAGGATAGCCCCAAAACCTGTAAGGACGGGTGATTGTTCACAAAGCGGCCTACAGGGCCTGAGAATCCCATCATGATTAAGGCAGATACGACGACGGCGATGATCATCACCGGCATGTAATCGGTTAGTCCTATGGCCGTTAAGATGGAGTCTATGGAGAAGACGAGGTTGATGAGGGCGATTTGGGTTACGACTTTGGCCACTGAATTAACGGCTTTCTTTGTGGTGGAGACTTCGTGCTCCTCGCCTTCTAGCTTTTGGAAGATTTCATTCGTCGCTTTATAGAGTAGGAACAAGCCACCCACAAAGAGGATGATCGCCTGGCCAGACGGTGCGGCCTTCAGCCACGGATAGTCGATGTGCGTGAAGGGTTGCTGCAGCGAAATCAAGACCGAGATCCCGAACAACAGGATAATGCGGAAAACCATCGCCAGCAAAAGACCGATATTGCGCGCCTTGCCCTGCTCCTCTTTAGGTAAGCGGGAGGCCGTAATCGAAATAAAGATGATATTATCGATCCCTAATACGATCTCCAAAAACGTCAATGTCAATAAACTGACAATACTATCTACCGAAAGCAATGATTCCATAAAAATATTTTTCTGCCGCAAAGATGGTGTGTTTCAGGCAGATAATCAAAGAAAAGGGCCTCTGAGACAAAATTTATCAACTTTTTTCAAACCCAGACTTGCATATTTTAAAATAAAATAAGATATTTGCAAACCAATTCAACGAAATGGTCCTATAGCTCAGCTGGTTCAGAGCACCTGCCTTACAAGCAGGGGGTCCTAGGTTCGAATCCTAGTGGGACCACAGAAACCACCTCAAACGAGGTGGTTTTTTTTATTTTACGGCAGGAGTAGCAAAGTGGGTAGCACGAGAGGGGATTTCAGATGACAGATTGTTTTAAATTAAACAAAGTCTAATGCGTATGAGATTTCATACGACTCGGTCGAAGATTTAAGTATTTAAAATCCACTCCAAAATACACATTCACCCAGATACGATTGGGTACACTAGTTAAATCATATTTTTGAATCCAATTCTCGCCTTTTTGATTTACTGTGATTGATTTAAAGCTAATGGGTTGATAAAACTCTGGCCCACTCAAAACGTCTTCTTGCAAATTCTTTCCAACTAACGTAGTATTCGCTAAAGAAACTTGATTCCCTTTCTTATTTTCGGCTCGACCAGAAAAGTGCATTTCACCTTTCTCTAAAATAATATCGCCTTCCACATCAACCCAATCACCCTTTTCTTCTAACCGAAGTCTAACATCACCAAATTGTACTCCAAAACCTTTTTGATCTAAACCTCTTATAATAGCTTGATTTTTCAACCCAATCGTTTCTGGAATTGAAATCTCATTTTCTAAAGGGACAATAAGATGTGCGACACCCAAATGACCGTATTCCTTCTTCCCGATATAATAAGTGTCTGTACTACACAAAAAAAGCATCAGGACTCCAGTACCATTTTGAATTCGAGGAATTTGATTAGGAGGTACTATTTCCCGAATCTTTGCTTCAGGAAGATTCCAAAGAAGTGTCAATCCGATGGTTTTATCTTCTGGTCGCATTTTCCAGCTTTCTCCATTTTTAATTGTCGAACAACTCATTTGTAGAAATAATAAGCAGATTAAACCTACGCTCATTTTCATATCCATTCTAATTTAAGTTTCTGAATCTAAAATTAATATAATTCCTCCAACTCATATATTTTTACTAATTTTCGAGCTATTCAACTTAACATTAACTTATTACCTATGGAAGTACATCATCATTCGCATCACCCTAAAAAGTGGAAGGAATATATATCAGAATTTTTGATGCTCTTTGCAGCGGTAACTTTAGGATTCTTTGCAGAGAATTTAAGAGAGCATCAAATTGAAAAACATAGAGAGATTCAGTTTTTGAAAAATATCCATTTAGATTTAGAAAGAGATATTAAAGAAATTGATAATGTCATATCATTCAATGTTCAAAAACAACAATATGGCGATGAATTGGCGAAATTATATGATACGGGAGTATCAAATGACTTACCAAAATTCTATTTTTTAGTAAAAACCTTAGCATTGAGAACCTTTTTTCAACATTCCAAAAATGGTTTAGAGCAATTAAAAAATGCTGGAGGATTACGCCTAGTAGAAGATGATGAAATCATCCAACAACTTCAAGTAATTGAAATTCGAGTGGCAAATACCGAAACACTACAAGAAAGTATGGACCTGAATTTAACTTACTTTCGGATGAAAACGAATTCCGTATTGGATGCCGTTACGGTTCAGGAAATGAATATGAATCAAAAATTAAAGAACACTAAAACCTTCAATTTTAGAAGATTTGAGGTACCTGACAGTGTTCGACCTCTTCATTTAAAATCAGTGGATGATATAAACGAATTGGTTAATTTAGGCATTGCCCCTGTGAACACAACCAAATACATAAATGCGCAATTAATCGAATTACGGAAGGAGTGTGTGCAATTAAATAAATTACTTATTCAAAAATATGGGAGTGAGT
Source organism: Aquirufa lenticrescens (assembly GCF_019916085.1). NCBI lineage: Bacteria > Pseudomonadati > Bacteroidota > Cytophagia > Cytophagales > Flectobacillaceae > Aquirufa > Aquirufa lenticrescens. Next base: position 725,005 of record NZ_CP049834.1, on the reverse strand, counting down.
TTTAGCCCGAACTTTTACTTAATAAACCACCTCAAACGAGGTGGTTTATTTTATTTTAGGGCAGGAGTAGCAGAGTGGGTAGCTAGTGATGAGTTTTCAATTTCATTTTATAATAAACAAAACCACATTCTCGATCAATTTCATTAATTTTCAATTAAACTTACTAGTTCCGATTAAGAGCAATGAAAAAAGACCAGATTATTAACCTGATTTTAGATAAAATAAAGTCTGGTGAAAATTTCAATTTTGAAGAAATTCAAGATAGTATAACCTTGAATAATGACTTTTCCGAAATAAGTGGTTTGGTTAATTCTATCAATGCTCCAAATGCACAAAAACGGAAATATTACAACTCCATAATTCTGTCAAAAATTGTAGCAAAAACAGTTGAATGGTTCAAGTCAGATGAAGGTAAGGAATGGATGAATTCCCAAAATAAAAAATGGACAAATGAAAAAATTGGTAAAAACATATTTGGCTGGCAAAAAAGTTTCTTTTATAAACTCCTAAAAATGGGTGAATTAAGCGACCAAATATTTTTGGCATTTGATAACCATTGTGACTCTTTCCCAGAAGATAATTTAAGTCGCTCAATCGCAAATCTATTACGTTTTTCAAGAACATATAAATTTGAGAAAAGTGATGATAAAAGTATACTGGAAAAAGAATTAAACAGATTCAAGAAAACAATATTATTTAGAAAAAGACATTTCATCTCCTCAGAATCGATTCAGCTTGTAGATGAAATCATCACATTGATAGATTCTAAAATAATGAATTCATCAAAAAAAAGAACAGAAAACTCAATCACCAATATAAATAATAAAGAATTTGAAGATGAGCCTCTTAGTGAGGCAAGGAAATTTAGGTATATGCAATATGAATTACTTAATGAGATTAGGGAGATAAAAGAATTAATTAACAATAAACCCTTCCATTAGAACCAGAAGGGTTTAATACACATATACTAAAAATAAACATAAACAATAACTAAACAGAAATCAATCTTTGCTCAAGCTCTCTCACTTTTTCAATCACCCCAGTCAACGCATTCTTATTATTGTGTTTCAGGTATATCTCTAAAGTAACAATTGACTTATGCCCTGTAATCAAACACACAGTCTTCAAATCGATTCCTAATTCCATAACCAATTTAGTAGCCAAAGTGCGTCTAGCACAATGAAGAACTAACAATTGGTAACGTTTTAAAGTCTCTTTAATCTCGATCCCACCCTTTGTATACTTAATCTGAATTGAACGATTAAGACCAGGGACCAACTTTCCAATCTCCTTAATTTCCTCGTTCATAGTCTGCTCGTTGACCATCTTAGGGAAACGACCATTGTACTTGTCCAAAATACGCTTAGCCATTGGAAAGATAGGAATATGAATTTCTGACCCAGTCTTCTTATTATGTAGGGTAATAATTTCATCATCCCCTCTTTCAAATGAATTAAACTGTGAGAAGTCTGAGATACGAAGACCTGTCCAACAGAGAACTAAAAACTGGTCACGAATAAGTTCACGGTGAGGGTTATCAGAAAGATTTAACTCATACATATCTTTCAACTCATCATTGTCCAAAGCAATACTTGTAGATGGTTCTTTGGGTATCTTGATACTGTACTTAATAAATGGATTGTGTGGCAAAAATCCACGTTTGGAATATAATGAGAGGAATGTCTTCAAATTCTTCAAACGGTCACCAACTGTGTTCAATTTCAAATTCATCACATTTGTAAGGTAATTCTCAAAACTTAAAATGAATTCGCGTGTCACGATTTCAACATTTGTAATACCCTTCTTGCGATACTTTTGGAAACGCTCGAATTCACGAATCAACGACTCATAGTTATCAATAGTTCCACGTTCGAAACGTTTCCCATTGTTTAATTCTACTCCAGTCTCACGTTCCTTAATTGTCTTCAAAATCAATGGTATCATCAAAATGGTGTTCTTGGGTTTGAAGTAATCCTCCAACTTTGTATCAGACTTCAAATAGGTAACGATATCCTCCTTGGTTGGATTAGATTCATTTACACGTCTGAATTCACGATAGAATCTGTCAACCTTGTTTTGGAACTCATTGAGGTCACTCTGAATGTATGAGTTCTCTTGTTTACCTCTCGTCAACTTCATACCTCCATTATCCCATTCTTTAGGGCTGACCTGTAGATTTGGTAAGGTTAAGACGATACGATCCATTCCATCGAAGTTGATTGATACCCCAACTGATGATTTTTCTTTAGTTTTTGATTTAATAAAAAATGTAACTGCCATTATGCTGCTTGATTAAATGATACTTGTTTTTTGTTTAAAAGACGGTCAATCTCCTTTGAGGAAATCAAAATCTTACGACCTACACCTTTATTAATTAATAACCCTTGGTCAATATAAGAGCTAACTGTATTTGGTCTTACACCGAGAGTCTTTGCTGCTTCATCACGGGTGTAAATCACCTCTGGCATATTGATTCGTTGAAGTAGTTCATCAAACTTTTTATCCAACATAGTCGTCAACACCCACTCTAGTTGATCTGAATCTAACTGGTAGATTGGTCTTTCTTGAATTTTCATATTAAAACTGATTTAGAAGGACGTAGCGCTAGGATACGCCCTTTTGATATAATTATCAAATTAGATGGTGTTATTTACTGGAAACCATAAGGATTCATTGTTGGGATCATTTAACCATTTTATTAGTTTATTGGTCGATAAACACAAACCATAAGGTTTGGAACCATTTAATTTCAATCTAGAAGGACAATTAATATTCTCCTGTAATTCAATAAAATCCTTCAATGTTGTTAAATGATATCTATCCTTATTAGGGTTGTAATTAAAATTCAAAATAGTTAGTTTTCTGGCATCACTATTAAATTTTCTCTCAATTAGATATGTTATTAACGGAGATTCAGAATCCATTACTTTTTGAAATTCATACTCCTTATTAGAAATTAAAAACAATTCTAACTTGTTTTTTGACACAACATTTTTAAACATTAACTTTTTCATTTTAATTTAAATGGTTACTCTCCACCAAAAAGTTTAAATAAAAATTTGAAGGTTCGATATCCTATACACCCACAGGTTTTTAATATTTTGACACACAATTTCCCCTACCCATCGTTTTGATGAGGATTTCAATATTCCATAAGTACTTTTGAATATCTAAATCACGGTGATGTTGTGACTTTTATGCGACTAATTCATATTCTTTTTGAGATTCTAAATACTCTAACGCTAATGGATGATATTCACTAAGGCTTTCTGCCAAAACTCGCTTTGAAGTATTAACATTATTTTGATAAAGCTCAACTCCGCAGTAACGATATCCCATCATCAATGACGTGGAACCAGTGCTTGCAATTCCACTGTACGGATCGAAAACCAATGGAGTATAATCTTTTGTTGGTTTAGGACAGAATGTAGACAAAAAGATTGCGGGTAACATTTGAGAAAATGTAGCTGGGTGCCATTCTTCGCCTTCAATGTGTTTAATTCTAGAGGAATTGGTTTGAACGGTGACAATATCGTGTAATTCATTTTCGCTCAAAATATTGCGAAGTTGTTTGTAAAAGTTTGGAACATAATAATTCACTCCGTCCCATCCATAATCTTTACATCCTCGCGCGATATTGAAATTCGTAATATCCTTTTTAATTTTGAAACGATTAAAATAGAAGTTCTTGGATTTAGCAAAATGAAGCACTACTTCATAGCTAGGTTGAAAACGATGATTTTGATTTGAAATAGGTTTATTTGAGTCTTTCTTCCATATTACACGATCAACATAAAACATTCCACGTTCAACCATTTCCAAAACAACGTGTTCAATTACAGCTAGACATTGACCTTTATCATATGTTTCGCCTAAATTAATGAACATACTACCTGACTCCTTAAGTCGAGCATAAGGCTTCATTAACGTATCAACAAGTCTTTTTGCGTACAACTTAGGAGTTGCCTCCCAACCCATTTCGTTGGGATCATCGCCATATCTACGAAGTTTGTAATAAATTGGACTAGAGAATACGACGTCAATTTCCATATCCTCAGACAATTCTACATCCTCAATACTACCGTGAATAATTTCATAGTTTTCTGATTTGATAGGGTAAATATCAATTTCTGTATATCCTTCGTTGCGCTTATAATTAAACGTATCAATTAGTGAAAGTGCTTTATCCTTATTGAAAGCTCCTTGTAAATATTTTGCAAGAATTTTTGATTCTCCCTCTTTCTCATAATTGTAATCCTCACGTGCTAATGATTCTACAACAAAGGCTGCCTGAGATACCAAAATTTTCTCTTCAAACACTTGATCTACAATATTTAATCCATCACCATTATCCATAGTCCATTTGATTACATTCATCATCAAGATCACATTACTGCGAGACCAGCCTTTACCTAAAGAATCAGACAAGAAATTATATCGTTGATTGCGATCACGTAAAGGGTTAGAATCACCAGATTCAATACGAAGAATGGAGATAAATTCACGCAATTTTTCTTTGGCAGTTTTAACCTTTTGAATCTGTGAGTGAATGATAAGATCTTCTAAAGAGAAAGACTCCTCTTCAAAATTGAAATCAACTAGTATTACATCGATTTCATTTTTTTCTAAACGAATTAATGCTTCAAATCTTAAAACACCATTGATGATAAATAATTTATCATTTTCTTTAACACACAAGACAGGTTGTAATTGTCCGAATTCTTCGATACTCGTTTTAATCGTTTCAATTTCGATTTCACGATTTGTGTAGTCGTAAAGATTTTTCATCTCTTGAGGGATGAAAACTTCAGAAATTTTCAATGTTTGAAATTTTCCGGCAATTGAGCACTTTTCTACATTTTTCATATTTGTTCGTTTAAGTTCGATACAAATATTATTGATGAAAAATGCCTATTAGGGGCTATAAAGGCGCCTTATTATAAATTTACAGGCGCCTTATTTCTTCAGATATAATTTAATAATTGACCTGGCAAATCAATTACAACACCTTCCTTTGAGTGAAAAATACTGCAATAATTATCTACAGGCCCTTTTAACACTATAGAATCGATTGAATAAAGTCTGGCAATTTCAGCATTTACATTTTCTCTCAAAATATTACTAATTTCATTTCTTAGGTCTTTAACATTCTTTACTGCTTTGGATTTGTCGCCTTTAGTAAAATGTCTTCCATCATCTTCTGTTATCAAATTTAGAAGAGTGAAAATTGGTTTCAGTGATGTTCCTCGCTTCAACAAATTAAATAAGGTTTTTAAACCATCTAAGTTTGACCTTAAAGACTCGATTGAGATATATTCATCTTTATGAAGAAGCATATACAGATAAAACATCTTTCTTTTAGGGTCAAAAGGAATTAACGTATCACCAATAAATATTTCTAGATTTTCAGTTACTCGCAGACTTGGAATCTGACGACTTAATAATATCGATTTAAAATCAGACAATTCATTTCTTACTAGGTCAATTATCTCTTTAATTTGTATTAAGACGTCAATTGAAGCATTTTGAGAAGCCAACTCAACACATTGATCGCAAATTCTACCACTGTTAAATTTTATGCTAATATCATTTTCATTTGAACAAAAATCATTAATACATCCAATAGGCTTCAGATGATAGTTATCAAAATGACCCAAAGGATAACCTTGTAATGATTGAAATAGACATTCAACTGTTTGATGAGCAATAGCTATATGAGGGAGATTTCTTGAAAAGGTTTCCCAATCGTTCGTTCTTATGAAAAAATCCTTGTCTCTAAAATAACTAAACCACTTTTTTTCAGTGTTGTAGTATTCAAAATCCAACTTATAACTGGTGAGAACAACAAGGTATTGACTAAAGTGCAAATCATTTTTAAATCGATAACTCTTGCTTATTTTATTTAAAGATTCTACCTGAAATCCATAATCAGGATTATAATCTTCAATTATACTTTCTAATGATTCCTTTGAAAGAACTTCTAAATCGATAAAATTTATAGGCCCTTTTTGACAATTCAGAAAATCAACGACTCTACCAATTTCATCGTTATTGATTTCTGGTGTTCCAGTAATAAAAACCTCCATAATAGTTGTATTTGGAGTTTAAATTAGCAAGAAGAAAATCTTGAAGCAAATTCGAATTCAAACAAGTTGAAAAGCAAAATGTAATACTAAAATCGTTTTATATTGAATGATTTAATTCTTGAATCAATTTATCTAAATCAATAAGCTCTGTGTTTCGGTGTTTTATTATTGTACCTCTATTTAAACCAGATTGTTTAGCAATACTTGAGTTGGATATCTTTGCACCCTTGCTTTCAATTTCATTAATTGCTTTCTCAATTTTAAGTTTGCTGGCATTTTGTTTTAAAGCTCCAATGATTAAACCAGATATCTTTCGTTTATCAATTTCTGACCTTAAATCTTTATTGTAGTGTACCCTTTTTAATTTGGGCTTAACATTCGATCTTCCTCGATCTTTTATCCCATTATAAACAAAATCGAACAATCGGATCAGTTCTTTTTCATTCATTTGTGTATCACCCGTATTGGATTGGTTTATATAATAGAGGTAAGATAATAAGATTTGTCTTTCTGAATTTGGATTCAAGTAAACCAACTTATGAATGATATTCGTGAAGGTTTTATGTTTAAATCCATCTTTTATGATATATCCATATCGTATTTCAACATATTCAATTTCTTTAAATTCAACAATTGAATTGATAAGAGTAACAGGAGTTTCAAAGATTAATTGTTCTAATACCTCCTTGATTGGAGTAGGATTAAAGTCTTCTAAAAGTGCGCAATTGGAACGTACCATTGTTAGAGGTGTTTTATATACTCCAGTTGTGCACTTTTTATTAATTAAATTTTTGTTCTTAAAATAGTATTCAGGAATCTCGATTTCATTCTCATAATTAAAAAATACTTCAGGGTCTAAAGAAATAAACAAAGGACGAGCAATATCACTAGTATTTTTATCGTAATCCTCATTTACCATAATGTTATCAATAATATATTGCCGAGCAATAAAGAATTCATTCTCATTCTTTATACAATTTGACACCTTGAATAAAATAGAAATTCCTCCTTTACTACAGGAAAAACATATAAGAGAGGCCATATGTCCATAGTCTTTAATAAACCGTTCTTTCAATTGTTCAGCATTTCTATAATCGTCAATATCAAAGTATATATATGATGATAGTGTGAATAAATTGTAATCTGATTCTTTCAGGTTTCGGATCTTTACTAAACAATTGGGAGTGATATAAGAAAGGGATCTCTTTAGTGGACCATAATCCTTATTATGTCTTCTAAGTTCTCGAACCTTTTCGATTTTGGATTTATCAGGATTATTCTTAATCAACCTTACCAATGCTGGTAAGTCGATGTGTCTTTTTGGGTAGATCACTGTGATTCCACCATTAAAAAATGAAAACATTTATTTTAAAATCCCTATCGCTAGTTGGTAACAGACAACAATAACAATAAGGGGGGTAATCAATATCTTATGTACTTGAATTGAATCCGTTACTCTCCAACTATGTACAGTTAAAATATATGAAAAAGGAATTAAAATGGGAAGAGTTCAATGCTAAGGAATTGCTAAATACTTAAGATTTGAGCATTTTTTGCCGTAATCGAAGACTAAATAAAGTAACTAAATGTATTACATAATTAAGTGGAACAAACAACCTCTAAACTATTTAAACCATTCTTTTTATCGTAAAATTAGTGTGTAGAAAGTTTGAGATTTTATCATTAGTATTGACCCTTTTATGAAGCGAGACCTTAATTATGAAATTTCCTGTAATCTTTTGATAGTTGCTTTCACTTTCATCACCGTTGTAGTTGATGTATTCTCTGTCAGTTTGGAGACTTGTCTTAAACTTAACCCACGCTTTAACAGCTTCACAACCTCCGAATACTTCTTCAATAGATCTTCGTCAGAGATTGTATGACCAGGTTTTCTCCCAACTTTCCCTCCATTGTTTATGTAGTTACGGTAGCCGGACTGGAATCTGGACTTGGTTGCATCAGACTCCATCGCGGCTATACTTGCTAATATCTGAACCAAAAACATTGTCAATGGATTAATTGACTTATCCTCATATAAGGTTTCAAGGTTGTAGTTCTTTATAAAAAGTGAGACCTTTCTCGTGTTTAGCTCTTCAACAAAGGAAAGCCCCTGAATGACATTACGGCCTATACGCGAGAGCTCCCAAGTAAGGACCTTATCAATCTTACCCCTATCAATATCCTTCAACATCTGTGACAGTATGGGTCGATCCTCATTCTTTTTGAATCCACTGATTTTCTCTTCATAAATTCCCACAAGGTTGTACCCCATTCGAGCCGCATACTCGGTAAGTTCATTTGTTTGTCGCACAGTATCTTGTCGATTTCCTACGCTTGACACTCGGCTGTAAATCACTGCATTTACCATAACTGTATCATTTAAATCCTTTGAATTGTTCTAAGGCTAATGTAGATCAATATTTAATATGGCGCAGCATTCTAGTAAGATTAGTTTGATACACTAATTTGATTGATACAAAAGATGACGAAACCATATGGATTTTGCCACACAACTTTAGCTAAGGATCATTCCTGATTGGCACTGATCAGGGATATTTTTCAAATGTTCTTTGGCAGGGATCTCCCCCCGGAAGGAGGTGCAGGAAGTGCTCCCGTATTCCGCCTTATATATGGAATACCTGTTAAGAGAATTTAGGGGGTCAATACTCTTCAAAAAATCCGGCAGAAAATTTTCCAAAAAATCCGAAAATATTGAGTTTGGGAATATTTATAATAAAATGAAATATATGAAAATGTTAAAAGTGCTAAATCCCAAAAACAAGGTTGAAAAGCCAATGAAATTGATCATTTCAGAAATTCAATTCAAGAACCTAATCTCCAAACTAAACGAACAACCATTAAATCAGTTAAAAAAATGAAACTACCTGGTTCAATAGAATTAAGCGACGAAGTTATCAATGGAAATGGCCACAGAGTTGTTTATTTTAAAGTACAAGATCCAAACGCCCTTGTACCAGCAATCGTTGAATTAGGTATTATACCTGAAATCAACTTTATTAAAGGAATGTTAGAAAAGATGTGTGACGGATTTGATCTACCCAGAGATCAACCTATCATTATCGCTGGGTCGGACATTAATCACCTTTCATATATAATAGGTCTGATGATCGGTCTTCAAAATGGATCTATTTCTACAAAAGAATATGAAAATATTGACTCATTTCATTATTTAGGAGAGTTGAATAATACATCTACCAACAATTTTGAAATTAATGATGAGTACATCGATTACTAAATTGACCTCATTTGGCAAATTAAATAGTCGCAACCTAAAACAAATAATCGTCTATAAATCAAATAGTTAACCTTTAAAAAAAATAATTGTACTGATAATCCTCTTTAATTGACTTAAGCAAATGGATAAACTTCTCCATTTTGATTATCTTCGTTTAATAAAAAATGAATTAATTAAAGTGAAAGAATTTTTAAGATTTTCAGGACACGAGACATTTCATTGTAAAGAACAGTGGCTGACAAAAGGAGTGCAACTATTTGATATAAAGGAAGTTGATGCATTTAATGATGACATATTTGCTATAACCGAACTTGGTGTCGGCAAAAATATGGTAAAGTCAATACACCATTGGTTAAAGGCATTTGGGTGGATTAATTCAGACGGAGCAATAACACCCATTGCTCGAAAAATCATCGAAAACGATATTTTTTTAGAGAACGAAAGCTCAGTATGGCTTTTGCAATATCATCTTTGCAAGGATGAATATGCTTCAATCTTCAAAATTATTTTTTTAGACTACTTTGCGGACAAGGTAACTCAAGAGTTCTCCGAAAAGTCAGTCATTAACTACATTAATAGAAGACTTCAGCAAAATGGAACTAAGTCCGTTTCAGAAAATACCCTTTCTTCAGATTTCAATGTATTTTTAAAAACTTATGTTGCTCCAATAAAAAACATTAAAACAGTCGAAGATGACTTTAATGCTCCATTATTACAACTAAACTTGATTTCTAAAACAAATAGAAGAAACGAATCAGGTGAATTAGTTTATAAGATTAATTTAGGTGAGCAAAGCTCTATTTCACCTTACTTATTTATGTACTTTATCTGCGACTCATTTGAAAATGAAACGGTAATAAATCTCGATTCAATCAGAAAAATTCTTGGTTCATATTTGTGTCTTACCTTAGATTCACTTGAGAATTTGATTTCACAAATATGTACCCTTGACAACAGATTTGTATATAAAGACGATGCTGGTATCAAGCAATTGCAGATAAAAACTAATACACCAGATTTCAAGCAAGATTTATTATCTTCTATATATGAGAATTAGTAACAATATTTCGACAAATATTTTAAGAGATAGCGGTAAAACTCTTGAATATATAGTAACTGAAAACACTAAAGAAATATTCGAAAGAATATTCCTGAGACCCAATAGTTCCTCTAAATCATTCAATTTAATTGGAAATTACGGAACCGGAAAATCTACTTTTTTATGGGCTCTTGAAAGAAATTTAAATGGCGAACAACTTTTCTTCAATACTCTTGACGACAAAAAAGGATTCAAGGCATTTGAATTTATAAAAATTATTGGGGACTCCGTATCTTTTACCCAAACCCTAGCGAATGAGCTAAAAATTGATGGAGAAATTAGCAATAGCGCAATAATTGAGGCATTACAAAAGAGATTATTAAAAGCTAAGAATAAATCTAAAGGATTAGTTATTCTGGTTGATGAATTTGGTAAATTTTTAGAATTCGCCGCTAAAAATAATCAACTTGAAGAACTTTTTCTTCTACAAAAAATAGCAGAATGGGCTAACAATGATGAAACTGAAAGTTATTTCATCATTACCTTACATCAAAACTTTGCTACTTATGGAAAAAATTTAAATAGTCAGGATCAACTTGAATGGGAAAAAGTTAAAGGACGATTTACAGATTTGTTATTCAACGAACCTGTTGAACAACTAATATTCTTTGCAAGTAATAAGCTAAAAGATTTTAATCTTAAAGATTGTGATAAAGACAATTACAACGACCTATTGTCATTAATTAAAGAGTCCAATCTAATTAGCTATAATAATTTAATTACCGAAGAACTTTCTTTAGCACTATTCCCATTAGATTGGATTTCTGCAACAGTATTAGTCAATTCATTACAGCGTTACGGCCAAAATGAACGTTCATTGTTTTCGTTTCTGAATGATAAATCTGAAGTTTCAATACATAAACGGAAGAATGAGTTTTACTCAGTTTCCAATGTATTTGATTATTTGGTATACACGTTGCCATCAGAAATTCTAAGTCCTGAAAATCCCCACAAACCCCAATGGAGCTCAACCTTTAAGGCAATTGAAAGAGCTGAACTTATTTTTGATGAGGACTACAAACAAGCTGTAGAAGTCATTAAAACAATCGGCTTATCAAATATTTTCACAAAGGCTGGAGGGACGTTTGATGAAGTATTTTTATCAAAATATTTTCAATTTACGAGAGGAGTCGACATTTCAGACATACTAACCAAATTAGAGAAGGCTGGTATAATAAGATATTACAAGCACAGTAATAAATTAAACTTTCTTGAAGGAACAGATATTGACTTAGAGAGAGAGTTAATTGCCGTCTCAAAAGAGATAAACCCCGATTTTTCGATTAAAAATGAAATATTAAACCTTACAGATTTTCCAATCATCCTCGCAAAAAAGTATTCCTCAATAACAGGTACATCAAGATTTTTCGAATTTAGAGTAAATGAATCACTGGAAAATATCAATGATGCTGAAGGGGCTATTGATGGTTACATTAATTTAATTTTTGACTTTGAGGATAAAGAAGAAATTAAGCAATGCTCATTAAATCACCCAACTAATATTTTCGTTCAATACTTCAACTCAAATGAAATCAGAAGCACCATTTTCAAAATATTACAGTTAGAAAAAATAATCTCTAAATATTTTGATGATATAAACGCCAAAAAATTATTAAAGGATGAGAAAGATTTCTACACGGGTAAACTAAAAGACCTAGTGACTAATTCTTTATTCATCGGAAATTCAAACTCTTGGATTTATAATGGAGAAGAACAAAAAAATATTAAAAGTAAAAAAGACTTGAATGAGCTTATAACTAAAATTTGCTTCAATATTTACCCTAAAACTCCATATTTTTTCAATGAATTAATAAATAAGGAATTCTTAAGTACTCCCATCAATTCCGCAAGAAAAGCTTTAATTACGAGATTACTTGAAAATGAGACAATAGAAGATTTAGGATTTGATTCATCTAAATTCCCTCCAGAGAAGGCAATTTATTTAACGTTATTGAAGAAAACTGGAATTCACCGTTATAGTGAAGACAGCAAACAATACCAAATATATGCACCTCAAAGACACCGAAATTCCATTGCGAATATTTTTGAGGATTCTTTAGTGGATATATGGGAAGAATGTGAAAAGTTCTTAGATTCTTGCTTTTCTAAAAATAGAAACCTTAATGAACTCTATTCGATATTGCGAAAAGCACCATTCAAATTAAAAAAAGGCTTTATAGAGTTTTGGATTCCAATTTTCCTGATTTCTAAAAGAGAAGAATTCGCTATATTCCACATCACTGGAGGATTTACGCCATATCTTTCAACAGAAACTTTAGATTTGATTCATAAAAAACCAAGTGACTTTTCAATCAAAAGTTACCAGGTATCAGGATTTAAAATCAATTTATTAGAAGGCTATAAAGAGATTACACAAATAAATAATTCTGCAAATGGCCTTAACACAACTTTTTTGGCCATTTACGGCAATTTCTTAAGATTTCACAGAAGCCTAACTAACTATTCTTTAAATACAAGAAATCTTAGCCCTCAGGCAATTAGACTAAGAGATTCCATAAAACTTTCAAAAGATCCGGAGGACGCATTATTTAATAAATTTCCAGATGCATTGGGTTTTTATGCTTTGAATAATGAAACGGATTCAAAGGTTGTATCTTCTTATGTTGAGCATTTACAAAATGCCATTTCAGAAATTAGAAAATCCTATTCTGACCTAATAGATGAAATAGAACAAAGTATAATAGATAGTTTTAATTGTGTTGATACTAATTTCCCGAATTATAAAATAGAAATTAAAGACAAGTTATCTCAGATTGATTTGAATAGACTAACAAAAGTTCAACGAGTATATTTTGAACGTCTTACCTCCCCATTAGATGATAGACTTAGTTATATTAAATCAATAGCTGATCACGCAATAAACAAAAGGATTGAGGATTTATTAGATGAAGAAAAGATAATACTTAATTCAAACATCAAACTATATTCTAATGGTTTACTAAGCGCCGTTGAGATTCACCAGTTTAACAAATCTTCAAAAGAGGGTAAAATGGTCGAATTAAATCTAATTGACGAAAATGGGATAAATCAGCAACTAAAGGTAGTAATCAACAAAAAGTACGATAGTAAAGTAAATATATTGAGAGAACAATTAATCAAAGAATTAGAACCTTTCACATTAGAATTCAAAAAAGAACTATTAGTTGAAATATTAAATCAATTAATCACCAAAGATGAGTAAAGTTAACCACGTTTTAGGAATTTCAGGCGGCAAGGACAGTGCAGCACTTGCAATTTATATGAGTAAGTACTATCCTGAATTAGATATCAACTATTATACCTGTGATACAGGGAAGGAACTAACAGAAACTTACGAACTTATTGATCGACTGAATTCTGTGTTGGGTAAGAAAATAACAGTATACAATTCAATGGATTTAGAGAACTCACCATTGAATAACCCATTTGATCACTTTCTTGCAGTTTATGGAGGATATTTACCATCACCAAATTCAAGATGGTGCACAAACAAGTTAAAATTACAGCCTTTTGAGGCTCATATAAAAGATGAGCCAACAATTTCATATGTAGGGATTCGTGGTGATGAGAATAGAGAAGGATACATCTCTAAGAGGGAAAATATCCAAACCATTTTTCCATTTAGAAAAAATATCTGGAGTGAAGATGTCATTAAAAAGGTATTGTCAAATGAAAATTTGAATATTATCCAATCACTCTACGATGAAATAGGGAAGGAATTTGACGCAGATTTATCTAAAATCAATCAAGTTATTAGTCAACCTATAAGTTTCAAATTCACTCAATCTCAAAAGCTAAACGCATTATTAGATTTAAATCTAAAGCTTTTCAATTATGTAATTTTTCGTTTCTTAAAAACCACAGACTACCCTGTTGGTAAACTTGATAGTTTCCCATTGATTGACAATCAGGATATCATTAAAATAAATGATGTATTTGAGATTTTAGAAAATTCAGGCGTTGGAATCCCAGCATATTATAAACCTGTTGAATATCAAGTTGAGATTGATGGAGAGGTAAAAACTGGGCACTACTCGAGAAGTAGATCAGGCTGTTTTTTTTGCTTCTATCAACAAAAAATTGAATGGGTGTGGTTGTTAGAGCAACATCCTAATTTATTTGAAATGGCTATATCATATGAGAAAGATGGATATACGTGGATGGAAGAGTCCTTGGTTCAACTAAAGCAAGCAGAAAGAGTTAAAGCAATTAAAAAGGATCATTATTTGAAGACAATGAGGGCTAAAAGTAAGACAGGTACTAATTGGCAAGATGAAATTTTAAATGCAGAAGGAGAAGGCTGTGCAAGTTGTTTTATTTAAAACCGTTAAATGTCAATATTTGAGAATGACCGCCATCGGGCACTTCAAAAGAAAACTCTAAGTCGAAGAAGCATACCCATCTATACAAATTATTGACAATGAATTGTTTCTTCATTTCCCAACTTCTTGGAGTGGGTACTGTTGTGGTATTTTCCTGAATCCAGGTTACACAACCTCCATAGTGAATTGAACTATTAGGTCGAGATTTTACAAAATCTTTGAATTTAATTACAAATGGGTGATTATTAAATTCATTACTCAAATGAACATAGAACTCCTCTTCAGTAATATCTGATTTTAAATTAAATAAAACCATATCGTGAGAAATCGTTCTATACTCCTCTTCATTCAGATCAGTAAGTTCATTTATATTTTCCAATAAAAGAGTAGGTGATTCAGTCATCGGCAACTGAGAGATCAAAAAGGAATCTACTAACTTCTTATTTGTATCTAATATTGGATAGTTCAATATGGGTAATTCAGTCATTGAAACAAGTTTATTTATTTCATCATATAAACCCTGATCAACATACTCGCTATCAAATATAATTTTATTAAAGTAATTATATGTCTCAATATTATTGAAAGTATTTGCCCCTGCTAATTCGTAATTAAACTCCCCTATTTCTCCAACACCTCTGTTTGTAATATTTGCAGAACCAAATATCAAATCCGATTTATTATTCCATAGCACCTTTAAGTGAATGCGCGTATTTCTATATAATGCGATATTGTTTTCTCTACAATAATCGTATAGATTTAAATCAGAAACCCCTAGACATAAATCTCTGATTTCCCACCTTACAATAATTCTTTTAATTGATTTTGATTCATTAAGCTTTCTTATTTGATCGGTTTTAATGTAGGGAGAGAATATAGTTATCTCTTCATTTTGTCCAATGAATTCATAAAACCGATCAAATAAATTGAAACCACTCAATAAAAGCATAAAATATGAATTAATACAAAATTCAAATTATTTAAAAATCAGAATCCTCATTTAAATTATTCTCCCAATAAGATGTATCTACTTCAATATTACCCTCTGTTATAAATTTAGATAATCTATCACTAGTTAATCTAAGGTATCTGTTCAAAATAAGTTCCAACTTCTCTTCATCACGAATTAAACTATCCATCTCGTACGCAAATGAGCAAATAATCATTTCAATTGCAATTGTAAATACCCCCAAAGCCCTATTCTCTTTCAATTTCTCAATTACTTTCTTGTAGAAAGGATGTTCTGTATTAATAGAAGTAATTCTTGTACCTCTAACACTATTTAAACTGAATAAATTGCCATCAGCAGTATTGTCATATAATACTATGGTGTTGGTTAGACCATTCGCAAAATTATCAACTTGGCGTGCGATTGACTCTTCCTTGATCGCCATAAATTTTCCTTTTAAAAATTTGACCATCTCTTGCTTATTTTCATCTGACCATCTTGGACCAGTTGGAAAAGCTTGTATTACGGCTGGCTCAACTGTAGGTATTATACTAACATCGTCACCTCCACCAACAGCAATTGCTTCATTTTCATTTAATTGGAAGTCTTTATAATATCCTTTAAGAATCTCTTTGATTTTTTTTATACAGCTTTGGATATTGTATGTAATGTGTTGAAATAATATTTGTTGCTGTTCATTTATCTCGAGATTTAAAGCATTTTCGATTTCATTAACCTCGTCTTGATTAACTTTCCTGAAATCAACTTGTTGCTTTTGATAATCAAGACCCATTAATTTATCTAAATCACTGTCAAACTCAATTTCAATTGTCCAAAAGCGCTCTTTTTCATTTGTAGTCCTATATAATCCAAAACTCCCACAAGTAATTTCTCTTTTTGTCCTAATAAAGTAAATATTTCCTCCATTTAGATCGTTTCCACCTGTCATTTTATTTCCAATTTCCATCCCAAGTGGTGTCCCTCCTCCTGAACTAATCCCTGGATGTACTATACTTTTATTGGCGACAGATGCTTTGATGCGATATGAATATTCTCGGCCGCTGATTGAAACTCTTTGCAATTCGTCCCAATATTCATCAATTTTCTGAAAGAGTGGCAAAATTGTCTGATTGGGAATACAACCATCAATAAATTTTTTATAATGAAATTGAGTATTAAACTCTTCATTATGAGGAATTTTGGGGTTTTGATGATTTTTAGAACTATCTGTTGCTAGCGTCCAAACTAAATCAGTAATTTGACTTCTTTCTGATAAAACAAACAATGGATCATAAGGAAGTGCCTTCTCTTTATAGATATCATATTCCTTGTTTCCTTTTAGTATTGAGCTAAAAGTTATGTTTATCTCATTTAAAACATATCTATAAATTCTACCAACCAGAGTTGATGTTTTCTTTATAATGGTTTCAGGTTTCCTAGCACTTAACCTTGTGATTTTACTCCATCTAATTACAGTTTTTACCTCATCAAAATTAATTTTCAAATGAATATTATCGAAACTTGGAAATTTTTCAACGGACTCATCATAACCTGGTTCAGATCTCTCTAATTGATTATCTAAATCTAGAAAAACATAGTTCCAATTACCCGTATTAATATCTTTAGAATAAACTTCAACTCTTCTCCCAACATAAATTGATGAATTAGGCAGTCCAACTCCGAATGTCCCAATTCTACTATTTGATGTCCCATCACCTTCCGAAAACTTGAGACACCCATTTATTTGCTCATAATTCATTCCTGAACCGTCATCTATAAAAAAGACATCCGAAACATATCTAGAATTTCTGCCACCATCAATTTTTTGATCCTCTACTAAAATGATATCGATGTTTTTTGCCTTTGCATCAACAGAATTATCTATAATTTCTGCCATTGCGTAAGTTGGGTTTTTGTACCCAGAACTCACTAATTTTTCAATGAATCTACTACCGTAGAGATTATTAGCCATATTATCAGTTATTTATAACTCTAGCCTCGAGCAATCTCAAGTTTTCAAGTTTTGTTCTATTATCTCTTGTTAAATAAATTGTATTTGATTGATTCCCTCCATTTTTAGGACCTCTCATAGCGCGACCTAAAATTTGAAGTGCAGTTGTTACTGATTCTATTTTACATAATACTATTATAGAGTTTAATCCTTTTATATCGATACCTGTTGATAAAATCTTTTCATTTACAATTATTGATAGCGAATCACTTTTATCCTCTAAACGTTCCAAGTATTTTTTTCTATTCAAAGTTGGAGTAGCTCCAACAATCAGTTCATTTTCAACATTTCGCGATTTTAAAAATAAACTTAAAGCAATTGCGTGAGATCGGGATTCTGCAAAAATGATTGTATTCTGTCCATTCTTGATTAAGGTATTACAAACTCTTTCAATATTTGAATGAAGCTCATTATAATACCCTGAATAATCTACTAGATTTTGACCAATTCTTTCAGAAGCATTATTAATTACCTGAAAATCAATTTTGGACAAATATTCAAGATTTTGAAGATATTCAATTGGACTATCAATATCCATACCTTCATCATTTTTGATTTTCAAATAGTAATTAAACATTGATTTTAAAGTTACAAATTGATCATCATCTGATCTAATTGGAGTAGCAGTTAAACCAACAATTTTAGGATTACTATTTTGTTCGACATAAGATCTAAAAACATTTTGATACTCATCTGCATTAGCGAAATGAGCTTCATCGATAAACAAATAATCCGCCATTTTCAATAGCTTCAAATCTTCAGATGTTTTGTTTACTATCCTTGGTGTCAATAATGTAAATGAAGCAAAAGTAATTTTATCAACATTTTCAAAGTTCAAAGAATTAAACTTATCATAATATCGTTGGGCCATAATTTTCCTATCCCCCTTTTGTTTCCATAATTTTTGAAAAGCTATTAGACTCTGTTCACATAATTCTTGAGAGTTAACAAGCCAAAGAATGTTCAGCGGTTTTTCATCAAAATGCCCTCTAAATAAATCTACAATTGTCTCCATTGCCAAGACTGTTTTACCAGCTCCCGTAGGCATTGTAACTAATGATTTATTTGTATTATAATTAATAGGGGCTCTTAAATGACCCATTAATTCTTTTTTAACCCTTAATTGATATAAATGAGGAAATGCACTTACACCATTTGATTCTCCATAAACTGGTATTGTATATTCAAAATTTGCTCTCTCATCAATTTCTGTGATTTTTCTATAATCATCCTCAATCTCAAAATCCGTAAAAAATTTTACTACGTCTCTTTTGTATAATTGAACCGCCTTATCAAAAATTTCATTTGGATTGGCACCATTTATCCCCATATTTTCAAGGATATTAATTGGCAATGCTTCAACCAACATCTCTCGCCCCTTTGATGTGTTGACCAACTCAATACCTGCGTATAATGCTACGGCCTCATTTAGAATATCAATGGGCAATGCTTCATAGTCAAACCTAACAAAACTGAAACGGATTATTTTTGTAGTCTCCTTACCTAGAATTTTATTTTTCTGATTCGGAGATACATATTTTAATAAATCTATTAGTCCCATAATTGATTTTCAATTCTATATTTAATATTTTCTACTAATAAATTGACATCAGGAGTCCCAATTCTTAACTTTTCTTGATTTAAAATTTTAATAAATCGATCAAACGAGTTTTCGTTGAAACTTGTTGAAATTAGATCATTAGTGGAATCTTCAGAATCAAAAGATTTACAATTTTCAAATAAAATTTTTCTTGTATAATCGAACTGAAAATCAAATTCTTCTGACAACAATTCATTGACAATTGAGTTTAACTTTACAAAAGATTGATGAATTAAACTCTCAATATTATTATTTTTCAGAACATTCAATTCATTCACAAATATTGATTCGATTAGGTCTTCCCTATTCAAACGAATTACTGCGAATAAGCATATTATAAATAATTTGAAGTCTTTAATCCTCAATAAATGACTTGAGTACTCGGAAATACCAATAATCCAAAATCTTTCACAAACGAATTTTTCACTAAAACGGTTCTCTAAAGTTTTTTCTTTTAAAAAATCTAATTCATTTGTTTTTATTTCCCCATCATTAAAAATGATATGAATCAGATCATCTAAGTAAGGATTATTGGACTCTAAGTTAAGCTTGGCTCTCTCTATAATGTTCTTGTCATAATTCAGTTCACTAGCCTTTAATCTCAAAAACTCTTCTTCACATTCTGTAATAATATTGTCTTTAACAACCGTTTTGATCAAATAATCAATATTAGGATTACCAGTGTTAACTTGAATGTATTTTAGTTTAAAATATTCTTTTACTATCCCCAGCAAACTATAATTAACTGAATAACGTAGCAGGTCAAACGTTTTTTTTGTTAATTCTTTTTCGATTTCAGAGATGACTTTATTAATATCTGAATTCGATATTTCATTAATGAAATATTTGAAGCTTAATCGATCATATTTTATCTTTCCTCTTAAATTTTTATGAATTAGTCTGTTAACCTCGGATTTGTGAATATAATAACCGAAAATGTTTTCAATTTCTGATGAAATTTCAATTGATGATAATGGGTTTTTGTTAAGCTTACAGACACTTAAGATCATTTCAGTCTTACTTTTTTCAGATTCTAAGCCTTCGTTGGAATCAAGGCTTTCCAAATTGATAATTTCACCTACAGTCAACTTTATTCCATATTCATAAAAAATCTTACTAATAATTTCTTCATAAGGGACCCCTAATTTTTTTAATTTTGAAATTCTTATTAAGTGATAATTTTCTCCCATTTAAATTGATATTCTTATAATTTGTTTTCTTTCATTTTTAAAGATAGCGTCAATAACATAAGAACTAATCTGCAAACCTGAATTGCACGCGCTACCAGTTGAAGCAAAAAACTTAGAAGAATTAAACATTAAAAATTCTTCTGCATCAATATCATTCAACTCGATACTAATAATATTAGGAACAGTATTGTCACGCTGAAAAGCCATTTTACCAATATTGTTCTTAGTGAAATATTCAAGAATATCTTCCCTAAGCTGAATAGCTTTTTCAAAGTTCTTTTTATACTCATTAGATGCGATTTTTACAGCAATACCGATTCCAACAATTAGTGGTGTATTGTAAGTCCCAGATCTAAGTCCAAACTCCTGACTACCTCCGTGAATTTGAGGAGTTATCTCGATACCATCTCGTATATATAAAACACCGATTCCTTTAGGTCCACTAATTTTATGTCCAGAAAAGCAAAGCATATCTACATTTAATGCGTCAACATCAACTTCAATTTTACCAATTGCTTGGGTAGAATCAGAAAAAAAACAAATTCCTCTTTCTTTTGCTATCTCACCTATCTTGCTAATTTCTTGAATAACACCCGTTTCATTATTCACGTACATAATTGCAATCATTAAAGTAGTTTCTTTAATGCTTTGCAATAATTCCTCTAAAGAAATTATGCCGCTTGAATCAACATCCAAATAAGTAACCTCGATACCCTTAGTTTCAAGGTACCTCAATGTTTCAAGTACAGCCTTATGTTCTGTCTTTAATGTAATTATGTGATTGCCCTTATGTGAATTACTTTCAACAAATCCCTTAATAGCAAGATTTATTGACTCAGTTGAACCACTAGTGAAAATAATTTCTGAAGTATTACAATTTATCGCCGAACTAATTTCCTTTCTTGCATTTTCGATGGCCGACTTAGATTTCTCGCCAAGCTTGTGAGTACTTGAAGCATTACCATAAAGATCCGTAAAATATGGCATCATTCCCTCCAAAACTCTATTGTCGAGTTTTGTAGTCGCAGCATTGTCAAGGTATTTTAGTTCCTCTAAGATGTTAACCATATATAAATTAGAAATTCAACTTAAATATAATTTTTTTTAAGCGGCTTGGCAAAACAATATTTAAACGGCCTCAATATCATTTGGCATACTTCTTAGGATACGATTTACTGGCTCCATATTGAACACCTCAACCTCTAATAACCAAGAACCATTCCCTAAATCCTTTAAATAAGTGCTCGTTTCAGGATAATCATCTTTTATCCATAATTGAGCACGCATCGACAATCTCAGTTTAATATTAAATTTTTCTCCTGAATCATTAAATCCAAATACATCAGGTTTATATAATTTATGAAGGGATTCGAACTTGCACTTAACATCTAATAATTCTACACTTCCCATTCTCTCTACTTTGAAATACTTATTTTGATTTGATTCAATTTCATATGCACATAGAAATCCATAGTTATCTGTAAACCCCACCGGCTCAACTAGTCTATCTGTAATACTTTCCGTATTAGCAGATTGGTACTTATGAATAATGATTTGTGTTTTATTTAAAATGGCTTCGTTGATTTGAGAAACTAATTTAGATAAATGGCCATTTACTATATTATTAGCGAGAATATTAGTTTCCTCAAGAGAAGGTAGTTTAGCCTTTATCGATTTCACTAGTGGATTATTCTTCACCGAAATGGTTAATACCTCCTGGATTAAATGGGACTCTTCTTTAGTGAATGGATCTACAATCTGATCAGCTTTTAATGAGAATTTATTGTTTTCATCCTTACTCACTTCGAAGCCCAATTCATCCAACAAATCCATATAACGATAGCAACTGCGTTCAGATATTTCTAAAGTTGAGGCCAATCTTTTAATAGACTTCGCTGGGAAAGTCTTCAACAGAGTAATCAACTTGAAAACACGAAGTATACGATTCTGATTAAACATAGATTAGATTATTAAAATCTAAACTTAGCACTTTAAGATACTAAACTGCAAGCGATTGACTTCAAATGGCAGAGAATTTACCATTTAATAAAACAAAAGATTTAAGGACAAATATCTTGACAAATAAAGTCAAAAAAAGAGGTCTTGACCCTAATTGTCAAAAACTATCGAGAGCTTTCGATTATTAACGCAATAAACACAAGATGAATCTAGTTGAGTGGATTGAAATAATTTTAAAACCTAAACCCAAATTGGTTCCGGTTCCTTTAAAAAACTAAAACTTTGATATGAAAAAATTAGCACTTATTATCTTTATTCTACTCACATTCGCAACGTTTGCGCAAACATCAACAATTTATAAAAGCAAAGCGGCTAACTATTTTGACAAAGGAGACTACACAAAGGCTGCAACTAATTTAACTTTAGCATTAAAAATCAATCCAAAGGATGAAAAGGCTATAGGAAATAGAGCTTTATGTTATGAAAAACTCCAAAAATTTGACTTAGCTCTTAAAGACAACCTTGAATTACTCAAATACAATCAATCAGGAGAGACATTGGGTTCAATAGGATATGATTATCTATGGCTTGATAAATACGAAGAGTCTCGAAAATACTTAAATCAAGCAATAGAACTACTCCCAGAAAAGGTTGTCTATAGATACAACCTAGCTTTAACATATCAATATGAAGAAAACTTTGAAGAGGCCGTCATTTACTATGATGAGGCATTGGTAATATCTCCCAAACATACTCCAAGTCTTATTTCGAAAACACGATGCTTAGTTAAATCTAAACTTTTCGAAAACGCATCTGCTGTTGTGGATAGCTTCTTTGCAGATCACCGTTTCGATGTCGAAATGATTATACTTCGAGGAGACTTAAAAAAACAAAAAGGAAAGATTGAAGATGCACTAAATGATTATACCAGAGCATTGGCAATTCTTCCAGAAGACACAGAAGTATTGAACAAAGCTTTAAAGTGTCTCTATGAATTAGGTTACCACGATGAGGAAATTGAATTACGGAAAAGAGAAATAGAAATACTTTTAAAATCTGGTGGAAGCAAGGAAGCTAAAGCTTTATCATTTGCTTTGTTGGGTTTTGCTCAAGAGGCAGCTCTATATTATGAAGACGCTCTTCAAAGCTATAACGAGAGTTTAAAACTAGATCCAACAGGTGGAGAAGGCAGAATATACTATATCAGAAGCATCCTAAAAGCAAAATTGAAGGATTACGAAGGTGCCTGTATTGATTTAGCAAAAACAAAAGAGGTAGATCCTGGTAAAGACGAAGAGTATGATCAATATTTTATTGATGATGCAGAATTTGAAGAGTTTGTTGATTACTGTATGCCTAATCTTTAATCAATTAGCCCTCATTAACTTCCTCCTATTTTTATTCCGGTTATAATAACTACGAGAATTCAATCGATTCTTAAACGCTCGACTGGAGAGACTTACTCCTCTCCTTGCGTGTGATTTACTTAGACGACCTGTCTGCGTTGAACCAGCTCGAACGTATGACGATTTGCGAGTATGTTTAGAATAATCTATGGGTTTAGTATCACATCCAATAAGAAATATGTGCACCAAGGTGATGAATAGAAGTTTTTTCATATGATTAAAAATACACAAAAAAAGGAGAGGATTAAATCCAACTCCCCTTTTATAATACCTAACCACTAATGTGAACGGGGTTGCCGTTCTGAGTGCAAGATACCATTAAGCATTAAAAACAATCCTTCAAGATGAAAATTATCAAGAAACTGATAATTTTTAAAAAGAGTTGGAATTGTCAATTTTTCACTTCCTCAAAATTCATAAAATACTCAATCAAACCTTTCTTTGAACGTCTTACTAACGGGTCAATGTAATGATTACTAAAGAACATAAATTTATGTTGCTGATCCTCACTCGCATTTTTTTTAAAATGTTCGAAGGCGATGGTTAACTGCGATTTTGCCCCCCTTATTTCTCCCGATTGAACCCGCTTATGTTCGAAAATGTATTTTTCAAAAGTTACTAACAAATGCCACTTAGCCTTCCGGAACTCTAAAGTATATTCAGGATAAAACTCATCTACGTACGCCTCACCATCCTCATCGTACTCTAACGTTGGATTCAAAAACAGTTCTAAATAATCACCCTCTTCAGGAGAATATTCAAAATCAAACACATTTACCGAATTCAACCTACGCTGAAGACTTCGCTCAGAAAGCGTAGTATAGGGATCTGGTTGATTATACAGCCCCATAATTTGAATCTCCTCCTTGTTTTGCAAATGACGATGTAACACCCAATGAGGTTTCGATTCATCTACACTAGATTCACACGTACATAACTTGAAAGGACCGTTTACATCACACATTACTTAAACCAATTCCAAAATTTCGAACTAAAAACACTTACTGAGGTCTTATTGTAAACTTTATTATACAACGCTTTCTTTGGATTAGTCAACCAGCCAAACCCCCTTGGAGCTTTTAAACCCAGACTGTTTTTAGCAATACGAGTCAAAGATGTCCGTGCGGCAATACTCTTTGATATAGATACTTTTCTGATACCGAATTTCATATATTCTATATTTTTCAGAAAAATACAAAAAACTGTATTTGACACTTAGTTAGTGACTTCAATTGTCATTATTTTATTTCCTCAATGTTGGCAATAGACTCTTTGCATAGTCATCATATTGATAAAAATCAGTTTCAATAAATTTATCACCAGTTCTAATGAATACAGTTTTTGTAGCTAATTCACCGTTATCTGCAGAATCTAAATATCCAAGATCCTTTTTGCCATCACCGTTATAATCGAAATAATTTAAATGTACTTTCCAAGAACCATTTCTTGTTGATGAGTTATATTGAACAAGATTTTTATCTATTACGAAAGACCCATCTTTCTGCTGTATATAAGCAAATATTTCCCAAGGAGCCCATCTATTCGGATTGAAATACATTTGATCATTAACTGCAATAAAATCATTTAATCCATCTCCATTCAGATCTTCCATAACAACGTCTTGAACTCCATTACTTATTTCGTCATTAGGATAAAAATAGGGCAAGTAAATCACTCCATTGGAATTGAAACGACCGCTTCCTTGATTAATTAAAATTCGTGCCTGCCTATTATAACCATCATTTTTGTGTTCTTCACCAACACCTATAAAAATGTCATTTTTACCATCCTTATTAACATCATATATGTGAGTAGTAAATGAATTTCCAGCAATATTTGGAACTTTTTCACCAAAACCATTATCACTTGTATTTCCAAAATTTGTAAAGTCCCCTACAAATTTTGCTCTATTTGTTTGTGTAAAGTATGGGAAATCTTTTTGGCCCCAATAGATATAAAGAAATAGATTTTCAGGAAGCACTAAATCTAAAATCCCATCCCCATTCAAATCCCCTAATGCCCCTTTCTCCTTTTTCCAAACCGGCGACTCCGCTTCAGAAGTAGGAATTTCTTTTAGATCATATCCGCCTTTAGAATCACTCAATACTATTCTAACAGGTTCGTCTTTAGAATTTGACAGACCTTCATCCCCATTATCAAAAATTATTAGATCGACATAATTATCCTCATTGATGTAATAAGGTTTGATAGTATGCTTATTTCCACCGAAAGTTGAAAAGCTTTTATCGTTGAATAGATTTTTTTCTTCAAATGTCTTTAGAATTGGGTTCCAAATTAAAAAAGTAAAATTGGCTTGTGGAATAATATAATTTGCACCGGCATTAAAAATATCAACCCAACCATCATTATTAAAATCTCCAGTAGTTACCCCATTAAAAAATGTTCCATATTTACTTCTAGTCCCTAATGGCTTCTGAAAGAGAGCAATATATAAATCAGCCATAACCCCTGTTCCACGATGCCAATAATTGAATCCTAATTGTCTGGCATTCGGGTCTACTTTGTAACCAGGAAACTTAATCTGCTGAAATAATGCTTTAAGACTAATCGGTTTATCAATCTTTAGGTCTAATGGGTTAGATGTACTTGTTAAATCACCTGACCATCCTCCAAATTCATATTTATCGGCTGGTTGAGGAGTTAATCTCACAGTGGTACCTGACGGGTATTGAGACTGTGTTGCTACTGCAATTACCTCTTCTTTCACCGTTCCACTACCTTCAATCGTTAATGATAATGGATACTGACGTTTTTCAAATACACCAGTTACTTGTTTATCCGCATCGATTGTAAGTGGAGAAGGATTATTCGTTCCAGATAAACTACCACTCCATTGTTTAAATGTATATTCACCTGCAGGTGTAGCAATCATTGAAACCACCGTTCCTTTTTCAAAAGCATTAGTTGGAGGGGAAACAGTACCACCATTTAAAGGAGTCCAATCAACGGTAAGTTTTTGTTGGATAATCTCTTTAGAACAAGAAAAAACAGCAATTGATAAAAAAAGAACAGAGATTCGATTTAGCATAATTTGAATAGATATTTCAACCAAATTAACTAATTCAAAGTTCTAATATGAAAAATCTTATTTAACGGTAAACGAAGGTCTTCATCTTTGTTTTAAATTAAACAAAGCCGTATTTTCAGGAAGTAGAATGACTCAAATCGAGCAGCAAATAAGAGAGCACGATACACTGATTTCAACGAACACTAATGAGTTCAGAAAATCCAAAAATATCAAATAGATTTAACCGATTCGGTTTTGATACGATTAAGATTCGTTAGTGTACGAACCGAGTCAACTAGTGGGACCACAGAAACCACCTCAAACGAGGTGGTTTTTTTATTTTACGGCAGCGGTAGCAGAGTGGGTAGCACGAGCGGGGATTTCAGATGACAGTTTGTTTAAATCTAAACAGTCATTACTTAAAAAAAGTAAATTTTAGTACTCCATTCATTATAAAAGATGATGTTTGAATAATTTGGTCGTTTCATTAATTTAGTTATTAAATAATCTAACATGAAACGAAGCATCCTATTATTATTCTTGATGTTACCTTTTGTAAATCAAGCACAGAGTTCAACATCTTCCTTCCCATCAAAAGAGTTTTTTGTCCAAAAATGGGAAAATTATATCAGCGCATTTACAAAGGCTGATTATGAGACTCTAGGAAATCAATTTCAATATCCAGTAACGTTGATGGTTGGAAGTCCAATGATTTTACAAGACAAGTCCAGCTTTTTAGAGGTTATTAAAAGGTTTAGAGAAAAAGGAGTTGAACCAGGTTATGCATACTCTAAAACAGATGCAATTGAACTAGTAAAACTATCTGAAAGTGCTTGTTACTTAGACGCATATTTCAGCAGATATAATTCTGCAAATGAAATAATAGCCAAGGGAAGAGGTCTTTACTTCCTAAAGAAAACCAATGATGAGTGGAAGTTCCACGTAAATATGGCAGTTAACTAAAAACATTAAACACATCATAAAAAAAGCCACCCTGTACGGGTGGCTTTTTTTTATTTTACGGCAGGAATATCACAGTGGGTAGCACGAGAGGTTTATTTATTAGGGAAAAAGATTTAATCTCTAAAAACAAAATCAAATACTTACCCTATTTACCTTCTTACTCACATTTACCTCTCATCACATTACCAATAAAATCGTAGTTTAAAACACTTTTGTTTTTTACTTTGTTATATATTTATTCATCCAACTAATCGTAATAACCGAATGAAACCTAACCTACTATTTTTTGTGCGAGGAATAATGGGATTGTTCTTCCTGCTGTTTGCTTCGATGCCCTCAGAGGCACGTTTTTCTGTTTATGCTAAGGAAGATTCGAGTTTGTTCAAGCAGTTTAAAGGATCGGTTTTGGACAGCAAAACAAGAAACGAACTCATCTACGCGAGCATCACCGTTTCCGGAACCACCATCTCCACCATCAGTAATAGCGAGGGTAAATTTTCCATCAAAGTTCCTGCCGAAAATCAGCATGCAACCCTCCTCATTTCCTTCCTAGGCTATAGAAACAAAGTCGTTTCCATCCAAGATTTAAAGCCCGAAAAGAATGTGTTGTATTTAGAACCCAGCACAACCTTTCTGGAAGAGGTGGTAGTAAAAGGTGGTGATGCAAAAAATATCTATGCTGGGGTTTTGGCAAATCGTCTACAAAACTATGGCGACGATCCCATCCAAATGACGGCTTTCTACCGCGAAACCATTCGCAAACGCCGCACATACGTCTCCCTTTCTGAGTCCATCATTAATGTGCTAAAGCAACCCTTCCAAAGTGGTTCACAAGATCAAATCAGTCTATACAAGGGCAGAAAAAATGCCGATTACTCGAAGTTAGACACAGTCAATTTCAAACTCCAAGGTGGTCCATTTTCCGCCCTGTTCATCGATTTAGTGAAGTATCCTGACTTTATCTTTTCAAACGAGGCCTTCGACCTGTACGATTTCAACCTAGAAGAAAACACCCAGATAAATGACAACCAGGTTTTGGTATTAGCCTTCAAACAAAAACAAGGCATCGAAACCCCGCTTTATTACGGGAAATTATACATCGATGCGAAGAGTTTGGCCGTCGTTAGTGCTACTTTCGCCCTAAATGTCGAAAATAAAGTCAAAGCCGGACTCATGTTCACCCGCAAAAAGCCAGCCGGCCTTGACATCTACCCTACTGAAGTCCGCTACCAGATTAACTATAGACAACAAAAAGACAAGTGGATTTATGCCTATTCTCGCGCGGATTTGACGTTTAAATTGAATTGGGCCAAACGTATCTTCAACACCGTCTACACCACCTCCATCGAAATGGCGGTGACCGACTGGAAAAAACAAGAAAACAAAGAGAATCCAGATACCCAAAAACTAAGTTCCAATGTCATCATGTCCGACAAGGTGAAGAGTTTAGGGGATCCAGATTTTTGGGGTAAATACAATATCATTGAACCCGAAAAATCGATCGAAACGGCTATACGGAAACTTCAAAGAAAGGCGCTGAGTGAAGGAGGCGTGGAATAGTTTATAGCACAATCGTCAAAACCGAATCCGCTGCTAATTCTATATTCTGCTTGCCTAGGGATATACTCTTTTTAGCTCCCTCATTTTGAACCAGCACGACTATTTTTCCATCAGGTCGCTTGAAAGCCGCCGCCTGAATACCCAATGGAGCAGAAATGCCTATGCGAACAGATCCTGGAGGGATAAATTTAGCCGCTTGCATGACGATGTAATACGATTGATTTCGAGTGATTTCCTGGCCACCAATAGTTAAGGCGCCTAGACATTCCGAACATCCGCCAGGCGTGTGAGGGCCATAGGTAGGATCGGTGGCTAGATTCCATTCAATGACTGCTTTGGCATGATTATTAACTGAACCTATAATGACATTTTTCATGTGCCACATAAACTCACTTGCAAAATCTCCCTTCGCACCGGTCCACTGCTCTGTAAAATACAAATCTTTATCAGGATGTGCCCTTTGTACTTGACTCATGGCCGATATATCCCCACCATACAAGTGAAAGGCAGAACCGTTCACATACTTTCGAACCTCCGGCACATTTAATAATTCAATCGCATATTCTGGGTGATCGCAATTGTGATCATAAATGACAATTTTCGTCTGAATACCTTGTTTTTCAAATACAGGTCCCAAAGCTTTGGCAACAAAAGTACCCTGCATCAATGCACTCATGTACATACTCGGATTATTGCCTGGATTCAAGGGTTCATTCTGCGGAGTTAAGGACCAAATCGGAATACCTTCTTTGGCCATCTCCTGTATATACTTCGCTAAATATTCCGCGTAGGTGACATAGTATTTTTCCATCAACGAGCCGCCCCTGCTAGAATAATTGTCCTTCATCCAAATAGGCGCAGACCAGGGTGACGCCATAATTTTAATGGCCGGATTAATCGCTATAATTTCCTTCAACAGGGGAATTAAGTCCGGTTTCGATTTGGCCAAACTAAATGTTCCTGGCTCATCCTCATAAGAAAATACCGCTGAATCTAAATCAGACGCCCCCACACTAATGCGCAACACGGTCATCCCATTTTTCCCAAACAACTCCTGCAACAACGCAGCCCTCTTCACCGGTTCCAAGCGATACATCACTTGCGCACTCCCTCCCGTCAAGGCCAATCCAAAACCATCGATAGTTTGAAATGTTAAATCAGGATTTACAACCAACAGATCGCCTGAACCATTCGCTCCAGGCTTATCAATTTTCTGAAAAAAGGATTTCTGTTTAGGAAGGCTGAGGTAGAATTCAGCGTTTGAAAAATCAAGAGTAGGTGTCGTTTGAACCGGCACCTGTTCTTCTTTACTGCACGAGAATAAAAAAGCTAACGTGCAGAATGCGAGAAGAATGTGTTTCATAGGTTGTTGATAATTTAGCTAAAGGTATTAAATCTAAACGGATAAAATGTGCAAAGACAGAATATGTTTAAAATGTGATTTTATTTAACTATCTTTTGGAAACCTTAAACATATCAAACAATGAAAAAACTAATTCTACCCCTTGTATTAGGGACAATGATTTTCACTTCATGTGAACAAAAAGCCGAAAAAGCTGCTGCTTTCGACATCGAGGCTGTCAAAAAAGATGTAGAAGATTGGCAGGTAAATTTCGAAACTATTGTAAAAAATAAAGACTCGGTCGGCTTTGCTAATTTATTCGCTGAAGATGCAGTGCGGATGGCCCCAAATGCAGTTTCAACTGAAGGAAGAGCCAATATCCAAAAAAGTGTAGTCGAACCATTTAAATTTATTGGCACCACTAATCTTACTTTAGGAGATGCTATGGGAGATGAAAATACGATTACTACTTATGGTACATACGAGCATTTCACACCGGATGGAACTTCTTTAGATAAAGGAAAATACATGGGTGTTTTCAAACGTGTAGATGGCAAATTAATAGCTATTAGAGATATCTGGAATTCAGATTTAGCACCTGCGGCTCCTGCGGCACCTGCGACTAAGTAATTAGCGGTTTACGTAATAAAAAAGCCACCTGATAGCAGGTGGCTTTTTTTATGGGCTTTAACAAACTACAAATAACTCAACCACCACTTTTCCTTGTGTGCCGTCTTGTAGGAATCATACCACTTACACAAGGGATACAGGCCGGCAATTAGCAGAATCCAAATCAAGTACACGATTTCTAGACTATACCCTTCTCCCGCAATTTGAAAAAGAAAAGGGATTTTTTGAAGCGCTTTCATAGCATCATCAAGCGAATGTCCCCTGTAAAAAAATAACGCCGCCGTTATTAGGTGCGCTAGGTAAAAATGCACGATATAATAGAAAAAAGCAGTTCTACCGAATGTCTGGAATACGTTCGTCAGTTTATTATGAATATTTTCTAAAAAAGCCAGAGCTAAAATAGCTATCCCAATCATCACGGACATGTAAGCCAAAGAAGGCGGGTATTTGTTTACATTGATAAAGGACAAAAAGGTATCGAACCCATTTGCCTGAGTCGACCACGGGTGCGGATCGCCATAGACATTAATCGCTCTCAGAACCACAAAAAAGACCAATAAGAATGACCCGATCCTTGTTAAGATTTTTTGTCTTTCAGTCGCTGTGAATTTGGCAGTAAAGAAAACTCCAAAACAATAACCTAAAATCATCAAACCCGTCCAAGGGACAAAAGGGTACATAATGGCCAGGTAATGATCACCTACGATAGGATAAACCGCAAATAAACCATGGTGAAACAAATCCCACCAAAACCCTGCCTTAAACCCAGGCTCAGCCTCCCAAAAGTCCAACACATTATGCCCCAAAACAATCACCAACCCAATGGCCAAAACCACTTTAAACGGCAGACGACTCAGAAAAGCTAAAATAATCATGCTAATCCCAATCGCCCAAATAACCTGCAGTAAGACTAAATTATAAAATGGATTAAACGTAATGGCTAAAGATATCAAGACCAATTCCACGAAAATCAACCAAATCCCCCGCTTAAACAGGAACGAAATCAATTCCGCTTTTGACTTTCGAATACTTTGCAAATAAATAGAAAGCCCCGACAGAAAAACAAACGTAGGCGCACACAGATGCGTGATCCACCGCGTAAAATACAATACAGGGGTCGTCGTCAACACATTCAGCGGGTCACCCGTATAGGCCTGATCGTGTACAAAATCCCGCACATGATCAATGGCCATGATGACCATGACAATGCCACGTAATACGTCGATGGAATCGATTCTTTTTAGGGTGGTGCTGGTGGACATAAATGCTTATAGTATTTTACTAACCTTAATCGCTTTCACATTTGCGTTATCATTTGATTGCAAATGTAAAATATAATTACCTCCATTTAAATTCCTCACATCGATGCGCTCTCCATCATTCACCGATGCCTTTTTAAACTGAACATTTCCAGACATATCGACAATTTTAACCATCGCTGTCTTACCAAATTCGACAGGGAAGCTTACTTTAAATTCTCCAGTTACTGGATTAGGAGAAACTGACACCTGACCTAAAATGGTTTCCTCTGTCGAAGTAACCACAAGGTTATAAGGTTTACTTATCTCGCTTGCGCAAGGCGTAACCACCTTCACTGTATAATTACCGCTCTTCGTTGGGTTAATAGTCTTTTGCGTGGCATTATCAATTTTGACATCATTAAAATACCACTGATTCCCATCCGAAGCACTCGAAGTTAAACCACCATTCGCTTCCATCGTAATCGTAGGAATGGCAGGAATAGGATTTACTACAACATTAGAAGCCGCACTCAACGGACTGCTGCAATCACCACTAATCGCCTTCACTTTATACGTTCCAGCAGCATTTGCGGTGTAAGTCGCCGCAGTCGCATTTGTAATCAATTTGTCATTCAAATACCACTGATTGCTCGCCCCATTACTGGTCAGCACTACATTTTGTCCGGCGCAGAAGGTGAGTGGTGTGGTGGCGGTGATAGTGGGGGTGGCTGGTGTAGTGGTCACTAATACACTGACGCCAGCGCTTAATTCGCTTACACAATCTCCTAAAGATGCTCGAACTTTATATACTCCAGAACCAGTGGCTGTGAATGTGCTTGAATTAGCATTACTTATAATATTCCCATCTTGATACCACTGATTATTAGGCCCATTACTCGTTAAAACAACATTTTGACCTGAACAAAAAGCCAATGATGTTGAATTAGAAATCAATGGCACATTGGGAGTTGGATTAACAACAACATTTACAGCTGAACTTAATAGGCTACTACATTCACCGCTTATTGATTTCACTTTATATGTACCTGAAACATTGGCTGAATACGTAGCCATAGTTGCGTTAGCTATAGCACTACCATTTATATACCATTGATTATTAGCCCCATTACTGGTCAGCACCACATTTTGTCCTGCGCAGAATATGAGTGGTGTGGTGGCGGTGATGGTGGGGGTAGTGATTGTTGCTAACTTCGTTAAAACCAAAGTGTCAGATTTTGACTCACAACCCAAGCTATCTGTTTTAACTATTAACACCTTATAGGAATCAACAAAACCCTTAGAAGTAACATTAGTGGAATCCACTTGAGATCCAAAATACCATTTGTATTTATCTTTTTTTACACTGTTCGTAATCGATAATTTTAATGTATCACTGGCGCAAAAAGTGAATTTCGATGTGTTTATAATTGGCTTTGTGGCGTTAGAGCAAAGTTTTTCTTTAGCTGTTGCTAACTTAAATATTATCAAATTAATCCCTATATGAGGTGCTACTAATAATTCAGCCGTTCCATCCCCATTTAAATCTTTAG
Source organism: Aquirufa lenticrescens (assembly GCF_019916085.1). NCBI lineage: Bacteria > Pseudomonadati > Bacteroidota > Cytophagia > Cytophagales > Flectobacillaceae > Aquirufa > Aquirufa lenticrescens. The sequence continues at coordinate 690,813 of NZ_CP049834.1, read as the reverse complement.
GAAACATTCTGTTACCAATTCTCTCTGAATTCTCCCTCCCAAAATAAGGCATCTCATCTGTAAACTTAAAATTGCCAAGGTTGGTAAATTTAAAATTACCCAATGCATCGCCCTTGAAGTAAACAGTATTTGCATTTGCCTTTTCCCAATAGCCGTTAAACAAAGTATATTCCTTGAAATAATTTGCAAATGTGGTATCAGCAAAATAATAAGGAAAAAAATCTTTGATTTTATCTCCATCTATATCCTCATAAAACAACCAATTTGAACCAGATAAGGTCTTTGATGTTGTGTTTTTATCAAAATATGTTGTGGTCTTATCTATAATTGTTCCATCTCCCTTTACCTCTAATACTAAAATTTGAGAACTGATTTTTGATGTATCTAATCCCGGGTTTATACTACCCAAACCTCTTGATCTAAAAACGACAATTTCCTTTTTCCCATCTTTATTTAAATCTAATTCAAATATATTTTTCGAGGAAAGTTCAATATTGGCAAATTGATTATAAAAGACAGGATTTTGAACATCAAATTCTCCATTTCCCCTATTTTTGATATAGCCTAAATATCCAGTTTTAAATTTATTAGTAGCTTGATCATATATTTGTCCGCTGAAAAAATAATCCTTATATCCATCATTATCCATATCAATCAATAAATTAGGACCTTCAGGACTTGTACTATATCCATTCGTTTGAACTGTTTTCGTTTTCAATGAATCATTCCCTGTATTTAAGGAGACACCTAATACTTCACCATTTTCACTTCCTCCTGAAAACAAGAAATCAACATCTCCATCATTATCAATATCTCCAGATGCATGCCCCATGAAGGAAAAGAATTTATTTGTTGCAGGGGTCGTAACTATTTTTTTATAGTTATCAACTAATCTACCATTAACAACTTTATAAGATCTTTGAATTTTAGCACCCCAACTATTGAAATCTCGATTCTTAAGAAATCCCAATTTCTTAAGAATGTCTTCTTGTTGTTTTTTTGATGCCGAATCTCCGTCTATCACGGGTGCATGATAATGCTCACCAAAAGGAATAAATTCTTTCCAACCATCACCATCCAAATCCTCAACTGAATAATAATCGGTATTATGAAATAGTATATCAGGATGAGCACTATTTTCAGAGTAAGATTTGATATTAAATTCCTTGTCAATTAATAGGTAAATGGGAATCAATAAACCTCCCATAAAAACATTTTTATTTTGCAGAGGTAGGTTAAATTGTTGCGTATTACCCACGATATCTAAATTACCGTCTTTATTTAAATCTAAATACAGGAAGTCATTCGAATTCCTCATAGGAAAAAATTGAGATACCCCTACCCTCTGTTTATTAAATGGACTTAATACTTGCTGAGTTAAGGAATTGTAATAATAAGGGATGTATCCATTTTGGATTTTCGCTGTGTTTTTAGGCCAATTGACATAATCTATTCTCCGAATTGTTAATGTATCTATTGTTTTTACAGATTCTGAAATTTTTAACGTAATTGGAATTTGTACTAGATCAGAATCTAATTCTGAAAATGATTTTAAATAGACAAGTGATTTACCTTTAAGTTTAAATAATGATTTAGTTAAACTTAAATCAACGCTATATTTTTGAAAAACACTATCTGGAATAATGTCCTTCAATGAAATAGAATCCCCTATTTTCTTATCTGCTAGTTCGGAGATTGAAGATTTCAAAATTCCTTTACCCAATGTACAAATATCTCCTATTCCATCACTATTAATATCGAGCTGAGAGGGATTATATAAATATTTACAATTGTCTAAATTATCAGCAATTCCATCATTATCGACATCGTTATTTGCAACAAATAGCCCTTTATTATTTATTGTCTTCAAAAAGTCTGCAGCTTCATGATTTTGTTTATTGCGATATAATTCTTCCAGTACATTACCCTTAGATTGGAATAATACTGATTTCCCTTTTTTGAAGTCTGAATTGATTGTAGATAATTCTAGAGAATAAAGATTATTCGCTAAGAAACACATCAATACTATGTATACGTATTTATTCATAACGGTTTTTTATATCGTATTAATTGACACTTATTTAACTTAAAACCAATCCTTAGATTCAAATCGTTATGTATATTTAATAGAACTGATTTATTTCTAACTATCTACGTCTAATCAACTTTACTAACCTTAATCGCTTTCACATTTGCGTTATCATTTGATTGCAAATGTAAAATATAATTACCTCCATTTAAATTCCTCACATCGATGCGCTCTCCATCATTCACCGATGCCTTTTTAAACTGAACATTTCCAGACATATCGACAATTTTAACCATCGCTGTCTTACCAAATTCGACAGGGAAGCTCACCTTAAATTCGCCACCAACCGGATTAGGAGAAACCGATACCTGACCTAAAATGGTCTCTTCCGTCGAAGTTACAACCAAATTATAAGGCTTACTAATCTCACTCGCACAAGGCGTAACCACCTTCACAGTATAATTACCGCTCTTCGTAGGATTAATTGTTTTTTGGGTAGCATTATCAATTTTAACATCATTTAAATACCACTGATTACCATCCGAAGCACTCGAAGTTAAACCACCATTCGCTTCCATCGTAATCGTAGGAATGGCAGGAATAGGATTTACTACGACATTAGAGGCTGCACTCAACGGACTACTGCAATCACCGCTAATCGCCTTCACTTTATACGTTCCAGCAACGTTTGCAGTGTAAGTTGCAGCTGTCGCGTTTGCAATCAATTTGTCATTCAAATACCACTGATTACTCGTCCCATTACTGGTCAGCACTACATTTTGTCCGGCGCAGAAGGTGAGCGGTGTGGTGGCGGTGATGGTGGGAGATGGAACAGCAGCTAGTTTAGTGACAGCTAAAGTGTCCGACCTAGTTTCACAACCTAAACTGTCCTTTTTAACTATAATTACCTTATACGAATCGATAAAATTCCTAGATGTCACATTAGAAGAATCCACCTGACTTCCGAAATACCATTTGTACTTATCTTTTTTCACACTGTTCGTAATAGATAATTTTAATGTATCACTAGCGCAAAAAGTGAATTTGGAAGTATTTAAAATGGGCTTAATTGCTTTAAAACAGTCAGGCTTGGATATGCGGACTACTGTCAAACTATCTCCATGACTTCTAATAAATTCAACCTTGCCATCATTATCTAAATCAACTAAATCAAAGCTGTTTTTTTGAAACATCCCTTGATATGGTCCACTGTTGAAGTAAGAATTAAATCCATTTAAACTCTTGAAAGCAAATTTCTTGGACGTATTATTCCATTCAAAATAATTGATATCATCCTTTTGATTCCAACTCACTGAAGTATGCTGAGTAGTGTAAGGATATAAATCCATAAATCCATCGCCATTTATATCTTCAAATTGCATTCCACTGTGATTGAAATAGATTTTATCAAATCCACCTAAATCATCAATATATTGTGAAGTAACATTCGACAAAGTTGAGTTATTTGGTGTCAAAACGTATACTCTATTTAATGGCTCTAGTTTTGCTTTCTTAACAGGATCATTATAAATATCACCACCTATCGTAGCATATAAATTAGTCGAATAAATTATAATCTCTTTTTTACCATCCCCATTTAAGTCAATAATTTTAAAGGATCTTAAACATTGACTCAAATTATTCTCATTAGTAATTTTCTCTATCACTTGTGGGCTTCCAAAATCAAATGTGCCGCCTCCTTGATTTAAAAAATAAACGATATCACTAGTTTTTTCCATAGGACTATTTGGCATACTTCTATTTCCAATTCCAATAATATCAAGTTTACCATCCCCATTCACATCATAACTAATCATCCTACCTTCACTTAAGACATAAAGTGAAGCCTTTCTAAATAGAGTAAAGTTCCCTTTACCATCATTTTGCATATAGTTCACGATATTACCCTGGCAATGCGTAGTTGCCATTGTAACATAATCCATATCGTTATCATTATCGTAATCCCCTACCCCAATGGATTGAATAGAGTTAAACTGCCCTTCGCAATCATTTATGGTCGTTGAATTATCTATTTTCTTGACATTGTCAATCATTAATCCAGCGTCATTAAATGAGTAATACCTATTCAGTTTAAATTGGTATTTACTATAGTCTCTAGAAATTCTATGATTTGCAGCATTGGCTAACCAATTAATGGCTTTCTGCTCCATACCTGTTATCACATTTTCTAAATGATAGTGCTCTCCTCCTAAAAGGATATCTTGTTTTTTATCTCCATTCACGTCTGCCAATTCATAATTTTGAAGAGCGTGAAAAATAGAATAATCTTGAAAATTAGGATTCACATAACTTTTAAACCTTAAGTTTCCTTGATTGATATAATATAACGGTAATGACATATGGCCTAGACCTATTTCTTCGCCATTTTCTGTAGGGCCATAATTTGTAATAAAGTCCATTAATCCATCATTATTGATATCAATGGGAACAATTGCTCTATCAAACGGTACAGGCAATGCAGATTTAGAAATTCCAAATTCTTTAGTGGGAAGAGGGATTCTAAAAATATCATACCCATTTTTAGTCAAAATCTTCGTGGGTGCCACATCAATTATGATAGGGTCATCACATGCATTTCCTTTTCCATCTTTATCGGTATCTGCCTGATCAGGATTATACATTAATGTACAATTATCTTTATCATTATTAACACCATCGCCATCTATATCCAAATCGCAACCGTCTCCGATACCATCCAAATCTAAGTCTTTTGTAGGATCACATAGGTTAATTTTTAGAACGAATCCTTTATAATGATTATTTAAACTATCGGAATAAACCTTCCTCGCCAAATCTCTTAATTCATTTGTTGGAAGAGCAGAACGATCAATACCAGGCTCAGTTTGTTGAGAGTAAAAAATTAAGGACTTATTGGGTCCAGAAAATACGGGCATCATTGAATTTGCAATTGTAAATTTCCGAAGCGTGTCAAGTTGATTTTGCTTCATAATCTTCTCCATTTGTTGAAATTCAGGAAAATTATATTTTTTACCCAACGAACTTAATTTAAACTTCCCATTTATATTTCTATAGTACATTGTTGAGTCATTACCATTATATCCCTGATATCCTTGTCCGTCTTGATCGAAACCATTAGGATATAAATCGGTATACCCATTTTGATCTAAATCGATTAAAGACAAAGTAGCAACTCCATAATTTTTTCCCTTATTTTCGTTAGGATAAAAATAGGATGAAGTCGCATCGACAAGAAAATTATTTTTAAACTCAAACACTTTTATCAATTGATATAGCTTTTTACCTGGCTGGTAATCACCACCACCATTTGACCAATGTGCAATCAATTGCTTTTCTCCATTCTTTTTTAAATCGGCAACGTAAAAGCCGCGTACTGCTAGTTTTGAACCTGGCATTCCATTAACTAAATCGTTTGATGCCAAATCATCAAATTTTCTAACTGGTGAATAAAAATCTAATTGCTTGTTTTGTGACAACATTACCAAAGAATTACCTTCTCTGTCTTGCATGATTAAATCTAAAAAACTGTCATTGTTAACATCATAAAACTTAAAGTTTTCAGGTCCTTCAGCTCCACCCCCTATTGAGTCAATTTTATTTCGATAATAAACAACGTTATTTTGATTAATTCCTCCATAAATTGAGAATGGTGACGACTTAGTCATTGATTTCCCAGCATTGTTTTTGAACAATTCAATATTCCATCCGCTTCCAGTAGAAACACTATTTAAAATATCTACATATCCATCTTTGTCAAAGTCTACTGCTACTGTTCCAAATGTTGAAACTGGCGTCATTCCTTGCATAAAGGAAACATCATCTTTGTAGGTTCCATCTGGCTGAGATAAATACAAATGATGGCGCCTTGTTATAAAACTAAAATTATTAGAAGTGTCAATATCAATTCCTGTCTTTAAAAATGGGTATTTCTTAAGGGAATTGACATCCATTTGGCAATGAACATGCTCTCCAGTAAAATAAATATCAGGCTTTCCATCATAATTAAAATCATCAATTAATGGCCATGTCGGTCTAATACTCCACAATGTATCTTTTGAGTATTTTTTAGTTTTATCTATAAAGTTATTCTTGCCATCATTTTCATAAAAATTAAGATAAGTGAACTCTTGCTTAGCCACAGGTGCCATATCATCACCTGTTGACACAAAATCAATATGCCCGTCACCATTTAGGTCAATGGGTACTGTTATCCTCCAACCTGGACCATTAGCGTTCGTTTTATATGAGAAAACTCTTGTAGAGTATTTAGAAAAGTCAATTTTAAAATCACTATTTGTTTGTGCGGATATTTTAATCGAAAACAATAGCACAAGTTGAATTAGTATTAGTTTCTTCATATCGATTCATTTTAAAAATTGAAATTACTAACTAATAACCTATGGAATCGAAAAACTTATTTAACGGCAATTCGCACCAATAATCACTACACATATCGGTTTATTTCGTTTAAAACACTTAATTTCACCTCTACACTAAAACACACAATCAAAATACCATGGGACTATTTTCAGCCATTTTAGGTAACGCAGGAACCGTTAGTAAGGAAGATTTATTGAAAGATTTTGGCAAACTTCTGATTGAAGGCGAAGACATCGAACTAGGCTTCAAGCTCATCAGAGATACCTTCATATTTACTTCAAAGCGCCTTATTTTAGTAGACAAACAAGGGCTGACGGGCTCGAAGACGGAATACAAATCCATTAACTATAAAAGCATTTCGCGCTTCAGTATCGAAACGGCTGGGACTTTTGACCTAGATGCGGAACTGAAGATTTGGATCTCTGGCGAAGCTCAACCTAGCATCGTTAAGCAATTCAACAAATCAGTGAATGTATATGACGTGCAGAATGTGCTGGCGTTTCACGTGTTGAAGTAAAAGAGGAAGTGAGAGAGCAATTTGAATGATCTGCAAATTGCTCTTAAATTCAGTTGTTGCAAATTTTACAACAACTACCTAGTTTTTATAGTTTTGGTTTAAATCGAAAAATTTGCACTAGGCTAATTCTCCTAAAGCTTCTTCATGCGAAATAAAATCACCTGCATCCATTCTTGCGACAGCTGCATCAATTTCTTTATTGTATTGAGTTTTATCAATTCGATTAGAGTAACCTACCTCAACGACAGGATTAATTTGAATTCGATAGCCAATCGCCCTTAATACTTTCATAATCGTCTCAAATTGAGGCTTAGATCCATCGGAAAGTGCTTTATATAGACTAGGTCTGCTTAAACCTGTTTCGCTAGCGATTTTTGACATTCCTATCGATTTTGCAACATTTCCAATTGCTACAATAAAGTCTGATTCATTCCCTTCAGCTAATACGGCATTGAGATATTCCGTAACCATTTCATTACTATCTAAATAGTCTGCTATATCAAATTTCGAAGTTTCCATAATTCTCAATTGTTAATTCAAAGTGTATTCATTTGGATACAATACTAGACAATAATAAGCATAAATAAAAACAGGAAATTTATAATTGAACTGTTGCAAAAAATGCAACAGTTGCCTCCCATGCTTTGGCATAACCAATTAAAACTGATAATTTCAAGAAACCTTAACCCCATCACATTCCTCATGGAAGTACACCACCATAGCCACCACCCTAAATCTTGGAAAGAATACGTTCAAGAATTCTTAATGTTATTCTTCGCCGTCTTCTTAGGCTTCATGGCTGAATATTACCTCGAATACAGAGCGGAGAGACATAAGGAACACGATTACTTAGTGAGCATGAAAGAGGATTTGAAAGCGGATTTAGTGGAAATAGATAGGGGAATAATGGGGATGGAAAAAATCAAATCTGTGGGTCAACGACTTGAGAAACTATTATATAAACCAGCATGGAGTGATAATGAAATTGATTCTATTTACATTTTAAGTCTTAATCTTAGCGCTACCTTAATTAAACCTAATTTTGCTACTGGCACAATAGATCAATTAAAAAATGCGGGAGGGTTTCGACTAATTAAAAATCAAGAAATAGTCCATAAAATTTCTGCTTACGAAAAATGGAAGCAAACTATTTTACTACAAGAAGAGTCCAATTCACACAATTGGAGAAACATTCACCTGTTGCAAAATAAACTATTACATGTAACCACTTTAGGTTTACCTGAAAAACTGAATGACATTAGATTAGATAAAGCTGAACTACAAAGAATTCAAAAATCGACTGGTAGCAAATTTCTTACTTCGGACAAAAAAACCTTATATGAATACGCGAATTATATTTGGGTCCAAAGAGGTTATGTTGCTTACTATGAAATCATGGTAAAAATGGAACAACAACAGGCCAAAGAGTTAATCAAGGTAATAGAAGAAGAGCTAGAACATTAATAAAAAAGCCACCTTGAATGAGGTGGCTTTTTTTATCGTCTGCTTATTTTAACGCTTTATTCAAATATTCAAAAAACTGTTTCTGAGTAGTTTCCTTTTCAAGCCAAGGGAAGTGACCGCTTTGCTTTACGAACAAAAGCTCTGCCTGAGGAATGGCTGATTTTATTTCAAAAGCGGCAAATCCAACTGGATCTTGATAGCCTTGAATAACAATGGCTGGGCCTTTGTACTTCTTCAGATTAACTAACCGTTGTGATTCTTTGGCCGCATAATCGTCTACCATAATTGAATTGATTCCAGGCTGACCGTTTACTTTCGTAAAATCAATTGCAGCTTTAGAGGCCAATGCCGACTCACGATCAAAAAAATAGCCTGTCCAAATACGTTTTAATCCAGCCTTTTCAGTTAAATCTTCTGGGCGAAGTCGCATTTGAATATTATCTGAAAAATAATTGATAAAATTCAAGCTGGGACTTCCTGATCCAACTAATACTAATTTCTCTACTTTATCAGGAAAACGAGAGCAATATTCCATCGATAGCATACCTCCCCAAGATTGCCCAATTAAGATGAGCTTTTTCACGTGTAAATGATTCCGAAGCGCTTCTAAATCCTCGATGTATTTTTCCAAAGAGAGCGTGGTTGAATCAATTTTGGCCATCACCGTTTTACCCGTACCTCTTTGATGCAAAATGATAGATCTAAATTGCTTGCTTAATTGCTCATGAATGGGATAAACATATCCAGGATTTAAACCAGGACCACCTGATAATATAATTACAGGTGTTCCCGTACCCTTTTCTTCAATAAAAATATCCGTCTGATCTTTACTTTTGAGAAAATACCCCTCTTGCGCAATGGCATGAAAAGAGGAAATAAAGAGCAGAAATCCGATTAGTTTTTTTAACATCATATAGGGAATTAAATTAATCAAAAAAAGACCCCTAAAAAGGGGTCTCTATATTAATAGTAAAAGAAGATTAGTCTTTTAAAGACTTCACAAAGCCTTCAAACGCAACTACTTTTCCATTTTCAAATCTAAAGGAATCCATCCAAATTACTTTTTGAGTTTTTCCATCTGGTGTTTCCACATCTGCTTTGTCCCAAATATTTACCCACTGGTGACCATTCTCTCCTACCGTAGGAATAATAGCAACGATTTCATAATTCTTGAACTTTACTTGAGAAAAACCTTTTTCCATAAAATCAATGATGGCAGCTTTCCCTTTAAGCGTCGTTCCATCTTCATTGTGAAATTCTGCTGTATCAGATAAAATTTCACCAGCCTTCTTATAATCTTGGGCAAAAAGATCTTGGTGGAATTTCTCAGCTAATAATACGTTCTTTTGATCCCCTATTTTGAAATTATCAGTATAGGTAGGTTTGTAAATGTGCTCGATAGAGCTTGCTGTTTCTTCTTTTTTCGCTTCAGAACACGCAAATAATGCCGCAGCAGCTAAAATAGATAAGGCTACTTTTTTCATAGTTATTTGGTTAAGATTAGGATTAAGTTAAGTCCAAATATAAGTATCTTTTTTTAACTAAAAACGAATCCAATACGAAAATCTAAGTCTCCGTATTTTTCAAGTAAAATATAATTTCACTAATTTCCATTCTATTAAACGATAATTCCTTAACTAATCAATGGAAGTACACCATCATTCTCATCATCCAAAATCTTGGAAAGAATACGTTCAAGAATTCTTAATGCTTTTTTTTGCTGTATTTTTAGGCTTCATGGCTGAGTATTACCTCGAATACAGAGCAGAGAGACATAAGGAGCATGATTATTTAGTGAGCATGAAAGAGGATTTGAAAGCAGATTTAGGTGAAATGGATTCGAAAGAATTCAGAATGGGAGAAATGATTAATGCTGCCAATAAACTCAATGAAATAATCTTTAAACCTACTTGGAATGAGGCAGATATTGATTCTATTTATTTAAATAGTCTCATCATGGTATCCAGAGTGTATAACATTGATTTTTCATCCGGAACAATCGATCAATTACGCAATGCCGGTGGTTTCCGATTGATTCAAAATGAAGAAATTGTTCGCAAAATTTCAGAATACGAAAAAGGAAAAGTGACCATGATGGTCCAATTAGAACAATTATTAGAACGTGGCGCAAATGTCCATCGAATTCAAAATGCCTTACTTCAAACGACCGTTTTTTCTACTAAAGAAACCATTGGAAAAGTGGGTTATGATAAAGTCGGTCTAGACAAAATCAAAAAGCAAACGGGTAGTGCATTTCTTTCTACTGATAAAAATGCATTTCATGAATATGCGAACACTACGGGTACCATGAAAGGGTACATTTCCTATTATGTTCTGATGTCCAAAACACAGCAGCAAAAAGCCAAGGAGTTAATCAAGCTTTTAGAGGAGGAACTAGAGCATTAATTTACTCTTTCCACTCAATCGGAATAATTACTTCATTCTTCCTACTCCAAAATTGAAAGGGTGCATTGTAGCCTAAAAAGGTATATTCACCAGCTACTTCAATTCCTTTTTCTTGGATTAGTTTTAGTAATTGATCCCGCTTCTCTTTGATTTTCTCATCATCCGCATAGCCGCCAAAAGTGATAGAGGCAACATATTGCGGACTTGATTTCACGATTTGAACACTGGAATCATTGGGTTTAGGCAAATCCGATTCTTTGTATTTATCAGGCATCACAAAACTCATAGTAGAGCCTTTATCTGTCATTTCCATTCGAACTGGCGCCGTCATAGCAATACTTTGTTTCTGTTCATTACCTCCAAAAATATAGCCCGCTAATTTCCTGAATCCACTATTAGCGACCGACTTATAATTCGTTCCATTGCTATAAATTTTCGCAAAGGTCGCAGACGGATAAAACCGTATTTCGAATTGAGCTTCTGTACGAACTACCCTATATTTTTGGTTCTCCGTTTTCAGACTGCTACTCACCACTTTATAGGATTGTATCATCAAGAAAACAAACGCAATGCCGGCAACGAGGTAAAAAGCTTTCATATCAACTTAGTTTAGCACATATTTCCTCTAAACTAACTCAAGCAGTATATAGTTCAGAAAACCAGCAACTTAATTTCATTTTTGCTCGTATTTCGCTTACTTTAATGCTGATATTAAGCTCTACCTCTCCTATGAAAACGTTCGTAATTGCCGCACTTTGTTGTTTAGCATTCCTTTCAGATGCAAAGCCCAAAAAAGAAAAATGGATTCAACTGTTTAATGGCAAAAACCTAAAGAACTGGACAGTCAAAATCCACCACCATGAAGTGGGCGATAATTACGGCAATACATTCCGGGCAGAGGACGGGATGATTAAAGTGCGTTACGATCAATATGATCATTTCAATGAACGCTACGGGCACCTATATTTCAACAAACCATTCTCGAATTACATCCTTCGATTGCAATACCGATTTACGGGGCTTTGGCGAAATGATGCGCCTATCTATACAGAGAGAAATTCCGGTGTGATGTTTCATTCGCAAGACCCTCGCACTATGCCAAAAGAACAAGATTGGCCTATCTCGGTGGAAATGCAATTCTTAGGCATGTTAGCAGATGGAAAACCCAGACCCACGGGAAATATGTGTTCGCCGGGAACAGACGTCGTCTATCAGGGTAGAATCGATCCACGTCATTGCATCAATTCAAGCTCTGAAACGTATGAAAACGAACGCTGGATTACAGCTGAATTAATTGTTCGCGGCGATTCTTTGGTCACCCATAAAATCAATGGAAAAACAGTATTAGAATATAGCCAACCTCAGATAGGTGGTGGGGTAGCCAATCGCTATAACCCCGCACTTAAGTTAGATGGACAATTATTAAAAAGTGGTTTCATTGCACTCCAAAGCGAGGGTCAGGAAATTGACTTTAGGAATATTGAGATTCTCGATTTGTCTAAACAATAAAAAAAAGCCCCCTCAAAATCGAAGGGGCTTTCTACTAATAAAAGAACTTATTTTTTAGGTGCAGTAAGTGCATCTACAGCACCCTTAATATCTTGGTATTCAGCGCCAAATACTAATTTGTGATCTGAATTAAATTGAAATATTGCAAAATAATTATTGTAAATATGAGCTCCATTTTTACCCTCGCTTGTCCATTTTGCAAAAACACGAACGTTTCCATCAGGCTTATAAGTAACCGAATCTACCGTAGGTAAGAATTCAAGATCACTGTACGTTATTTTGGCTTGTAAACTACGAAGCATTTTAAGCCCTTTTAGGTTATCCGCTTTGTTTATCGTATCTGCATTAACAGAAGGAGGTACAAATTTCACAGAATCCGCTACCAGAGTTTCATATTGACTAAAATCATCATTAGAATATCCGTCAAACAGGATTTTAACGATTTTACTATTTTCTTTAAAAGTAGCTAGATTAGCGTCATCCGCATTTGTTTCCGCTGGTTTTGAGCAAGAGAACAAGGTTGCCGAAGCAATCAATAAAAGAAAGATTTTTTTCATAGTCGTAAGGTTATTAAAATTTAAAATTCCGTTTTTTAGCGTGGGTTCTGGGCTCCACGGGTTAATATGGTATTATAAAAAATCATTGATATTCATGCATTTAATCTATTTGCCTGCAAAAGTTTGGCGCAAGATTTTACCCCCTTGAATGATAAACGTATCCGTTGCATAGTTGAATTCTACCACAGGTGTTTTTGCTGACCAAACGATATAGAATAAATCATTTTTTACAGCAGTTTTAATCACATTAAAAGTAGATCCCTTCGTGGGGAAAGCTTTTACTAATTCCACAAAGGCTTTTCTAATTTCAGCTAATCCACTGAAAGTACCATCAGGCGTAATGACAACAGATTCCTCGGTATAGTCAGCCATAATTTCATCTAGGTTATTTTCTCCTAGCGCTTTACTGTGGTGCTGAAATACAGCTAGAGTTGTAGCTTCATCCACTTTTTTAGGGCTGCTTTGTCCAAAAACAAGCACCGAACTACTTACTAAAAGGGCAACTAATAAGATCTTTTTCATATGATAATTTACGTTTATTTAGTCTCTCTATTTTTCTTCGCAGTCGCAAGGATATACCCTTTGATGTTCGAAATGTCCGTGTCATTTAGTCTTCCGCCAAACTTCGGCATGCCCTTTGGCAAGAAAATACCATCTCTCACGATTTGATGGAAAGCACCCATGATGTCTGGATGAGAATAAGTCAAGTTAGGGATTGTTCCACCAGGATTACCTGCATTTAGGTTATGACATGGCCCGCAATATTTCCCAAATAAACTAGCCCCTTTCGCGACTTGCTCGTCTGAAATTTCAACAGGTAAAGTCAAATATTCCTTCTTTGGCTCCTTTTCATATACGGGCATCGCTACATTTTTGCCTATAGCAAACGTGTAAACCGTCCCTGGATTTATCTGTTCCGTACTTCTGTTTGAAAGCCCTACAACTCCGCCCCAACCCACAGCAATGGTAACATATTGAACTCCATCCACTAAATAGGTAATAGGAGGCGCAACGATGCCTGTACCCAAGTTTTTAGTCCAAAGCACTTTTCCCGTCCTGGCATCTAAGGCGTTAAAATCGCCTTCTGCATTGCCTTGGAAAACTAATTCTGAGGTTGTAAGTACACCCGAATTCCAACCGGTTTTCTCCGTTTTATGCCAAACTTCTTTGTTTAAAACTGGATCCCACGCAATTAATTTACCCAGAGACTTTACCACATAGGAATCCTTGTTTGTTGGATTAGCCGGATTACTTTTATTTCCAGTGCTCCAATGGTCCTTATCATAAACAAAATCCTGCTGGTTACCATGTGATGATGAACGTTCTCTAGCGGGAATATACACTAAATTCGTTTTCGGATTAAAGGCCATTGCTTGCCAATTGTGTCCTCCAAAAACACTCGGATAAATCTGTTCATTACTTGTTACATAACGAGCATTCGGATTCTCCACCGGTCTTCCCGTTTTCAAATCCACTTTAGAAGCCCAGTTCACATACACATAAGGTTCAGCTGACAATAACTCCCCTGTGTTACGATCCAATACATAGAAGAACCCGTTTTTAGGTGCCTGCATCAACACTTCGCGCTTTTTGCCTTTGATTTCTAATTGGGTCAAAATGATTTGTTGTACCGCTGTAAAATCCCATGAATCACCTGGAGTAGTTTGGTAATGCCATTTCAATTTTCCTGTCTCCGCATGAATCGCTAAAATGGAGGAAAGGTATAGGTTATCTCCACCGCCTGGGCTTCTGATTTCTCGATTCCAAGGGGATCCATTTCCGGTACCCACATAAATAAGTTTCAACTTAGGATCATAGGCAAAGGCATCCCAAGCCGTTCCACCACCACCGTATTTCCACCATTCACCATTCCACGTTTTAGCCGCTTCTTTCATCTCGGGATGCTCAAATCCATTCGCAGGATTCCCTGGAACAGTGAAGAATCGCCAAATTTTCTTGCCAGTCATCGCATCATATGCCGTCACATACCCTCTCACACCATATTCAGCACCGCTATTTCCGATAATTACTTTACCATCCATCACGCGGGGCGCTCCTGTAATCGTATAAGAACGATCGTGCGAAACAGATAATACCTCCCATTTCTTTTTACCTGTAGCCGCATTAATGGACACCAAACGTCCATCCAAGGTTCCTACAAAAATATTCCCTTTGTACATCGCTAGACCACGATTTACTACATCGCAGCATGCCTTCTCAGCAAAACCTTTAGGCACCTGAGGATCATAGGTCCACAATATTTTACCTTTTCGCGTATCAATAGCATACACCACGCTCCAAGGCCCACTTAAAAACATGATACCGTCCACCACTAAAGGTGTTCCTTCAATACCCCGTTTTGTACCTAAATTCAAGCTCCAAGCTAAACCTAATTGGCTGACATTATCTTTAGTAATTTGTCCCAAAGGGCTAAAACGTTCCTCGCCATAATTGCGACCATAGGTCAACCAATCACCCGTGTTGTCATCAACACTCGCAATTTGTTGGTCCTGAACGGCACCCACTACTTTAGCAATGTGCAATGGTGATCCTGGAATTGATTTCGTGATAAATGCGATGCTGCCTAGAAAAAGGACAGCTGCGGAAAACAGAAGTACTGCTTTTTTCATTGTATTATAAGGTATAGATTAGATTTGGTATCTTTTATATACCAATAATACCAAATATATTTTAACAAAGAAAAAATTGTCTAAAAAATAGTAAAAGGGAAACTATTATTTATCCATCTTCTGTAAAAACTGACGCAGAACGCGATTATTTTCTCTAGGATTATCCCCCATCGTTACATGAGCAGCATCGGAAATGACTTGAAATTGAGCTCCTGGGATTAAACTTGTAAAATAGCGGACGCTTACTGGCCTAGCTTCATCAAATTCCCCAGCTGTTAAAAGCGTAGGAACCTTTATGGTAGCCAACTCTTTTAATCGATCATAGTGAAGCAAATTTCCCGTAGCCTTAAATTCACTAGGCCCCCACATAAAGGTGTAGACCTTTTCTCCAAAATACCGATCAAGTGTATCCTTCCGCGATTTTGTATCGTTTCCGCGTCTTAAATGAGCTTTATAATATACTTTCATCGCCTGTTTATAGGATTCCGATGTATAGTTTTTTTGCTCATCACTTTCTCTGATGGCTTTTTGAGTTGCTTCAGGTAAGGCAGCAATCAAGGTATCTGCATCTTTTGTCCAAATTTTGGTACTAAATAAAGGACTCGCAAAAATAAGCGCCTTTATTCCTTTAGGGTATTTCAAATAATAATCCATCCCCAACATGGTGCCCCAAGAATGTCCATACAAATAAAAGCGTTCTAACTTGAGTGCCTTTCTGACCTGCTCTAATTGCTCCACATTTTTCTCAATGGTCATCAAAGTGGTATCCGTAATGCGCGTAGAACGACCACAGCCCAATTGATCAATAAATATAACCGGCCTATCCTTACTTAGTTCCTTCAAGGGCTCTAAATAATAACTCGAGGAACCAGGCCCCCCATGCAATAAAAGCAATGGCGTTTTATCTCCATCTCCATCTATCCGGTACCATATTTTACCTCCCTCTACCTCAATAAAACCTTCCTTAGGAGATGTAGAAGATGTGCAAGCATTCAACAAAAACAGCGCAAATAATCCGAGTAGATATTTTCTCATAGAACCTATTGATGCATATTATACAAGAGCGTCTTGATTTTGAATTCATTACCCGATTTAACGAATATAAATACATCTACCCCTTTGTGCGTAAACTTTCCATTGAAGTAAAACTCATAAGGAACCCAAGCCGTCGCAATTTCTTCGTCGATTAAAATAGGTCCCCACGAAAGCACGCGCTCATCCATGTCACCCGGCTTTCTGGTCATCACATTTTGGATGAATTTAGCAGCCGGCACTTCTCTCAGCGTATTCCCCTCCGGCTTAACCTGACTAATATGCAACATAGCATTGCTCATAAAACAAGACTTCAAGGCAACAGAATCCACGGATTTCATCGCAGAAAAGGTCTTTAAAATGACGGCTTTGATTTGATCCTCATCGGATGTTTTTTGTTGACTCATCGCCAGCAAAGGGCACAATAATAGGAGTAATAGTATTTTTTTCATCGCTTAAATAATTCGTCTAAATAGTTCGCTAATGTATAGTCCTTCTCAGTCACCTGATTACCTGCATCGTGTGTTGTAATGGTCACTTGAACCCGATTATAAGTATTTGACCAAGTGGGATGATGATCCGTTTGGCTGATAAAAGGAGTGGCTTCCTGCATGAATTGCATCGCCTCTTCGAAGGTTGCAAATTCGAAGGTTTTCTCAAGGGATTGATTGGTTGTTTTCCAGCTGGTCATGGATTTATTCAGGGATTTCATCTGGTTTTAAATAGACAATTTTATCGCCTTGCATGACTACTATTTCTGAGTTTTTGGCTTTTTTGTAGGCGATTAGGTCGGCTTTCACGAGTTTCATGCCTATCTCCAGCTTTTCTGCAATAGACATATTTTTTTTCAATTGACTTGATTTAGCTGTTGCCATTTTTCTAAGTTGTAAATGATTACAAATTTTTCTCTTGTTTTCTCAGCAATTAACTCCGTTCCGATGTTAGAATTATCATATAGAAACCACTCATCTACCATTGGCAAATATATACGAAACAAATTAGTAATTCCTGATTTATAGCGTCTTATTGGTTTAATCGTAAAAAACTGATAATTTCAATAAAACCTTAACCTTATGAAACACCTTTTACTCCTACTCCTCCTATCCTTCTCCGCCTTCGCCCAAGACATCCATTTTAAATCCATTTTAGTCGACACGCACAATGACTGCTTAACAGCTTGTATCGAGAAGAAAGTGTCACTTGATCAGGATTTGACGGGGATTAATCACTCAGATTTAGCGCGATTTAAAAAGGGCGGGGTGGATTACCAATTGTTTTCGATTTGGTGTGATGGGGAGAAAGTGAATCCGTATGCGTGGGCGATGCGGGAGATGGATAGTTTGTATGCGGTGGCAGCGAGAAATCCAGATAAGGTGGTGATTGCCAAATCCTGGAAAGACATCCAGCGCGCCTTAAAAGAGCAAAAATTAGTAGCGCAATTCGGGGTTGAGGGTGGCCACATGATTGATAGTGATCTACAGAAATTAGAGACCTTTTATAATCGCGGAGTGCGGTATATGACATTGACTTGGAACAATTCACCAGGCTGGGCTAGTTCGCATGCGGATGAGAAGAATCCGGATTACAAGGGTCCTAAAGGCTTGACGGATTTTGGCAAAACGGTGGTTAAAAAAATGAACCAGCTGGGTATGATTGTCGACGTGTCACATGTAGGGGAAACGACGTTTTGGGATGTGATTAAAACGACGACAAAACCAATTATTGCTTCACACAGCAATGCTTACAGTATTTGCCCTGTGTCTAGAAATCTAAAAGATGATCAGATTATCGCTATCGGTAAGAATGGCGGAGTGATCCATCTAAACTTCTTTTCTGGATTTGTGGATGTAGATTTCTTCAAAAAAGATGCCGCTTTCCGTAAAAACCATGCCGCTGAAATCGACTCCTTAATCAAGTCAGGAATGCAAACGGAATATGCTTTCACTGCTATATCTGACAAATACCCACTTGAAAGCGATGCCATCAAGCCTGATCTAGAACAATTGATGAAGCATTTCGACCACATCGTGAAACTAATCGGAGTAGATCACGTGGGTTTGGGCTCTGATTTTGACGGGATTAATTCTGCACCGAAGCAATTGAAAACAGTGTTAGATTACCCACTTTTCACTCAGGCATTAATCGCTAGAGGATATTCAAACAAGGATATCAGCAAGGTTTTAGGGGGTAATTTCTTACGTGTTTATTTGGCAAATAACTAGATTTATTTGTGCCTAAACCAGCAATCCATTCGGTCATTTTCGTAGGCTTTGAAAACCGTATTTACGGGAGCTCCGTGGTGTAAATTGTCATCAAATCGCGTTCTGGCGAGGTAATTAAAGGCGCCCATATCGCCCGTATAAGCCGTTTTATTAGTGTGATTATAGGTTGAATGCAAGGCACACAGCTGCTGCAAAAAATCAAAAAACAAAGGAAAATGTCCTCCGAAAACGCCGCAATTTAACAGGGCCTCGGAAGCAAAACGTTCCTCATAGGCGGCATAATCTGCAATTTGCCCACGCAAATGCTCTGCATGTGCCAGCATCCACTCATTGTTCAATGTTTTAGGCTCATCCCCGCAGAAAAGCCAATCTGGATTAGCTGTAAAAAGCGGATGAATAAAAGGGTTTTGGGCTAACGTCACATCCGAAACATCCGTCACAAAAACACCCTGAACCTGCGTAATCTTAGCTAGATAATCGCGGTAGACAAAATAACGAAAGACATTCGGATTAAACTGAGGGTTGTAAGTAATGCGCTCAAAGGAAACGTGCTCAGTCGAATATGTTGCACACGTTTCATCTGAAAAGTTGTTATGAAAAATGACCCCATGAAGTTTAGCTGCAGCCACCGATTCCGCCCATTCTCGAACGAGTTCGTAAGAATCATCCGCTAACGTCATATTCCGATTCACATCATACACTCCCGTTATGTGGCAAGCTAAAACAAGATGTTGCATGATTAATTCGCGTTCAACAGGAGTTCTTGCTTCAATAAGGCGCAGGTGGAGTTCGGATTATTGCGGTAATAGATGTAAGATCTTTGGAATACCTTCTTCGTTTTAAATTCGATCTCAGCACGTTCATAGAAGGCTGAATCTGCTGCAAAACCACCCTTGAAGTCGATGCTTTTGAACACTTTTTGATGGCCAAATAAGGTCCCAAAAAGAACCGCATCATCCAAATGTATCGGTTTACTCAGGTCGTTTTTATCCGGAACATAATAATCTTCCACCGTGTCCACCACGGTTTCTGCGGTAGAACAGATCAAATCGACATTTTCAATCTCTTTCAAACAGGTGCTCAAATGATAGGGCTTGTACTCATCATCACTATCTAAAATGGTGATAAATTCCCCCACACTATTTAACACACCGCGATTAATGGATTCAGCCTGTCCGCGATTGCGGTGCCTGATGTACACGATTTTCTCCTCGTAGGCTTCCACATATTCAAGCAATGCCTTACGGTCATTTTCCGTACTGCCATCATCAATGATGATCAACTCGAAATCCTGAAAATCTTGCTGTAAAACAGAATCAATGGCTCTTTTGGTTAATTGAAAGTCCGTATTATAGACGGCCATCAATACCGATATCTTAACATTCTTAGGCATTATCTGCTTATAAGTTCCACCAATATAGGCTTTAACGGAGGCAAATGTAGTCAATTAATGGGATGTAACGTGTGCTTTAGCTCGATTGGCTTATTTCCTTCAAATAAAAACTCGGATTCACCCCCACGTATTTTTTAAAAGCTACATAGAAAGTGGAGCGATTCGTGAATCCACTTTGGTACATATAGGTTTCTAATGTGTACTGATCAAAAGACGAACGTTGTTGAAGAAAATGATGAATACGCAAGCGATTGATATATTCTGCAAAGGAAATGCCGTAATACATTTTTATCTGCTTAGACAATTTTGCCGGTGGCATATCCACTAATTTCGCCATGACAGCAAGGTCAAAATCAGGTGATAAATACGCTTGATCTGTTTTCATTTTTTTATCAAATGCGATGGCTTCCATATCTGACGCCACGGCTAAAATGAGATCAGGCTGTATTTCTGGGATAGTAGGTGTCCCCTTTTCTTTGGGCAAAATACAACCGTCCATGTTTTCCTGCACATTAGGCGTCGTAATGAAATAGGTAAAAAGCGATATCCCGATGGCGCATTTAATCAATTGAGAGGGCGGATCAAATGAATTATTCAGAAACAAATTGATGTATTGATACAATTGAAGCAAAAAATAAATAGTTATTGCACCACTCAATAAATTCAACCAGATTAACGATTGCTTATTTATATGCACATATGATGTTCCCATTTTATGTTTCGTCTGCCAAATCAAAAACAAAGTAATCACCCCATAAACAATACCAAACAAAATAGAAGCTGGTTGTACAAATCCGGAAGGAAGCCAACCCATAGGAGTGGAAATAAAGTATTTGTTTTGGGCATAATAATGATCTAAAATTGCTGTTTTTTCTACTGCCGATAAAAATAAATCAGGCATCACTCCGATAGTTAGTAATACCGGAAAAACGAAATGCCAATAGTGCATTACCTTGGCATTCATAGAAGGCAAAAGCATCTGACGTACATACCAGTAAAGAACCACCGGTAAGAAAATCCGAATGATATTAGGTGTCCTTAGAATAAAAAGCATTTGATAAATATGCTTTGAGGTTAACGCATAGATGTAAAATTCCAGAAAAACCAACGAGAATATGATCCATCCCAACATATACACTTGAGGTATTCGTGGAAAGCGAACTAGTAAATAACAAATAAATAAAACCCCAATACCACTCGTTAAAAAGGATAAATAGGGCACGAAATCAAACATAGCCTTTTGGTTAACTTCTAAATAGTAGACAAAAATTAGTTAAAAATGGACAAAATACAAGCTAATTAGACATTCCAAGTCACGCAAAAGTTGAAAATTTGGACTTCACCTTTAACATGATTAAACCATGAAAAAACTAGTTCTATTCTCAGCCTGTTGTTTATTCACATTAGCTGCTTTTGCTCAAGCCTCCACGGCAAATTTCCAGTACTACAAAGTAAAGACTGGACAACGAGCTGCCTTCAATGAGGCGCTAAAAAACCACGTGGCTAAATTCCGTAAAGCAGGAACTCCCCTCGCTTGGAATGTATATAATTTAACTGGAGGAAGCCACCACAACGAAGTCCTTGCTATCTATAATCGCGGACTTTCTTGGGAACAGCGCGATGCCTTAAACACTACTATGGCGAATTCTGAAGCAGCAAGCGACTTCTATCTTAAAGTTTCCCCCTTTTTAGAGGGAGTTACTGGTGGAGAAATCATCACTTACAGAGCTGAATACAGCAATAGTCCCATGAAAGAGGTGACGGATAAAGTACGTTCCAATTTTCTTACCATACGGTATGCACCGGCGCAAGAATTTTGGGATGTTATCAAGCGCTTACCTAAAGTTTGGGATAAAGCAGGCATGAAAATCGCCACTTACACAACCTCTGGCCAAAACCGACTAGTTTTCTCTCGCCGATTCCCGAATGGTTGGAAAGAATTAGACGAACTTTCTACCTTAAAAACAGCCTATGATGAGGTCTATGGAAAAGGGGCCTATGAAAAAGATATGGCTATTATGCGAACATACGTGGTCGAAAACGAGACGTCCTATATGACTCTGCAGCCGGATTTGTCTTCTAAATAATTCTTCCAAAGGCCCCGATAACGGGGCCTTTTTTGTTCCCTTTTCCGTTTTAGGAACAAATTCAAAGTGGATATTTCAGGTAATACACTTAAGTTTAAGAAAAAAAACGATGAACAAACTATTACTAATTTTCTTGTCGATTTTCGCCCTTACTTCCTGCACAAAAAGTGGAGAAACAGTAGCTAACTACTTCTCCTACCCTGACAGCTTAGAAGCTGGTGGAGTGAAAATGATTCCAATCTCCACACCTGCGGGAAATTTCAAGGTATGGACCAAACGTTTTGGCACTAACCCTAAAATTAAAATTCTCCTATTACATGGTGGACCTGCGATGACGCATGAATACATGGAATGTTTTGAGACTTTCTTCCAAAGAGAAGGCTTCGAATTCTACGAATACGATCAACTAGGTTCGTATTACAGTGATCAACCGACGGATTCGACGCTTTGGAAAACGGAGCGATTCGTTGAAGAAGTAGAACAAGTACGCAAGGCCATCGGTGCTGACTCGTCTAACTTTTATATCATCGGAAATTCGTGGGGAGGCATTTTAGGCATGGAATATGCGCTGAAATACCAAAAGAATATGAAGGGACTTTTGGTCTCGAACATGGTAGCGAGTGCTCCAGAATATGGAAAATATGCGGAGGAGGTTTTAGCCAAACAGATGGATCCTAAAGTCCTGGCGGAAGTAAGAGCGATCGAAGCAAAAAAGGATTTTAACAATCCGCGCTACATGGAATTATTGATTCCTAACTTCTACCATGAACATATTTGCCGCTTACAAGAATGGCCAGATGCCTTGAATCGCTCGTTAAAGCACGGTAATAGTTCGATATATGTCAGAATGCAAGGGCCGAGTGAATTCGGGATTAGCGGACTTTTGGAAAAATGGGATATCAAAAATCGCTTAAAAGAAATCTTCGTTCCTACCCTGATGATCGGTGCAAAATACGACACGATGGATCCGAAAGCGATGGAAGAACAAAGTAAATTAGTCCAAAAAGGATCCTATTTATACTGTCCCAACGGTAGCCATTTAGCGATGTGGGATGACCAAAAAATCTACATGAACGGCGTTATTTCATTCATTAAGAAAGTAAATGGGGAATAATATGAAACTAATTGTCTTACTCTTAAGCCTTTCGACTTTAGTAAATGCACAAAATTTATTAAAGGATGTCATTACCTTTCCTTTAGGTGCCTCTGTAAATCCCAGATTATTGGTAGAAAACGAAGCCTATAGAAATATCGCCAGCAACGAATTCACGAGCATGACCGCGGAAAATCACATGAAAATGATGCTGATTCATCCAGCAGCGGATCGCTTTGATTTTTCCAAAGGCGATGAAATTGTGGCTTTCGCAGCGAAGACGGGCAAGAGAATGCATGGGCATACCTTGGTTTGGCATAATCAAGTTCCGCAGTGGATGAAGGATTTTCAGGGCGACCAAAAAGCCTGGGAAGAGCTTTTAAAAAACCATATTCAGACGGTCGCTACGCATTATAAAGGCCAGGTTTCCGGTTGGGATGTCGTAAATGAATCCTTCTTAGATGATGGTAGTTTGCGGCCGTCACTTTGGGCAGATCATATCCCAGATTATATCGCCAAAAGCTTCCAATGGGCACATGAGGCAGATCCCAATGCCATTCTATTTTACAATGATTACGGCCAGGATGGCCACCCTAAAAAGATGCAAGCCATTCTTGATCTGGTGGCTGACCTAAAAAAGCGTAAAATTCCCATTCACGGATTAGGCTTGCAGATGCATATTAATGTGGATTCGAAACACACTGAAATCGCAAGGGTAATTGAGCAATCCGCTCAGACAGGGTTAGCGATTCATTTTTCGGAGTTAGACATCGCTGTTAATCCGAAGAATAATCCGGAGTATATCTATGAAGCAAGTGCTCAGAATGAATTATTCACTTTCATTTTCAAGGCCTATCGTGCCATTCCGGCTAAGCAAAAATATGGCATAACCTTTTGGAATGTTTCAGACAAGGACACTTGGCTCCGAGGCTACTTCAAAAGACCGAAAGAATACCCCCTACTGTTTGACGATAATTATGCCAAAAAATCCGGCTACATCAGCCTTATAAATTCTTTAAAAACGCCAAACTAAGTGGAACCTGTGCGCGGGAATTCGAATTTTCGTCTTCTAAATAATAATACTTGATAGCTGATTTGCGAGCTTGTTTCAGGATTTTCTGAACGGCAATTTGGCCCGTTCCTAATGGCACATCATTTTCTGAGGAAGTCTTCACGTCGAGGCCCACTGGAATCCCTTTCTTTAAATCTTTCACGTGCATTAACCTGAAACGATTCGGGTATTTCTTTAGATAAGCCAGCGGATCTTGTCCAAATTGATGTACCCAAAGGATGTCTAGTTCGAAAGAAACATAGGCGGGGTTCGTCTGTTGGATCAAATAGTCATACATTGTTTCATTTTGATAGGGAGTGAAATCATAGCCGTGGTTGTGGTAACTGAATTCAATTCCATTTTCCTTTAGTTTTTGGCCTACCCTATTGAAATCCTTCACCGCAACGGCTGCCTGCTGAATGGTAAATTCTCCTTTGTGCGGAATCATGCCTACTCGTACAAATTCAGCACCTAGAGTTTTCGCATTTTGAATTACCTCTTCCGTTTTATTGGACAAAGCATCATAATAAACGCCATAACTGGTACAAACCATCCCACGCGCATCCAATAATGCCCTCATTTCAGCCGCCGTTTTACCGAACAGATTTGAAAACTCAATATTCCGAATCCCCATCTCTTTAATGAAGTCCAAAGTACCCGGAACATCTTTGCTGAACTCATTTCTGAACGTAAAGGAAACTACGCCGGGGGTGTCTTGTAGGGATTTGCTGAAAGGGATTTGAGCTATAATTAACTGCGATAATAGCAGAAACACGAATAGCATTAACTTTTTCATATTCAATGGTTTAGATTTGAAAGTCAATTTACCTAAATTAGATAAAACAATTTACGTTATGCAAAATAAAACTCGGTGGATTATACAGGCAACTTCAGGTCTTATCCTCACAGGTAGTGGACTCTCTCTTGCGATAGATGCCGGCCTCGCTAAACTCCAAGGTGGCGATTGGTTCTTTTATGGAACTGGCGCATTGGTCATTTTCAATGCAGGGCTCTGTCTAGTTATTGATGCCGCGCGATTTAAATAATTAAAACAATAATTCAACTTTATGGTTTAGATAGTACAATTTTTTATTTCAATAATTATATTGATGCCAACACTTGTATACGATATTGCGATTATAGGTGCTGGAGCGTCAGGATTGCAGCTTTTGTATGAATTGACACAGGCGAATCCTGAACAAAAAATCTTACTCCTTGATTCAGGAGATCGATCGGCAAAGAGTTGGTGTTTTTGGGAAAATAAAGACGCATCTTGTTTCCCCTTTTTAATCGAAAAATCGTGGGATTCAATGCTCTTTAAAACCTCTAAAGGGGAAAGCATCACATCAGAAATTAACCCACTTGCCTACCATTACATTTCTTCAAGTAAATTTTTCACCTACTTTTTCAAGGATTTCATACCAGCGAATACAAACATTACACACCTAAACACGTGGGTTTCTGATTTGCAAGAACTACCTACGGGCGTGAAAATTAGCTGTAAAAACGGAGATTCATTTTTTGCAAAAAAAGTAGCAGACTCCAGACCAGCAAAATCAACAGAGCCGGACCTAATCTTCCAACATTTCAGCGGCAAATTCATCGAGTTTGAAAAGCCTATCCTAGATGATACTTGTATGACCTTAATGGATTTCAGTTTACCAGCATCCACTGACCAAATGGCTGTATTCCATTATATTTTACCTTTTAGCAAAACCATAGCATTAATTGAAACGACCGTCTTTACGCGTTTAGATTATGACAAGGAGACTTATGAACGGATTTGGCAGGAATATATGTCTCTTACTTATGCAAATCAAAAATACACCCTTCTTTCCAATGAAAACGGTACAATCCCCATGGGAAAGCCTGTTAGAAAAAAGGATAGCGCCATTTTTTCTATAGGTGCGGCTGGCGGAAAAATGAAGTCATCGACCGGATATGCCTTTACGAGAATGCACCAAGATGCCATTCATCGTGCACAAAATCGCACATTAGTATCTCCGAAAAGATTTCATTTCTATGATACAATGCTGTTGAAAATCATGCAAAAGGAAATGAACAAAATTCCTGAGGTAATGGATCGCTTATTTGATCGGGTTTCCACTCCATTAATACTTCGATTTTTAGACAACAAAACAACGTTAAGTGAAGAGGTAGGCCTGTTATCTCAATTAGACATCCCTCTGTTTATTAAACATTTGCTGAGATGAAAAACTACATAGGCGCCGTTATTACCTCGCTTTATGTAGCGGCATATTTCCTGATAGGACCATGGTCTAGCTCCATTGATTTATATATAAACGGCTTTTTACTGCTTGCCATCGGGATTCCACATGGAGCAGGCGACCACTTAATCGCGGCAAAAATCGCCCAACGAGAAAATCTCACTTTTCATTTACGACCATTTATCGTGTATTACCTAGGTATAATGCTGGCCTATGCGGTGCTTTGGTTCGTTAGCCCTCTCCTTTCCTTTATTATTTTTATAGCTATTAGTGTGTTCCACTTTGGTGATATGGAAGATACGCAACCGGTGGAATCCACAAAAACGTGGATCAATCTGGTAAAGACCGTTTGCCTTGGTTCTGGAATTTTGTCTTTCATCCTGATTGGCCATTGGTCAGAGGCTTTTGAAATCATCTCATCGATGCAAGTTAAAGTGCCACCAAACTTGCCTGAGTTTTCCTTATTTATTAGCCTTTTGTTTTTGATTTTAGGTTTCCAAAAGAAAAACTTTCACCCTTTTTTCAATACTTTTTTTGCTTTAGTTATCGGTTTTTTTCTGCCGCTAATTCCCGCCTTTATCTGTTATTTTTCTTGTTGCCATGCCATCACCAGTTTTGAAGGCATGCGAAAGCACTTGAAAATGGAAATATTGGAATTGTACAAAAAACTTGTTCCATTCTCTGCAGGCGCCCTTTTACTTGGAATGGTTTATATGAAATTGGTAGCCAATGACTTAGAAGTGTACCCCATTTTCATCTTTCTTTCTTTACTGACGCTACCACATTTTTTGCTTATGCATAAATTAATAAAACACCCAAATTGAACAATTTGTACAATTTTAATTTTTTTTTAAATTTTTTTTACAATATTTGAAACAATTGCCGACTACCCTAGTTTAATTAGTATCACTTTAAATCATTAACATTTATGGAAACATTAAACATTTTATTGAACGGCACTCTAGCTGCCGGAGATTACATCGGCTTCACCTTCTTTACAGGTTACATGTCGATGCTTGCTGCTTCGATCTTCTTCATTGTAGAGAGAGGTACTGTAAACGATAAGTGGAAAACATCTCTTTTGATTTCTGCTTTGATCACCTTTATTGCGGCAGTGCATTATTTCTACATGCGCGGTGTATGGTTAGACACTCACGAGTCTCCTACACAATTCCGTTACATTGACTGGACATTAACTGTGCCGTTAATGTGTATTGAATACTTCTTGATTTTAAAGCCAGCAGGTGCTAAAACAGGAATGTTATCACGCTTAATCTTCGGATCTGTAGTAATGCTAGTAGCAGGTTACATCGGAGAGGCAGTAGTTCCTGCTCAAAACGTGATGTGGGGAATCATCTCTACCTTAGGATGGGCATTAATCATTTATGAAATCTACATGGGTGAAGCTTCTAAATTAGCAGCAGCTTCTTCTAACGAAGATGTGAAAACAGGTTTCAAAGTTATGCGTTGGTTCACATTAGTAGGTTGGGCAATCTATCCAATCGGTTACATGATGTTACCAGGTAACTTGTTATCAGGATTCTCCGGAAACATTGATTTAGCTTACAACATTGCAGATGCTATCAACAAAATTGGTTTTGGCCTAGTTGTTTGGAACATCGCAAAAGGTGCTACAGCAGCAGAAGCGAAATAATAGTTGTCTCGGCAATAAGAGGGGGGCGGTCATCGATCGTCCCCTTTTTTTACGGCCAAAATTTAGCTAGCTTAGAGCCTACTAAATCCATTTATATGCTAATTCCTAAGCGAGTTACCGATTCTGAAACCACGATTACTGAATTAATGATTCCAGCGTTTGCTAACTTCAGTGGCAAAATTCATGGAGGCACTTTGCTTTCTTTGATGGACAAAGTAGCCTATGTTTGCGCAGCAAAACACAGTGGTAATTATTGCGTAACTGTGGCGGTAGAAGGAGTGGAATTCTTTAATCCTGTAGAAGTGGGCGATTTAGTTTCGATTAAAGCCTCGGTAAATTACGTGGGTAAAACCACGATGATCATCGGAATGAGAATCGAATCCTTAAAGCCAAAAACAGGTGTAGTCACCCACACAAATTCCTGCTACTTTACCATGGCCGCAAAGAACGACGATGGCGAATTGACAGAAGTTCCAGGATTGATTTTGGAAAACGAAACACAAACACGCCGCTTCGCAGAAGGTAAATTACTTCGAAAACTATCGCTTGAAAAGCGTGAATTATTAAAATCTGACCTAAAAAATATCTACTCCGGCGACATCCGCAAGATGTGTGATGGGGAGAAATGTGAATTGACTTACTAGGTATGAAACAATGTTTTTGGATTTTTTTGACTTTAGTGGGGTTGGAATTGTATGGCCAACAAATCACATTTGATACTCAGAAAACTTTCCAAACAATGCATAGTTTTGGCGCATCGGACTGCTGGTCCATGGCCATGATAGGTAAATACTACCCAGAGAGCAAAAAAAAGCAAATTGCCGAGTGGCTATTCAGTCAGGATTCAGACCCTCAAGGAAATCCAAAAGGGATTGGCCTTTCCATGTGGCGATTTAATATTGGAGCAGGAAGTACAGAACAAGGAAAATCAAGTAAGATTACAAACGAATGGAGACGATCAGAAAGTTTTTTGAATAGCGAAGGTTACGACTGGGAAAAACAAAAAGGGCAACAGTATTTTTTAGCCGCTGCAAAGCAATATCAAGTACCCTACACGCTAGGATTTTTAAATTCCTCACCCATCCAAATGACCAAAAATGGATTAGCCATCGGCAGTGGCCGTTTAGGCGAATGGAATTTTGACTCCACTAAAATTGACGCTTGGACGAATTTTATAACCAAGGTTTCTCAGCATTTTAATTTCAATTATATAAGCCCATTCAATGAACCACAATGGGATTGGGGACCTAATAAATCCGGCGAGGCATCTCAAGAAGGCACCCCTATTACTAATTCAGATATAGCCTGGGCCACCAAAAAACTGGCTGAGCATTTCCAGCGAACAAATGCGAAAACGCGGATAGTCATTCCAGAAGCCGGTCAACTGAATTATTTATATGACCCTAAAAGCAACCGACCTGGTCAAGATGGCCAAATTGAGAACTTCTTTCAGCTTGAATCGCCTAATTACGTGGGCAATCTTTCGACCGTAGAACGGGTTATCAGCGGCCATAGCTACTTTACGACCTCTCCTAGCAGTAAACTGGTATCGACCAGACAAGAATTACATAAAAAAGCAAAGGCTGCCAATATCGACTTTTGGCAATCAGAATATTGTATTCTAGGTGACAATGCAGGAGAAATAACGGGTAATGGTGTGGACCTAGGCATGAAAACTGCTTTATATGTGGCCAAAGTCATCCATTCAGACCTTAATGATGGCAATGCTTCCTCTTGGAGCTGGTGGCTTGCAGTGAGTGCTAACGATTACAAAGATGGCTTAATTTATACATTCAACGGTACCCATAAAGGGGAGAACGACCACAATAAATTTGATGCAGACCTCTATGATTCCAAAACACTTTGGGCATTAGGCAATTATGCAAGGTTTGTAAGACCCGGCATGAAGCGAATCGAAGCAAGTATTCAACAGCCTGATTGCCTAATAACTGGATTTACAGACCAGAAATCAATTGTTTTGGTACTCATTAATTCCGGTAATGCTTTTGAACTTCACCTTGGTAGCAAACAAGAAATGAAAACCTATACCACATCAGCCACACAAAATCTAAGCTATCACTCCGTTCAAAATAATCGCCTCCCAATTCCTGCATCCTCGATTATGACCATCATTTTTGATTCAAAATTCGGGACAGCATTTTAGAATATTTTACGTTTATTTGTTGGTAATTAACTAAACCTATCATCCATGAAAAAAATTCTCTTATTTCTTTCGCTGCTTGTTTTTAGTGCGGCAGCAAAACCTACTGGTACTTACAAAATCGTCGTCGAAGGCTTCGACTGGGGCGCTGGAGTTAACAAAGTCATTCTAGCCTTGAATGATACCACTTCTAAAGTGAATGCAGCAGACTATACCGTTTATGCCAGCCGAAAATTAAGCACAGGTCCCATCGCAGACCAAGATACTAAACGCGAAATTGTTACTGCTTACGTTTCAGATGAAAATGGCGCGCGTGTGCGTACCGGCAAAAACATTACCCTCGTTTTATCCGTCGGACCTCAGCTGCCTATAAGCTCCCCTTTTCAATACCTACGAAGCAAGGGGAATGTGTGGGTGGATTATTCCTTAACCATCGTGCAGCCTAAAACAGGGCAAGTTTGGGATACCTCTACTGGCAAAATCATGCCTTTGATTGATCAATTTGACCTAACGGGCAAATACGTTTTCAACGATAAATTGACGATGTCCTACGCGACTTTTACTCCCAAAGTGAAGAAGGACAAAGCACCTTTAATCATTTGGCTTCATGGCGGTGGCGAAGGTGGAACGGATCCAACTATTCCTTTGTTAGGAAACAAAGCCGCAAACTATGCTGCAGAAGGCA
Source organism: Aquirufa lenticrescens (assembly GCF_019916085.1). Lineage (NCBI taxonomy): Bacteria > Pseudomonadati > Bacteroidota > Cytophagia > Cytophagales > Flectobacillaceae > Aquirufa > Aquirufa lenticrescens. The sequence goes on along the minus strand of NZ_CP049834.1, from coordinate 659,715 downwards.
TACAATCCATTTTCGAAGGAGCCTACGTACTATCTCCGCAATGCCCTGGCGCTTGGATGCATAATGCACAAGGAGTGGGAACGCAAGGCAAAGACAATGACATCTACAACGAGGGTTTGATGGCTTTAATTAAGGATTATGTCAAAGCAAATCCTGGTATCGACCCTAGTCGCATTTATGTGGGCGGCTGCTCGAATGGAGGCTATATGGCCTTGAAATTAATCATTTTAAATCCAGATTATTTCGCGGCGGGCTACATTAGTGCTTTGGCCTATAAATCAGAATACATCTCAGATAGCGATATTCAGAAGATTAAAAACGTGCCTATTTGGTTTGTTCACTCCAAAGACGACAGAACCACCATCCCTGACATTACAGTGGTACCTGTGTTCGATCGTTTACGCAAGGCGGGTGCGAAAAACGTCCACTTCACCTATTATGATCACGTAACTGATATCACTAATTTCTACGGCGGAAAAGGATTCGAATACAACGGCCACTGGTCGTGGGTTTACTTGCACGAAAACCTTCCTAGAACGGATTTAGACGGTTCAGCCGTTCGAGTGAATGGCAAGCCGGTTACCATCATGGAATGGATGGCCGCACAGAAAAAAGGGAAATAAGTAAAAAGGACAGCTTTGCGGCTGTCCTTTTTTTTATCGTGCAACTAGAAAATAAAAGATCAATAAGAGAATTAGGATTGCTAACATTGCTTTCCAATGAATGCGTTGGTATTCGGGGTATTTGATGGCAATGAAGGCCATCATCCCTAACGTTACAAGGTGAAGGTAAATTCTAGGACTTTTAAAATCACTTTCATAAGATAAGAGGTAAATGCAAATAGCCTGGTTAATGACTAAGCAAATTGCAATGCCGTACTTTTTCAGGTAAAGGCTTAAGGTGTTTTCCATTGTATGTAGTGGTTAAAATTGTGTTTTGTAATCTAGACAAATTCTAGCACCTTTACGTTAATACCTCTCATAAAATCAAAACAATGAAATTCACTAAACACCTCCTCCTTCTAATTAGCCTCCTTTTCGTAGGCGAAATCAGTGCACAAGCACCCAAAATTGTGGCCGGCATCAATGTCGACCGGGTAAAACGATTAGAAAAATTTGTTCAGTCCGAAATGGATAAGGGAAACATCCCTGGAGCTGTGACGATGATCATTCACAATGGCCAGGTGGTTCACCAAGGGGCTTTGGGATACAAAAACGTAGCCACGAAAGCACCCATGACGACGGACGATTTATTTTATATTCAATCCATGACGAAACCCATCATCTCCACGGCATTCATGATGCTGTATGAAGAAGGGTATTTTAAGTTAAATGATCCTGTTTCGAAGTACTTACCCGAGTTTAAAAACTTGCGCGTAGCAAGAAGTGTAAATGATGGCCCGGATGCTCCTACTGATTCGTTAAAGTCGCAGATCACGATGACACAATTATTAAGTCATAGTGGTGGATTAACGCATGGTTTGGACCAAAACCCTGTTCAGATTCGATTCAGAAATGGCTATTTCAAACCCGGAATTAAAACGATTCAAGAGCGTGTGGCCAATATGACGAAGTTCCCCTTATTGGCTCAACCGGGTACGGAATGGAATTATAGCGCTGGACCTGATGTGCTTTGTGTTTTGATCGAAAAATTCTCCGGAATGAGTGTAAATGAGTTTTTGAAGTCTCGCTTATTTGAGCCTTTGGAGATGAAACATACGGGGTATAATGTGCCTAAAGAGGAACAAGCTAAAATTGTTGCCTTGCATACTAAGGGTAAAAATGGAACGATTTCTGTTGCGGCGAACCAGCCTCCTTTTGAAAACGTGACGGTTTGGAGTGGGGTCAATGGCTTGTTTTCGACGGCTGCAGATTATGCGACTTTCTGCCAAATGATGCTGGCCGGCGGAACCTATAAAGGGAAGCAATACTTGAGCCGCAAGACGGTAGAATTAATGACCTCCAATCACACGGGAGACTTATTCCCAACTCCAGGAACAGAATGGGGGCTAGGCTTTGCCGTGGTAACCGACGGGCCAGCGACGAAAACTCCGGCGTCAAAAGGATTATTCTATTGGGGAGGTGCGAACAATACTCACTTCTTTATCGACCCGAAAGAGAAACTTATTGCTCTATTTATGACCCAGGAAAGCAATTTCACCTGGGAATACCACAACAGTTTACGCCAGATGGTTTACCAGACATTGGCAGATTAATATAGAAAGCCGGGCATCGTCCCGGCTTTTTTTCTATTTTTGTGTATGAGTATAACACCTTTGAACAGGACGCATTGGATCGCAGATGCTGACATCGAATGGGAAATCCTAGACGAGTATTGCAAACGCAAAATAATGGCCTACAATGATGGTCTAATGATCGTAAAAGTGCATTTCAAAAAAGGAGGCATCGGTGCGATTCACCAACATATCCATACCCAAGGCTCGTATGTAGAAAGTGGAGTTTTTGAGGTGATAATTGGTGACGAAAAGAAGATCCTGAGACAAGGCGACGTATTCTTTATTCCTCCCTCCATCGACCATGGTGTAGTCGCTCTTGAAGAAGGAGTGTTAGTGGATTCATTCAATCCCATGCGCGCAGATTTTATCCAATGAAAATAATCGTCATAGGTGGTGGTGCCGCTGGATTTTTTGCTGCTATTTCTGCCAAAGAGCATAACCCTGAGGCCGAAGTAACCATCTTAGAGAAAACCTCCAAGTTTTTAGGAAAGGTCAAAATATCTGGCGGAGGTCGATGTAACGTCACAAACGCCACGTTTAATTCCCGTTTACTTTCAGAAAATTATCCCCGTGGTGAGAAATTCCTCCGCAAGGCTTTTGAGGTCTTTAATGCATCCTCTATGATCGAATGGCTAGAAACTCGAGGTGTAGCATTGAAGACCTACCACGACAATTGTATTTTCCCCCTTTCAAACGATTCCCAAACCATCATCGACTGCTTTATGTCCGAGGCTCGACGCTTGCACATCAACCTGCATAGCAGTCAATCGGTGGAGGAGATTAAAACTACGGCAAAAGGCTTTCGCATTCATTGCCGGGACACGGAATACGACGCGGATCGCGTCATTGTGACGACAGGTGGTCAGCCTAAGATGTCGGGTTTGCTTTGGCTCGAAGATATAGGTCATCAGATCATTCCACCAGTTCCCTCCTTATTTACCTTTAACATGCCACAAGAGCCTATTCGGGATTTGATGGGTATCGTGGTGGAGAAAGCTCGTGTACGGATTGAGGGCCAAAAACTTGTAGGCCAAGGTCCCTTGCTAGTTACCCATTGGGGAATGAGCGGCCCAGCCATTCTACAACTTTCTGCCTGGGGAGCCCGGATTTTAGCAGAAAAAGAATACCGATGTGCCATCCTAGTGAATTGGCTAGACGAGACGAAGGAAGAAGAGTTACGTGCGCAAATCACGCAAGTCATCAAAGAGCACGGAGCTAAAATGATGGCGAATTTGAACCCTTTTGCGATGCCGAATCGACTTTGGGTCTACTTACTAGAAAAAAATGAAATCAAGACTAGCCTCCGCTGGAATGAATTAGGGGGTAAAGCACTTAACAAACTGATTAATACCTTGATTAATGATCGCTATGTGGTCCAGGGAAAAACGACCTTCAAGGAGGAATTTGTAACTGCGGGCGGCGTAGACTTACAAGACATTAATGTCCAAACCATGGAAAGCAAAAAGTGCCCAGGACTCTTCTTTGCAGGAGAAGTAATGGACATCGATGGCATCACCGGTGGATTCAATTTTCAAGCCGCTTGGACGACGGGATTTATTGCGGGAAAGAGTGCGGGACTACTTTAAAATATCCTGAATAATCTTAACGTGGTGATCTGTATGCATCACTAAAAACGGAATGACATCTTTCTTTTTCGTATCTCCAAAATAAGGATGAGAAAAATAATGACCCGCTCCTATCGAATCTAATTCCATCACTTTAGCACGACATTGATCAATATGCTTTTGAAGTGATTCTGCCGTAAAAGTATCTGGCGTAACGAACTTAGGTGCCCTCGATTTACCTCTCGGTATTTTACCACGCCAAAAAATCAAATACTTAATAGGGCGAAAACTCCATTTATATTTCGATGGATCCGATCGCTTAACTCCTTCAATCACAGAAGAAATCACTAATAAGCTATGTTCGATTTGCCAGCCTACAGATGACGAAGAAACCGTTTCATTACGAACTTCTAACTGCGGAATATAAGACGCTAATTCGTCTACGAGATTAATTAACTTTTGCATACGGCAAGGTAGCGATTTTCTCGGTTTTGTAATACCCGTTGGTGCCTAGGGAACTTAAGATTCCGGCTTTGGCCAAATCCAAAAAGCCATCCTCCTCCTGTATTCCTACTGGCACATAGGCTTCCTGCAATGACCCAATAACTAAAAAAGTATTATTCAATTCTATGGGCATCACCTGCTCGAATTTCAACACATATTGTACCGGAGACTCCGCCACGAAAGGCGCAATACATCCCTCTTTGAATTCCTCTGTCAAGCCCGTCATCTCAAACTCCGAAACGCCATCCGGGTACTTCGCACTCGTCTGATGCGCTTGTTTGTACATCGATTCCGTCACTAAATTCACGGTATAAATACCAGTTTCCTGGATATTTTGCAAGGTATGAGGAGCCGCAGATAAAGGACGATTAATAAACCCAATCAAAGCTGGATCGGCACCTAAATGAACGATGTTACTAAAAACAGCGAGGTTTGAAACGCCATTACCGTTCACCGTTCCGATGAGCGATAAGCTTTTAAAACCACTCAATGAGTTAATGAAATTAGCGCGTGTGAAACGGTCCAAGGTTTGGAGTTCAGAAAGAGAAAAATGTTTGCTCATAAAGGGAGAAGTGACTTTTATCACTTTTAAAGGCTTAAAGATAGGCTACATTTGACTAAACAAATAATAACACCATGAAAACGCAAGAGATTTTCGTTGAAAACAGTAAGTGTTGTTACCCACAAAAAGGAGAAAACTCCGTGTTCAAACAAGCTAAGTCCTACGTCAGTTGTGCGATAGGTAAAATGAGTTAATCTTTCTTAAAGTATACAAAAAAGGCCCTTCTCGCAAAGGGCCTTTTCTATCACAAAGTAATGATTTATCTAGCAATCAAGCTATACAATTCCGCATCTTGCTGCGGTTTCACCTCGCATTTATTATCAAAATGCATGGTTGCTGTATTCGCTGTGTCGAACGTAGGCCAAGCAGGGATACCTTTGTGACCCGGGTTACCCGTTTTAGCAAAGTTAATCCAAGACGAACTCATACGGTCTGCTAACACATACGCTTCTTTTCCGCCTCCTGTCATTTCCTCGCAACGTGCGATGTTGTTAAAACAGAACGGTAATTCCATGCAGTGGAAAGCTTTGTATTTGCCATCCATTACTGGCGATTGCCACGTCATTAAGTACATGTAAACGGGTGCCGCTTTCAGAGCTGATTTCTCCTTCGCCTGAACCACAGCACCTGGACGGAACATCACGTCTACATCCATTAAATCAGATGGCTTCGTGTCATTCGGATAGGCTTTCTTTACTGCTGCCTTGAATGCCTCCGCTTTCTCGCCATAAGTTCTTTTGATATAGGCATCTACTTGTTCTGCGGTTGCATCCGACATTCCAGTCATGATGGATGGCATGAATTCGTTCTTCACTGTTCCGATTAACAAAGGCACGTCTTTCGATAATTCGAATGCCTCTTTGGAGAACAATTGGTAAGGCAATAAGTCGCCATCCACTGATGGACCCCAGCTAAGGCCAAAACCAACCACCGGCTTTCCTGCCGCTTTCATCTGAGCAGCGATGGTTGCTAAGGCTTTCTTTCCTGCTGAAGCTAAAACAGGATATGGGATCATTTGCAAGCTATCTACTTTCGCTGCTGGGATGTTAAGCGCTTTCAAGACTTCGGCTGTGATGCTTTGAGTCGTTGCTTTGTCTAACATGTTTGCGCGGAATGAACCACTTTGGTTGATTGCTTTGCTGAATAAACCTTTCGAAGAAGGCATCGCCATCAAGGTATTTACTTTCGCGCCTCCGCCCGATTGTCCGAAGATGGTTACGTTTTTCGCATCCCCACCGAAAGAGCCGATGTTTTCTTTTACCCATTCCAAAGCCGAACGCATATCCAATACGCTATTGTTTGCCGAGTATTTGTATTTTTCGCCGTAAGCCGACAAATCTAAATAACCCGTAATGTTTAACCGGTGCGAAATGGAAACGACTACGACGTCCCCTTTTTTGGCCAAATTCTCTCCATCATAAGACGGCAATTCAATCGCCGATCCAGCGGTAAATCCACCACCGTGAATCCAGAACATCACCGGACGCTTCTTGCCATCATTGATACCAGGCGTCCAAACGTTAATACGCATACAATCCTCATTTGTAAAACCCCAGTTGTGGTTAAATACGAATTCTGATTCGTCTTGAATCTGCGTTGTTTCATCAATTAAAGGCGAAACCGGCCCATAAGACATAGACGAACGAACGCCAGCCCAAGGTTTAGGCTTGTGAGGTGCCTCAAAACGAGCCGCCTCCGCATACGGAATCCCCTTGTAGGTATAGATTCCACTGTGAATATATCCACGTACTTTACCGGCATCCGTCGCCACAATAGCCACGTCTTTACCCGTTGTAATTTGCGCTTTCAAGCCCATGGAGGCCATAATTAGCGCACTAGCCATTAATAATTTTTTCATAAGATTAGTTTTTATAGAATTTGTCTAAGAACTCATAACGTGCATCGTCCGTTGCCTTGATTGCTTTGGACTCTACATCAATCACCATTACACCTGGTTCCTTATCTTGTGGAGCAGCTGCAGGCCAGTTTGCCAAAGTTCCTCCGTTCGGATTTCCCGTCTTAATGAAGTTCGCAAAAAAGCCGAACATCGTTTTGGATACTGTATAATCATCAGCCGTGAAGGCGTAATCTTTAATCAAGTGCAAGTTACCCATGCAATATTCGATCTCACAAGCGTGAGGAGCGCCTACTGCAGGACGAGGTTTAGGTGCATTGGGATCTGCTTTTACCGTCCCTCCGGCTAATCCCGAAGCGACTGACTTGTCTACCAAAGGAGCACGGTGGCGTGAATATAAATAACGGTATACCGGTTGCGTTGAATTCTTGCGATGTAAATCAAACCATTTCCAAGTGCTGTACGAAATGAAACGATCTGCCGCTAAAGCCGTTGCCGAACGCTCGATCACATCCTCTGAACCTGATGGATATAATTTCAAAACGGTCTCGTGATCTGCCGGATACGCTTCTTTTACCTTCGCCACATAATTATCATGTGTATACGGTTTGCCTTGCATAAAGGCTCCACCCGGAATTTCCGCTGAGTTCCAACCTAATAAAAGCGGAACCATCGATTGCTGCCTTGCATTGAAAATTTCTGGTAAACTTTTAGGCAAGAAATAGCCATCAAGCACCGTAGAGAAACTAACCGAACGCGTTTCTTGCGCAATCTCAAACAATTCGCGCGTAGACATAGCACGTAAATCTTTCAAAGACTTCGCTCCTGCTTTTTCCGCAAAAGCTACGCCCGCTTTCTCTGCTTGCGCTAAAGGGACAGGGGACATCGTCGGATTAATTCCCGCACCACTTTCTCCGATCGCTCCGGCGATTAAGCCTTTCGATAGCGGAGAAGCCATTTGGACAGAAACTGAAGCAGAACCAGCTGATTCCCCAGCGATCGTCACTTTAGACGCATCTCCACCAAAAGCAGCAATGTTTCTCTTCACCCATTGCAAGGCTAAGTTTTGGTCTAAATAACCATAATTTCCAGACGCCTTGTAAGAAGCCTCCGCTGATAATTCCGGATGGGAGAAGAAACCAAAAAGGCCTAAACGGTAGTTCACCGTTACCACTACGATTCCTTGTTTAGACATCGCCTCGCCATCATAACGTGGCTCCGATGCATCCCCCGCGAATAATCCACCTCCATAGAAGTAAACTAAGACCGGTAAATTTTTCGTGTTACGCTTAGCTGGAGACCATACGTTCAGGTATAAACAGTCTTCGCTGAGACCCGCAGAACGAGATCCCATGTCTCCGAATACAATCGCCTGAATAGGACGTGGTCCAAAGGCTTTTGTCTTCTTCACTCCTGACCAAGGTTCAGCCGGAACGGGTGCTTTCCAGCGCAAATCCCCTACCGGAGGTTTAGCAAAAGGCACGCCGAAATACGTCTGAATTCCCGTTTGGGTATTGTAATCTCCTTCGATGATTCCTGATTCGATTTTCGCCTGAACAGGCATCTTAAAATCAGTCTGTGCGAACACGCTAGACGCAAATAGGCCTAGCAGGCAGGTTAATTGCCAGATTCTTTTCATTGTTAAATAGGTTTATTGTCAATAATTGATACAATAATAAAACATTCTTTTGGGAAGTCCTATTGCTTGTATACGCTCACTGTTTGAAATTCATTTGATTTACCGGTAATAACTTGCAAAATATAAGGTCCAGGCATCAACCCTTTAGTTTCAAGAATTCCTCCAGTTTCCATCATTGAACTTTGATGAATTCGTCCTGTCAAATCCACAAATCGAACTTCCTGAGGCCCCACTCCACTAACCCGCACATATTGATCAAACGGATTAGGGTAGACTAGTGGAACATTCTGCTCAAAACGTGCCTCTAATGGGATTTCGTCCACTATTTCCTCCACACGCAAAGCGGTTATTTGCAAAACTCCTGTAGAATTCCCAAGATCAAATGATATGCGCGCATTAGCGTCAAAAGGGTCATTCATCGTGAACAAAAACGTGTATTCAGATTCTGACGTACCTACGGTAAATGAGTTGTAATTGCTGTAGGCATTATAGGGATTTGAAGCTCGACCCATATAGCCGGTAAAGGAAATGGCTTTGTCTGCTTTGGCCTTAAACTTCACTAAATACCTTCTTTTATACGAAAGAGGGAATCCAGATCTAGCCAGTTGAACATGCCAACCCGTACCCGTCACCGATGAAATTGCCACTTTAAGCCCTAATCCCTCCGCATTCATCGTAGCTGATGCGCCTGAATTCAGATTCAAATTCCAACCTGCAGTACCATTTAAATCAAACAATTGTTTAGTGGGGAGCACTTTAGCAGCAGGCAATGGATTTTTCAATAAGGCATTGACTAATTCTGTTTTGTATGTGCCAGAGACAGGATCATATATGCCAAAACCAGCAGAGAACTCCCAATACGCCCAACTCAAGCCCTGCGACTCAAACCACCTAGCTAAAAAAGTAGTCCACCTGGCACGAGATGCCATATCGGCTTTTTCATAGGCCCCAAATTCGCCCACATGGAGTGGAATATTCTTCGAACGAGCCCATTGAATGGCATAGCTAAAATCAGCCACCACTTGATCCCGCTCCATTTGCAAATCTTCCCATTTCGTGCCTAGGTATTTATCCTTATTTCCTGCCCAATCAGCTCCCTGATGCGTAAAATTAAATGGATTATAATAATGTATGCTCAGAATTAAGTTCGGATCTGATGGCGGATTTAGATTTTTCACCCCCTCTAAACCTCCGTACAAAGCCGTTCCCAACAGTACTTTTCTGGTAGGATTTGTTTTCCTGATTTCTGCCAAAGCCTCCGCAAAATACACATTCCACAAATCAGGCGTCAGGGCATCATGCGGTTCATTTAGTACTTCAAAAAGCAGGTGTTGATCATAGCCTTTGAAATAATTCGCTATCTGAGTCCACTGGCTAATGAACCTCGGCTTTACCCCAGCTGGATTAGTAAAAATCTCCTCATGGTGATGCATATTGATGATCACGTAGAGGTTCTTAGCAATTGCCAGATCCACAACCGATTTAATCCTAGCTAGAAAAGCAGGGTTGACTGTATAGGGTGCAGTAAGCTGCGTCCTTTCAGCCACATCCCAGCGAATAGGCACTCGAATATGATTGAAACCTTGTTCGGCAATCTTCGCAATGTACTCTTCTTTGAATGGATTACCCCAGGCATTTTCTGAGGGAGCCTCAAACATATTACCTAGGTTTATCCCTTTGCCTAAGTCTTGGGCAGATAAGGAATAACACCAAAGTAATAGCCAGACAATTTTCTTCATTTACTGCACAAAAGCTAATATCGAAGCCGCCACCTTTCCAGGCACCTCTTCCATAGGCACATGTCCTACGTTATTATAGACCTCCGCTTTACTTCCTTTGATATCTTTCAAGAAGTTATCGACGTTATTCACCCCAATTAGGTTGTCCTTATCACCCCACAAAATCAAGGTAGGCGTCTTGATTTCTTTAATTCTACTCACATTTGAATTCAAAAAGCGTTTTGAATCCCCTTGGAAAGAACCTTTAAAAATCAATAAGGCCGCTCCCCGGTTTCCTTCTCTAATCGCTACATCGTGGAAACGCTCTACTTGCTCATCTGTCACACGAGCTGGATCATAATAGACCGTTTCTAAACTCTTACGCACTAGGGCTTTGGGAGTGGCATACAACAATAAATTATTAATTACTGGAGTGGATGCCAGCTTAAATCCTAAGGAACCACTCTCCCCTTTCTTAGGGTACCCAGCTGCATCGATTAAGATCATCTTAGCTAAGCGCGATGGATTATGAAGCGCATAATTCCAAGATATCGCTCCACCCATCGAATTCCCCGCTAAGATGAATCGTTTAATTTTCAATCTAGTCGTAAAAGAATCAATGAACTTAGCATAGTAAGGGAAATTATAGGCCATTTCAGGGGATGGTCCCGTAAGTCCAAATCCCGGTAAGTCAAGGCTAATCACCCGCCTATGCTGCTTCAAATCAATCACCACACTATCCCAAGTATTCAAAGACGAAGACATCCCGTGCAATAAAATCAGTGGCAAGGTATCGGTAGCGACACCCTCGTCCCGGTAATGCACTTTCATCCCCATAATAGGCATGAATTTAGAATCCTTGTTCGCGTACAAAGGAATCAACTCTTCTACGGGTCTGTCTCGCTCACAGATAATCAACAGTAAAATAACGATTAGGCCTACAAAGCCCCCTAAAATCTTAGCGATTGTTTTCATACAATTGATTGAATACCATTTTAAATGTACTATGTGTTTGGCCTCTAAACGTTACTTCTGGACCATACACATATAAATTTCCTTTTCCCACTTTCGCTTGGAAAGCAGCGACCCCATCTTGCAAATAAGCTTGACCAAAAGCCCAGCCACTGCGCAACGTCTTCTCTGTAGCGAACCAAGCTAATGGAGTTAATACACCACGAGAGATAGACTCCGGTGCTAACTTAAACACTGGGCTTGCTGCAAAGATGACATCCGCTTTAGGCGCCATTCCCCAGTTTGCTGGTGAATTTTGATCTACCGTCACTTGTATCACACTACCCGGAATATAGAATTTCTCTCCCGGCAAATTGCGCTCTTTTCCAGCCACCATCTCCACTAAGGCGTTCTTTACAGGAAGATTCAAATGATAGGCCAAGTTCGCACTCGAACCAATCGTGATGATATCCCCGCCCTCTTCTAAGAAAGCGCGAAGTGAAGGTATGGATTTTGCTGCCGTAATTTTACCCATTGTCTCTTGGTATTCCGCTGGAATATCAGCCTCTACAGGTTCTTTCTCATCCCACTCGTTTGCCGGCTCAGCTCTCAAGCCTGGAATAGCTCCTTTGACAAAAATCAACACATCAAATTTCGAACGTAATCCACCTTTATCGATCTCCTTAGCGAACACTAATTTGAAGTCAAAATGGTGTTGCTCTAAAATCCAACGCAACCAACCTGATGGCATCGAACCACCATAGGTATCCCAAAGACCCACACGCTTCGTGCCTACTTTACGAGAAACATCAGCTGGCAAAGTACTTAGTGCTTGTGTTTTCACGGTCGCCTTCGCTAGAATGTCCGCTGCCGCCGCACTATGTTTCACATAAAACGCTGAAGCGTTTTTCGACACTTCGACACCCGCTTTTAATAAATCATTCAACAAAGTGAATGAGGCGTTATCCGAAGTGGAGAATGAATAATAAGCGCCCGTAGCAAACACTGGTTTAGCCTTTTGAAGTTCGCCGTAAGGAACCGTTTCGAATGGACCGTTTACGTCTTCCAAAATGCGGTCAAACTGAATCCCCATCGTATAAGCAGGCGTCCAGCCAGCGGCGTCATACGGACGAACCGGAGGTCCTCCTGGGTATTGGAAGTCATTCGGGTGATCTTGCGGTTCAAACATATCGATCACGTGCGGGCGGAAAGCTTGATTTGTCTTCACCACGTAAGAACCCGCTGGATAGGCTTTTCCTTTAACCTCAAAAGCTTTTGTAGCCCTCTCTACCCGGATTCCGCTTTTGATCAAGATATTGATAAAGGCGATTCCAGAAGTCGATTGATCTGCCGTCACAATGTATGCACGCGCATCACGCGTTTGTGGGTTCTTGTAAACCACCGTAAATAAACTGTCAGCTTTCTTCTTGTAATTTCCACCCGAAATCTCTGTTAATTTTTCCACCTTGTTAGGTGACATTGTCCAGTAATCTTGAGATCCTAAATCGATCGATTTCTTACCCATCTTGTAGATGTTCATCAAGACCTCTTCGCGGTACCTGGTCGCGTAATTCAATACGGCATAGTTCAACGAAAGTGAGTAATCAATCGAATTCTTGAAGAACCATTTGCGCGGCGTGATGGGGAATGGCGTCGCCGAATTTGGAATCAAACGATTAGGTACTAATGGAATGTTTTCAGGAGTTGGGTCTCCGATGATCTCCGTTAATAAACCGATGATATTGTGGTAGTAGGCCGTAGTACGTAATCCACCATTCCACCAAGTCGAATAAACCGAACCCGATTTCATGGTATAACCCGGTTTCCCTTCCGCGTTTAAGCGTGAACTCATAGCCGCGCCTAAGGCGTCGATTCCTGTAATTAGAAGCGGATCGTACACGTAATTGAATGGATCACGGTAAGGAGGACCTGCTACGACTGTACCGTCTGGACCCGTTTGGTGATGGTTATATAGGATTTGCGGCATCCATTCGATGTATTGTTGGCGGGCCATGTTTGTGGACTCGCTCATATTCATCATATAGAAATCACGGTTATTATCGTGTCCGATGTATTTTTCATACAGACGAGGCAAATTATCTGTCGAGCGTTTCAGCGTATCCGCCTTGCGCATGTACCAATTGGAAACGAGTTCTTGACCATCAGGATTCGCGTGAACAAATAGGATGATGGTGTTTTGTAGGATACGCTTCGTTTCCTCATCGTTACGAGTTGTAAACTGGTAGATCGACTCGATCCACTGGTGAATCCCCACCGTTTCTGTGGCGTGCAAACCGCCGTCGATCCAAACGATGGCCTTTCCTTCTTTGGCCAAAGCCTTCGCCTCCTGCTCAGACAAACCTTCCGCCCGTGCCAAACGCTGCGAAATGGCCTTATACTTTGCTAGATTGCGAATGTTCGAGGGGTCAGAAACGATGACCATATATTGATTTCGGCCCTCTTCCGTCTTTCCAATCGACTGCAATTTCACGCGATTAGACGCCGCAGCCAACTTTTTCAGGTAGCCTTCGGTCTGCGTAAACGTAGCTAAATGGTAATTATCGCCAATGTTAAAGCCAAAATGCGATTTAGGACTAGGAACTTGCGCACTCACTGACAGCGAGGCGAATAATAGAGCAAGTAAGATTTTTTTCATATGTTGAATCAGGTAAGCTTTAAAGATAGAAATATAGAAATTAATATTTAGCTTCGTGGCAGAAAAATACCAAGCTATGTTTAAAAAAATATCCTTTATTGGCCTGATTGCGATGGCCGCTTTGAGCACGATGTCCCTCACAAAGGCGCCGGCAGTCACTGAAGAACCTGCAGAGGTTAATTATACCAAATATTGCGCATCCTGCCACGGCGAAAAAGTGGAAGCTTTTGTGGACCGCAAGTGGAAGCACGGAGACAAAAAATTAGACATCTTAAACAGTATCACACATGGCTACCCGGACGCCGGAATGCCTACATGGAAAGAGGTTTTGACACCTAAAGAAATTGAAAAACTGGCAGATTTAATCGTGGAAAATTTAGCTGGTGTTGAGCAATATAAATTTGCCAATAAACCAACGTCAAACATTTTCAAGTCAGACGGAATGACCATCGTGTTAGACACGATCGCCACTGGTTTCGATAGCCCTTGGGGTTTCACGCAACTACCATCGAACGACTATTTAATTACAGATCGCGCAGGAGTGTTGTATTTAGTGGATCAAAAACGCAACAAAACGGCGATCAAAGGAACTCCAGAAGTGTATGCGCAAGGACAAGGCGGTTTATTAGATGTAACGCTTCACCCTCAATACGAGCAAAATGGCTGGATCTACTTATCCTACTCTAAGTTTAAAATGGAGGATGGGGCCAAAGTAAACACAACAGCTATCGTTCGTGGAAAAATCAAAGACAATAATTGGGTAGAAGCACAGGAGATATTCGAAGCGAAACCTTATACGAAAACTTCTTTCCACTACGGATCTCGCATTACATTTGACAAAAAAGGTCATCTATTCTTCTCTGTAGGAGAACGTGGAATGGAAAAAGTGTTCCCTCAGAGTTTAGATAACGATAACGGTAAGATTCACCGCTTAAATGACGATGGAACAGTTCCATCAGATAATCCATTCAAGAATTCAGCACACCCGAGCATCTATTCTTACGGACAACGTAACCCACAAGGGTTGACGACGAATCCTTGGACGGACGATATTTGGGAGACGGAGCATGGTCCTCGTGGTGGTGATGAGATTAACATCATCAAAGCAGGTAAAAACTACGGCTGGCCGGTCATTACGTATGGTATTAATTATGATGGAAAACCGATTTCGGCTATCTCCAAAAAAGACGGAATGGAGCAACCTATCTCCTATTTCATCCCATCGATTGCTCCATCTGGATTGACTTTTGTAACGGGTGATAAATACCCGGCTTGGAAAGGCAATTTGATGATCGGCTCACTACGTTTCAATTATTTGAACCGGGTGGAGGTTAAGAACAACAAAGTAGTGAAGCAAGAAAAGGTATTGTTAAACGTTGGGCGTATGCGCAATGTGAAGCAAGGCCGCGATGGGTATTTGTATGTGGGGGTTGAGAGTCCGGGGATGATATTCCGTTTGCGTCCGCAATAGAGTAAAGATGGTAGAGTAGAGAGTAAAGATAGTCCGAAGGAAATGAGTCCGGAGGTTTTATCTATACTCTTTACTCTATCCTCTCTTATCTTCGTTAAAATTACCGCTCATCAAAAACCCTTTCTTTGATTAACGTTTTTGTGGGAACTTTGTCCCCATGAAATTATTAGCATTACTACTTGTTTGTTCGATTACGGCTTTTGGCCAAAATTCCTTACACCTCCGCCTCCAAGATTCCAATAAAGAAGCACTACCATTTGCAACGGTTCTTTTGAAAAAAACGACTGATTCCAGCCTCGTAAAAGGGATGAATACAGACGAAAATGGAGAATTACGGGTTACTAAATTACCCCTGGGTAAATTTACTTTAACCCTTCAATCGACTGGTTTCAAACCAACGAAAATCGCCTTAGATGAGATATCAACGGATACTCAAATCGAAATAGGGGTCATCACATTACTGCCATTAAGCACCGAATTAGCGGAAGTGAAAGTGACGGCAACGAAACCGTTTATCGAAAAAAAGCTAGATAAAACGATCGTTAATGTGGAGAATTCTGCCATGGCGGCTGGAAATACGACAATGGAATTATTGGAGCGTTCTCCAGGTGTGATCGTGGACAAAGATGGCAACATTTCCCTTAGAGGAAAATCGGGTGCAGCCATCATGATTGATGGGAAAATCTCCTACTTAAGTGGGGCAGACTTAGCGAATTATTTAAAGAATTTACCGGCTGACCAAGTCTCTCAACTAGAGATTATGGCTAATCCATCCTCTCGATATGATGCGGCAGGAACGGGTGGTATCATCAATATCAAACTTAAAAAGAATTCCAATATCGGACTGAATGGGTCTGCTAACGCAACTGTAGCACAAGGAGTTTATTCTCGTCAAAGTACCGGGGTGAATTTGAATTACCGGAAGAATGGTTGGAACTGGTTTGGAAATGGATCAGTGGTGAACCGATCAACATTAGAACGTAATTATTTAACACGTTACTTTAGAACCCAAAACGAAGTTTGGGAGAATGGATATGGTTTTAAAAATGAGAACCAAACGACGCAATTGAAAGGTGGCGTGGACTGGTATTACTCGAAGAAAACGACTGTGGGTATTTTGGTCTCTGGAAATATCAACCAATATACGTTGAACAATGGCTTAAATCAGACGATTCAATATACGAGTGGGGGTACGGCTTTGACTCGGTTAAATACCTACAATAATGTGGGAAATCCGAGCCATAATTACGCAGCTAATTTCAACTTCAAGCATAGCTATGATAGCACGGGTCGTGAATTAACGATTGACCTAGACTATGCGCGATTTGTGGATAATAGTGGCTCTAATTTGCGTTCACAGTTCCAGCGAGGGGACTTTAGCACTTTGCGTGCAGACTCCCTTTTGTTAAATAATGCAAACTCCCTGGTAGACCAATATTCCTTCAAATTAGATTACGTTCTACCCTCCTTCTTGAAATCGAAATGGGGCACAGGTTTGAAATCCTCTTATGTGAAAACAGATAACGATTTACGCTTCCAGGGCAAGAACGATGGGGCTTCATCCTATACTTTTTTAACGGGCCAAAGTAATCACTTCGTCTATGAAGAACAAATACACGCCGCCTATTTAAACACGGAACGTGCCATCGGGAAATTTAGCTACCAAATCGGTTTACGTGGCGAATGGACATTAGCGGATGGATTATCTCAGGCTTACACAGCGAACTCGAAGGACTCCACTTTCCACCGCGACTACGCGCAGTTATTTCCGAGCGCTTTTTTGCAGTATGACCTTTCCAAAAACCACAGCCTTGGTTTGAATTATTCCCGTCGCATCGACCGACCTAGTTATGGAGATTTGAATCCATTTGTGTTCTTTTTGGACAACTACACGTTCAAAGTGGGAAATCCAATGCTGACCCCTCAGCTGACTAACTCATTAGAATTAAGCCACACGTATATGGGCGCTTTCAGTACGATTTTGGGCTATAGCCACACCACAAATGTGATCACGGAAATATTAAAGCAAGACACGCAAGCCAGAAAATCTTACCAAACATCGGCTAATATGGCCGAGAGGACTAATTATAGCCTTGGATTCTCCTTGCCTATCCCCATTGCGAAATGGTGGTCTACGAATAACGATATCTACTTTAACCGCGCGGAATTAGTCGGAAAAGTAGAGAATGCCAGTCTTAGTCCTGTCAATAATCAATTTTACATCAGCTCAAACCACATCTTCACTTTACCCAAGGCATTCCGCTTAGAAATCGGCGGCAATTACTTTACTGGAGGTTTAGAGAGCGCCTTTATTTTTGGGGCAGGTGGTGCGCTTAATTTAGGTGTCCAAAAAACGGTGATGAACAAACGCGGTGTTATCCGCCTCAATGCGCAAGATGTACTTTACACGTCTAACCCAGATGTATTTATCAAATACGGCGATTTAGATATCGTGGTTCGCCCTCGTCAAGATTCCCGCGTAGTTCGTTTGAACTTTACGTATCGATTCGGAAATATGGCGATTAAGGGAGCGAGGGAAAGAGCGACGGGGTTAGAGGCGGAGAAATCGAGAGTGAAATCGAAATAATAATGCGCTGAGGATATGGCTACTAAAATTGCCTCGTTTATTTAAATGTAAATCTAAAATTGCGCTGCGCGATAATTTTGTGATTTACATTTAAACAAACTCTCTAACTCAAAGAGAGAAGCTTAAAACGAAATGCGTAAAAATATCGCGCAGCGCATTTTTAGCATTCGTTTTAATCTTCGATATCTATCTCGTCTTCGTTAATCCTCTTCCTCTCCCGAGCCTCTTTCATCTTCTTGCTCTCAAACTTGTAGCTGAAACCGATGTAATAAATGCGGGTTTCTTTCTTGCGTTCAAGGTCGCTGACAAAACCGAAAGGACGGGAGTCGTAGATCATTTTTTGTGTGTTAAATAAATCGTTAATCCGAGCATTAATGGTGAGCCTTCCTAAGTCTTTTTTCAAACCCAAATCAACGGTATAATAAGGATTGATAATTCCCAAAGGGTTTATTTGAACAGACTGGTATATTCCCGAAAGCTGGGCTGACCAATTGTTTTTCCATTTGAATTGCTGGTTCAAACGAGAGTTCCAGCTCCAGCGGTTCTCAGAAACTTGCGTCCCATTAATTAAACCTTGTAAATCAGTCTGGTAGACGGAGGAACTAAGGGTTATTTTAAAAGCCTTTGAAACAGACCAAGTGCTGAGATTCTCGAAACCCCAGGCACGGGATTTGGAAATATTCTCATACCGCGTCAAGGTAGTATCTCCATCTAAAAAAGTTCTCACACGGCCGACTAATCCAGTGATTTCACGATAAAAAACCGAGTTAGAAACAGAAAGAGATTTAAAATCTTTCACATGTGATAGTTCGAGCAATAGGGCCTTTTCAGGATTCAAAGAAGGATTGCCCGCATTCAAATTCAAAGGGTCAGCAAAGGAGATGAACGGATTCAGGGACTTATAACTCGGTCTGGTAATCCGAGAAGAAAGTGCAAACGAAATCAACTGTGAAGTAGAAATGGGGTGTAAAATGGAAAGTGATGGGAACAGATTCACATAGTTTTGTAACACATCACCCCCAATTTCAGTGGCCTCGACGCGAAGACCTCCATCTAGCTGAGCGAAACGCGCTTTTTGAGATATCGAAACATAGGCCGCTTGAATGTGTTCCTCATACCTAAACCCATTAGAACGAACGCCATCTTTGACATAAATCCCCTCTTTCTGTTTTTCATACAAGAATGAATTTTCAAAAAAGCGCGAGTTCAATTTGAACCCATAGTCGAGCGAAAGCTTTTTTGAAAAGGACTTAGTCCAATCGCCCTGCAATAACAAGGTGGAGTTTGCACTGAAGGCAGATGAACGCTCGTAGCGCACAGGAATGTTGGGATTAGGGGTGTCAAAATCCCCGTAATAGTAGTGCTGAAAGAATTGATTGGCGTCGGAACCTTGGTTTTGGATCCACAAAAAATCGATCTTACCGTTCGCACTAGGACTATAGGATAGGTTCAAATCAAAGCCTACATCACGCCCATTCTTATCCGCATCGCGAGCATAAAAGCGGTCTGCAGCATAGCTGAATTCACTTTTATTGTAGCGCACCTCCGAATTGTGATCAGACGATAAACGGCCAATAAATGAAATCCCGAAAGTCCGGTCCTTGTTGAAAGTGTAGATCGAATGTAGGCGAAGAGATTGGTTGAAATCGCGGTTGATTTCATTGGTGGTTTGGGCAATTTGTGAAAAGCCAAAACGGCTCGGATTTTCGCGGTAGAGGAATTGGTAGTTGTTACGCGTATTTTGGCGTAGATTCAGATCAACTAAATGCGTCCACCGTTTGTAACCTTTTGCATAGGTAGCCGAAAGCGCATATTTGTCATTTGTTCCGAGGTTTGAATTCAGACGCAAGGACTCCGTTTTCGACCCTTTCTTCAAAATGATATTTAAAATTCCTGAACTACCTTCCGCGGAATATTTAGCACCAGGATTCGAGATAATTTCGATTCGATCGATCTGATCTGCGGGATACAAACTCAAGGCATTCGCACGAGAGGAACTTAAAATTCCAGCAGGTTTTCCATCGAAATAAATGATTAGATTTTGATTCCCCCGGTAATTCACATTCCCATCGCTGGTCACATAAATGGAAGGAATGTTACTCAACACATCGTACAGATTACCTCCTAAATTCGTCAAATTCGCCCCCACCTGAAATACTTTTTTCCCGGGGTCACTCGTTATCTCTGAGCGAATACCGTTAACTCGAACCTCTTGCAAAGTATCTTTCTGCGCAAAGGCAAAGAATGGGAAAAGAAGAAAAAGAAACTTATGCATCTAAATCAAGGGATCCGGACTCATTTTCTTTGGAGAAATAAAACACCCTTAATTGCGCGATTCCACGTTGATAATCAACCTTAACAACCTGTACTTTGTGAATGGGATATCCCGTGCGCTCCGTTAAATCTTTTAATAATTCAGTGCGTTCCGCTGGTTTAATTAAACCCAGGTTATCGTAATTCAAAGTTTGGTAATTCTCATGCGTCAGAGACAAAGTACGACCTAATAAAAAAGTCATCGCCACTAACACCGAATTCGCTACTAAAAGCATCTCAATGTTCACTAAAGAGGCCAAAGAGTTAATAATTCCCAGCGTCACCACTAAGAAAAAATAGCCCATTTCACCGATAGGCACCGTCACTGTGCGGTAGCGAAACATCGAAAAAAGAGCAAATAACCCAAAGGCAAAACCAAACTTCAAATCAGCCTCCGCTAAAAGATAACACAGCACAAAAAGAATGGTATTAAACAAGAAAAAGGTGAAAACGAAGTCGTTATTCCGGTATTTAGGATAATAAATAAAACGCACCACGATGAATGTAAACAATAAATTTAGGGCGTAACGAATCAAAAAGGTTTCTAGCATTTGTTCTTATTTATCTTCAAATATAACCATTTCCCTTTATCTGCCCTATTTGCCTATTCATCATTTCATTCTGATCTTTCATCGACTACTGATAATAATCATTTATTAAACGCTTAAATATTCCTAAATTTCAAATGTAAAAGCCCTCAACACCATGGAAAATAAAATCAAACGCCACGAATTCTTAAAATCATTAGGCTTAAAAGGTGCCTCTCTTTTAGCTGTTTATTGCGGTGCATCCGCCCTTTCTTCTTGCACAAATGAATCTGTTTCACCAGCCAGTAGCGTGGACTTCACTTTAGATTTAACGAATACAACCTACAGTAAATTAAATACCGTAGGGAATTATGTGATTGCGAATGGCATAGTCGTAGCGCGCGTTTCAAGCACCACTTTCGCAGCAGTAACCCAAGTTTGTTCACACGAAAACAAAGCAAATGTTATTTATAGCGGCGGAGGATTTTATTGCACGCAACATGGAGCCACTTTTTCTACTACAGGCGCTGGAACAAATGCCAATGGTAGCAAAGGAATCAAAGCCTACCAAACGACCTTATCTGGAACTAACCTTCGCGTATTCTCCTAATGAAAAAACTACTCTTACTTCTTTTTTGTAGCAGTCCACTTTTTGCCCAGGATGATCTTCTCGATATGCTGGAGAAAGAGGATGCGAAGAAAACGACCTTCACCCAGGCCACTTTCAAAGGTACACGTCTGATTAATGGTCAAACGGTGGAAACACTTGCGAAGCAACATCTGAATTTTTGGATCTCTCACCGTTTTGGATCTATTAACTCTGGATTCATTGATAATTTTTTAGGTTTAGATGAGGCCAAAATCCGTTTAGGCCTAGAATATTCGTTAACTGACAAATGGCTTTTAGGAGCTGGGCGCTCGACTATCGAGAAGACTTACGACATCTATTCCAAGTACAAGGTGTTAGCTCAATCGAATAAAATGCCTGTTACCGTTACCCTATATGGAGGGATGACGACTAATACGATGCCTAGCGGCTACACAACTTCTAGCGGAAATGTGATGCGCTACCAAAATAATTTGCAACGCCAGTCCTACTTTGGCCAACTACTCATTGCCCGCAAATTTAGCGACAAACTTTCGCTGCAATTGATGCCCACAGTTTTGCATAACAACAAATCAGAATCCATCTACTTAGATAATAATTTGTTATCGATGGGTTTTGGGGGTCGATATAAACTCACAAATCGCCTGAGCGTTTCGGCAGAATATTATAAAAATATCGTGGACAAAGAGGATTATGAGGAAGGCTCAGGCGTAGCTTATCCTTACCAAGATTCCTTTTCTGTCGGTTTTGATATCGAGACAGGCGGACACGTTTTTCAATTGCATTTGACGAACTCTCGCGGAATGACCGAGAAACATTTTATAGGCCAAACCCTAGGCACCTGGGGCGCAGGCGATATCTTTTATGGCTTTAATATGGCCCGTACTTTCAGTTTAGAACCTAAGAAAAAATGAAAAAAATATTTCTTTTAGCCTTGCTATTTATTGCATTCCAATCCAAAGCGCAATTATTTATGACTACGAATGGGGAGGTCTCCTTTTTCTCCAAAACTCCGATGGAGGATATCGATGCCGTCAATAAATCCGTTTCCAGCATCATCAATACGGCGACGAACGAAGTAGCAGTTCAAATGCGCATCACGAATTTCGTCTTCCCTAATAAATTGATGCAGGAGCACTTTAACGAGAATTATTTGGAAAGTGAAAAATTCCCATCAGCGACCTTTAAAGGAAAAATCAAGGAATCAGTAGACCTAACTGTAGCCGGAACCTACCCTATCACCGCATCTGGATCAGCTACCATTCACGGGATTACACGTCCCATCGAATTGAAAGGAACGATTGTTTCTACGGGGACAACACTTGCCTTAACTTGTCAGTTTGAGGTGAAATTAGTGGATTACAAAGTAGATATCCCTAAGATTGTGTTTGCCAAAATCGCAGAGGTCATCAAAATCTCTTCTAGAATGAACTACACGAAGAAATGAAAAGAGTAGGGATATTCGCGGTCTTACTTTTGGCATTGTCTTGTTTAAATGACAAAAACCAACCAAACCCTGTTACAACAGGGGGAGATACGAATGCAGGAACTGTTCTGAATCCCAGTACGCCAGCTGCTAACTGCAGTCCAGATACCGTTTATTTCCAACAAACCATTCTTCCGCTGATCACTTCAAATTGTGCCATGAGTGGCTGCCATGATGCTATTTCTCACAAAGAAGGAGTGATTCTAACCGATTATGCACACATTAGAGCCTATAGCTCTGCCACTAATCCGACCGCGAGTAGTCTTTATCGAAGTGTGGTTAATGGCTATATGCCACCTAAAGCACCTTGGCTTGCCACCCAAAAAGCGACTCTTCTAAAATGGATGCAGCAAGGGGCAAAAAACAATTCTTGTGTGGCATCGGCAGCTAATTGTGATACGACAGTTGTTTCATTCAGTGCTACCGTTTTTCCTATTTTGAAAACAAATTGTACCGGTTGCCATAGTGGAACCAGCCCTTCAGCAGGTATCGATTTGAATTCATATGCCGCAGTTAAGGTTCAGGCAGCTAATAGTAGCCTTGTGGGCTCCATTACCCATACAATTGGATATATACCCATGCCTTCCAGAACAGCCTATTTAAGTAACTGCGAAATTAGCCAGATAAAGGCCTGGGTGAAAGAGGGTACGTTGAACAATTAATTTTTCGTAAATTGACAGCAAAAACCAAAAGATGAAAGGCTTATTATTCACCTTCAGCATCATTGCCGCTGTCATTTTAACCCTTATTTTCCCTGAACCCTTCCTTGGTTTTGGTGAGCTGAAATTCAAAATCTTTATTATTCCACTCTTACAACTCATCATGTTTGGCATGGGTTCAACGATGAAGATGAGTGACTTTGCCGAGGTATTACGCTCACCTAAGGCAGTAGTTTTAGGTGTCTTTTTTCAATTTACCATTATGCCCTTCGTGGGCTGGGGCCTCACAAAGGTATTTCAATTCCCGTCAGAAATCGCGGCAGGTATTATTTTAGTGGGTTGCATGCCTTGTGGTTTAGCCTCTAACGTGATGTCTTATCTTGCCAAAGCCAATGTAGCTCTCTCCCTCACCTTAACATCCATTGCCACCATCTTAGCACCATTACTTACACCTTTGCTAATGAAAAATCTTGCAGGGCAATTAATTGAGATCGATTTATGGGCGATGGTTTGGGAAATCAGCAAACTAATCATCATCCCCATTACAGTAGGTGTCCTGTATAATCGATTACTGGGATCTCGCTTTCAATGGTTTGAAAAAGCATTACCCACCATTTCGATGTGGAGTGTAGGAGCGATAGTAGTTATTATTACGGCAAATGGTAGAAACGCCTTGGTGGCGGTGGGCCCCTTATTAGTTTTGGTTTGTTTACTGCATAACCTCTTCGGGTTTATTTTAGGTTACTGGGGCGGACGTTTAAGTCAGTTGCCCGAAAAAGATTGTCGTACCATTGCCATCGAAGTAGGACTCCAAAACGCCGGATTAGCCTCAGGCCTTGCCATGGCGATGGGAAAAGTGGGAACGCTGGGATTGCCGGCAGCAATTTTTGGCCCAGTCATGAATATCAATGGTTCCGCGCTGGCGAATTATTGGAAGGGGAAATAAATCGTAAACCAGTTATTTTCCGTAATTTTAGTATCCATCTGTTCTTCATCATACATGAGAAAATTATTTCTCTACTTGTTTCTGTTTATTCAATTCGCGGCACTAGCTCAGTCTAGTTGTCCTGCTCCGATCATTTCGGGTAACACTGCGAATTCCAGATGGCGCGTAATAGGTAGCGAAGTAAAGACATTTAATGCTAATTCTTGGATTCAATCACCCGCTACCCTTACCCAAACTACAAGACAATACAAATTAGAGGTAAAAGGGACCTATGGCATAGAAAATAGCATCAATCACCTTGATGCTGCCTACCAAAGTCCCCTTTCAACACAAGTAATAGGTACTGGAACGCCTTCGCTGATTACGAACGGAAGCAATAAATGGTTATTAAATAATGCAGTCCCACCTGCTCCAAGCAACAATTCCGATTACCGAAGTGATCATATTTATGAATATTATCTCGGCGTAGGAGATGGTTCAGCTAAATATTACTACTCCTATGCAGACCCAAACCCAGGTGACAACAGCGGTTCACTAGAATTTACGCTTTCTTATAATTCAGGTTTAGCTCAAATATGCACAGGTGGATCAGCCATCTTAACTACAGCCGCCACCTCAGGAACGATTGAATGGTTTAAAGATGGCGTTAGTATTAACCAATCAACGCAAAGTATTACCGTCACAACACCGGGAATTTATACCTCTAAAACGACTATTGGAGGATGTACAAGTCCGGCTAGTAATCCCATTGAAGTACGATTTCTTCCAGACCCTTCTGTTACTCTAAGTGCGGTTGCAGATATTTCTTCTAATGCCGAAAGCTTTGCATTACCCTATACTAATAAAGTCCAAGGAACAGACACCTACTCCATTTATGCAGGGGCTAATGCATTAAATGGGTTTGATGAAGTACTGAATGCCCCTATTACAACTTCACCTATGGCTATCACTATACCTTATGGGCAGGTGGGTACATTTGATTTTAATTTAGTTGTAAAAAACTCCCAAGCGAATTGCATCTCTGCACAGATCCCCTTTACCGTTACGATTTATTTAGCCCCTCCTACCGGCTTAAATTATAGCACCCCTAATAAATTTGTGGTGAATCGTCCTGTTACATTAACTCCTACCTTCATAGGCCGCATTGATAATTTTACTATCAATCCTACCTCCCTTCCTCCCGGGTTGATTTTTAATAATTTAACCGGACAAATCACAGGCACCCCTACACAAACAACCAGCACCCAGACCTACACCGTTTCAGGAAGCAATAGCACTGGAACTCCAACTACGGCTACATTTACTATTCAAATAGTTATTCCGCCACCCACCATTTCAATAACCACTGGCTCTGAATATGTATTTACACAATACACTGCCATTTCTCCTATTTCCCCATCGGTTACAGGTAGTGGTGTAACCTATGATTTACAGGGTACATTGCCAGCAGGTCTTTCTTTTGATTACAGCAATGGAACTATCAGTGGCAACCCACAGGTGCCTATGCCACGAACTAGGTATGTCATCATAGCAACTAACTCAACGGGACCTGCTCAATCAGAAATTTTTATAACGGTTCGTATCGCTGCTCCTACGAATTTAGCCTATGTTGTTCCCTCTCGTTTTTACACAGGAACTACCATAACGCCTATTACACCTACTAATTCAGGTGGAGTCATTTCAACGTACACGATTGACCGACCTTTACCTACCGGATTAACTTTAAATCCGAACACAGGAGTAATTTCAGGGACTCCCACTGCCATCACTGCTGCTACTGCTTACGTAATTACGGGGACAAATTCAACGAGTTCCACCAGTACAACCATTAACTTTGATGTGGTTATACCTCCTCCATCTAATTTAAGTTATCCCGGTCCTTTCCAATTTTATCAATTTGTACCTATTACTCCTATGGTACCCACGGTAACAGGACAGGTAGATTCCTATACCATCGTACCCGTCAATTTACCTACTGGTTTAACATTCAATACAACTACAGGAGTCATAAGTGGGACACCTACGGCTTTAAGCGATCCTACACTGTATACCATTACGGCCATCAATACCACAGGACAAGTAGTCGCCACGACGAGTTTTTCTGTCGTCATTCCTCCTCCTACTAATTTATCTTACCAAACACCTTGGATCTTTACAGAGGGGGCAGCCATTCCTACTTTGTCGCCTACGGTGACCGGAGCTGTATCACGTTACACAATCACTACTTTACCACCAGGGTTGAGTATCAATGCGACAACAGGTTTAATCAATGGCACACCTACAGCAGCTATGCCACAAGCGATTTATACCGTTACAGCTGAGAACAGTACCGGATTTACCACCTTTGACATCGACATAACTGTTCGAATAGCTGCACCGTCTGGATTGTCTTATTTTACTCCAAATATTTTTGAAGAGCGAGTTCCTATTCCAGATTTATTACCGACGGTCAGTGGTGTGGTGGCAAACTATACGGTAAACCCCACTTTACCTGCGGGATTAGGCATCGATCCTGCCACGGGGAGAATCTCGGGCACACCTTCTTTGGCAAATCCGGCCACAAATTATACGATTACTGCTTCTAATTCCACCGGAAGCACTGGGGCCACCACGAACATCACCGTCCTCATCGCCCGGCCACAAATTTCCTATACCACACCTAATGTGTATTATGAGACAGTGGCGATTACTCCATTAGTTCCTAACAAAAACGGAACGGTTGTTAATTCATTTGCGATCAGTCCGGGCTTACCTACTGGATTGAATTTTGACACCAGCACTGGTATTATTTCAGGGGCATCTACCGTCCAAATCCCTAGAACTACATTCACCATTACGGGAACGAATTCGACGAATACAGGCTCAACTACTGTAGATATTACGGTAACCATTCCGCCGCCTACGAATCTAACGTACGTGAACCCGCCTACCTATTTTACCGGTACAGCTATTAGTACCTTAAGTCCTACGGTGACGGGGTTTGTAGCTTCTTATTCGATCGATAAACAACTTCCTGATGGACTCAATTTTGATACGAGTACGGGAATAATTTCCGGAACACCTACGCAGGCCATCCCTACTACCATTTTTACAATAACCGCTACAAACGTAGCAGGATCAAGCTCATATGCTCTTCCTATCACGGTATTGATTCCAGCTCCGTCCGGCCTATCCTATAATTCTCCTAATGTTTACGAAGAAGGGGTTGATATCGCACCGCTGAATCCTACCGTAACAGGTTATGTTGCGTCTTATATCGTATCTCCGGCGCTGCCTGCCGGTTTGATTTTAGATGCTACGACGGGACGGATTTTTGGGATACCTACTTTAGCCAAACCGACCTCAACCTATGTGATTACCGCGACGAATACAACGGGATCTACCTCAACGAATGTAGTGATAACGGTACTAATTGCGCGGCCTCGAAATCTGGTATATGCTACGCCTAAGGTCTTGTACCAAAACTTTCTTATCCCAGATATCGCTCCATCGGTTTCAGGAACAGTGACGACCTATTCCATCGACCGAACTCTGCCGGCTGGACTCGCCTTTAGTTCAACTACAGGCATTATCAGTGGAACGCCTACGGCTTTAAGTTCGATGCAGACCTATGTAATCACGGCTAGAAATAGCACGGGTTCGGCGACGGCGAGTATTGACATTTCGGTGGTGATTGCTCCTCCTTCTAATTTGGCCTACTTCAGTCCCACTCGATTAATACAAGATAGTACGTTAGCACCGGTTAGACCGACCTATTCCGGTTTAGCGACTGCCTTTACGATAGACAAACCTTTGCCTTTAGGGCTCACATTCAACAATGCGACGGGAGAAGTTACGGGTAAACCGAGCGTCTTCACGGGACTTATACGCTATATCGTAACGGCCTCCAATTCGACGGGGTCTACCTCTGCACCTTTGGACTTAGAAGTATTAATAGCTCAACCTAAAAATCTTTCCTACGCCACTCCTGTCATTTATGAGGAAGAAGTGCCTATCACTCCATTAAACCCGAGGGTAACAGGAAAAGTAGATTTATATACCATCGACAAAGCATTGCCGGATGGTTTGACACTTAATCCAATCACAGGAGTCATTTCAGGCACCCCTACAAAAGCCGTTCCTTTAACCATTTATTGGGTGACGGCTACGAATACGACAGGTACGGCGAGAGCCCGCTTCATCATCACCGTTTTGATCGCAAGACCACGTATTAGCTATCCGGAGCCTGTGCTAGGATCGCAAATTAACCCAGTTTATACGGGGGTCGATTTATTTATTGCAGGGCAAACAAATCCGCCATTAATCCCAGTTACAAAAGGAGTTATCGCTAGCATTAGTGTCAACAAACCTCTTCCTGCTGGATTAGTATTCGATCCGGTAACCGGAATCATATCAGGGACTCCTACAGCTTTAAGACCGCCTACTACCTATGTAGTCACTATTACCAATAGCACAGCCTCCACGACCGATACGATTCGAATTGCTGCGGTGGTTCCTCGTCCGAGCAGCTTGAGTTATACGACTCCTCAGACCTATATTGAGAAGATTAAAATCAGTCCTTTAAACCCAAGTGTTCAAGGAATTCCTACTCTGTATACGGTGGACAAACCATTGCCGGCAGGCTTAACATTGAATCCTAGCACTGGATCCATTACGGGAACACCTACGAAAGCACAAGATTTTACGGATTATGTGATTACGGCCACGAATTCAACGGGATACGACACATTTACTATTTCCATTAAAGTCCTCATTGCTTTTCCAGAAATTAAATACCCCTTACCAGGTGTATTCAGACAAGGAGTACCGGTGAATTTCAAGCCTACATTGGTGGGGATTGCAGATGTCTTTACCATTGATTCGTTATTGCCGGCTGGGCTCAATTTTGACGCGAAAACGGGTCTCATTTCTGGCACGCCTACGTGGCCAGCCAAACCGAGAACTTATATAATCACGGCTACCAATTCTACTGGTCCGGGCATAGATAGCACGACCATCACCGTATTAGAAGACGTGAATTATGACACGGATAAAGATGGCTACACGGATATCGTGGAGATTGGTGGTGATCGAAATAATCCAGTGGATACGGATAAGGATGGACTTCCTGATTACAATGATTTGGATTCCGATGGGGATGAAATCAAAGACGAATGGGAAAATGATTTGAATTATGGCGGTCTTCCAGATTGCGATCACGATGGGGTGGATAACCGAATCGATCCAGATGCTTGTGACCCGGTTGCCTTCCAGGGGATTTCACCTAATGGAGATGGAAAAAACGATTATTTAGTCATTCCAGGCGTGATGCGTACTACGCCTAATACCTTAACGGTGTATGACCGAGTTGGCAATATCGTGTTTGAAACCAAGGATTATGGCAATAATTGGGGAGGGGAAACAAACCTTGGAAACCCACTTTTAGCAGGAGATGGACTATTACCTGACGGCGTATATTTCTATATTTTAGACTATAATGGCGTGAGACCTCGGGTTTCTACTTATATTTACATCAATCGTTTGAAGAAATAAATGAAATTACGAGTTGTGATTTTAGGGTGTTTGTTAGTTTTAGCTGGCCAAATAAAGGCCCAGACTGACCCCGTATTCTCTTTATTTCGATTATATCCGCAAGTGATTAACCCAACCTTTGTGGGCGCTAGTGATAAAAACGAGATCATTCTGGTGAATAGAAACCAATGGACGAACATGCCTGGAACACCAGTCACAACTGCCTTGATGGGTAACTTCAATTGGGGAGAGAAAATGGGCGTGGGTTTCACTGCTTTTCTAGATCAATTAGGCCCCGTAAAAGCGACTTCGGTGAACAGCGATTTTGCCTATCACTCGCTCATCAATGACAAATGGGCCCTCTCAGGAGGTATTCGTGTGGGGGTGACTAATTTAGCTTTGGACTTTGCTGGTTTGAGTTTATTAGATCAAACGGACGAGCTATTTACTCAGAACTATTCGACTGGATTACAGATCAATTCAGGTTGGGGAATTCGCCTAGCGAAAGAGGACAAGTTCTATGTGAGTATTTCACAACCGAGGATGCTTTGGAATGATTTTGGCCTCCAAAACGGGAAATACAAAGACGCCTCCTTCTATTACGGGATGATAGGCAAGAAGCAAGTAGTAAGTAAAGCGGTTAGTATTCACACGAATGCCATTGTGCGTGCCGCAGCCGATTTGCCCTTAAGTTATGATATTAACCTAACCGGATCTTTCTACGAATTACTTGATGTGGGTTTTGGCTACCGAAACGACAACGCGATTGGCGTTAACTTAGGTGTTCAATTTAGTCCCACCGTATATTTAGGTTACCAATACGAGATGCCTACGAATACCATCTCTAGAATCACCAATCAGACGCACGAATTCGTGTTAAAGTTCCAATTCGAGCGCGGTAACTAACGCGTCTCTAATTCCGAGAACAAGTTCAACCCCGCACCTCCAGCTAAGTAAAGTACTTCCGCTAACACCGCTTGTGTATACAATCCATCTACATCAGAATTTCCGAAAAACTGAAAGTCAGCCAAGATTAATCCCAAGCAAAGTAAGAAATTGCTGATCACAAAAAGTTTGATAGGTCCTGTTACTTTAGCCACTTTGAATGCCTTTAAATAACCTTCTGTCGCGTAGAAAAAGAAGGGTAATACGAGTAATGATTTGATGTTTTTCATATTGTTATTGTTTTGTTGATACAAATTTTCATTTATAGTTCGCCAAAAGTTGGCGTACTAGTGAGAATTTACTAGATTCGAACATGAACACGACAGATCGACTCAAAGAGCTGAATAACCTATTTCTGCGAAAGACTTTTCCCTTGCGTGCGGCAACGGTGAGTGATTATTTCACGGAACATTTTGACCAAATCAGCTATAGCGAACGTAGTTTCAGCCGCGACCTGAAAGCATTGAAGGAAAAATTGGCGGAACGCTACCCTAGCCTGGAAGAGACGGAAGGCGATTTAATCCGCTATTCGAAATCGGAGAACTGCTTCTATTATATCCGCGATGATATCAGCGCCTTCCCCTCTTTCTCCGAAAAGGAATTAGACCAAATCGCGTCCATCATCGATTTCAACAAACATTTATTCACAGGGGGCAATGGAAATGGGATTGTGAATAAGTTGCGGGCGATCTCTTTGGAAAACAACCTCACAAAACACGAAGAACTAGCAAACTGGCCAGCTATCGAATTAATCAATGAGGGCGATCGCTCCGGTTCCGAACACGTCAAATTCTTAGTGGATGCCGTAGCAGGAAAGAAGTGCATCGAAATTTCACACAAAGGATTAGCGGCCACATCGAAAGTGAAAACAGTCTATGGACTGCCCTTGCTGATCAAGGAATACAATAATGGCTGGTACACTGGCTGGTATTTGTTATTTCAAGAGGTTACAGAAATACAAACACACATTTCGCTAGATAAACTTCGACTCTTTGCTTTGGATCGAATCGAATCCATTCGACTAAGTCAAACGACTATTAAAACGCGGATTCATCCCGATTTTCAGCCGGCTGATTTTTTCAAAAACAGCTTAGGTTTATTCCGGGGTACTAGTGCTGCTGAGCGCATCCTAATTCGAGTACGGGAAGATTCCTGGATCAAAGAATATATCGCTAAATATCCCGTTCACCCATCGCAAAAAACAATGGATGCCTTTCATTATGAATTATCAGTAGAAATTAACGAGGAACTTGAAAATTTTCTACTACGCTATTCCACTGAATTACAAGTAATTGACCCTCCCTTATTACGCGAGAAGGTTCGTAAAAAATTAGAGACTGCCCTTTCTCATTATCAATAAACTGATAATCTGATAGGCCGGTGTTTGATAACCAAGAAATAAACCTACCTTCGCTTATTACAAAATCAATTAGTGGTTTGGTGTGCATCAAGATGAAAGAACTTTTCTTTCATCTTTTTTTTGATTTAAAAGCTTAGTAGTTTAGGCCAGTCATTGACTTTAGAAATAAACCTATTCTAATTAACTATGAATCAACACCATAATTCGCGCCGCGACTTTCTCAAGAATGCCGGCCTACTAGGAGCTGCTGCAGCTTTCCCCAATATACTTTCGAAATTACCTGGTGAAAAAGTCAATCTAGCTTGTATTGGTATCGGTAACCAAGGCGGCTTAGATGTGATGTCATTGTACAACACGGGCCTTGCTAATATTGTCGCACTTTGCGATGTCGATATGGGCGCTCCGCAGACTTTAAAAGTTTTAGAGAAATTCCCAGATGTTCCTCGCTTCCAAGATTTCCGTCAGATGTTTGATAAAATGGGATCGAAAATAGAAGCTGTTTCTATCGGTGTTCCGGATCATTCCCACTTCCCTATCACGATGATGGCACTAGGTTTAGGCAAACACGTGTTTGTGGAGAAACCCATGGCGCGTACCTTTAATGAAATCGAATTGATGATGGCCGCGGCGCGTAAGCACCCGAAAGTAGTCACACAAATGGGTAACCAAGGCCACTCAGAAGGAAATTATTTCCAATTCAAGGCTTGGAAAGAAGCTGGCATTATTAAAGATGTGACGTCCATGACGGCACACATGAATTCGCCACGTAGATGGCACAGTTGGGATCCGAAGATCACGAAGTTCCCGGCAGCGGAAGCGGTTCCTTCTACTTTAGACTGGGATATTTGGCAAGGTGTGGTTTCGCCACACGACTACCAAAAGGATTTTGTGAACGGACAATGGCGCTGCTGGTTTGACTATGGTTTAGGCGCGCTAGGTGACTGGGGTGCTCATATCATGGATACGGCACACGAGTTTTTAGACTTAGGCTTGCCTACAGAAATCAATATGCTTAGGGCTGATGGACACAACAATTTCTTCTACCCGATGTCTTCAACCATTCAGTTTAAATTCCCTGAGCGCAAGAATATGCCTGCGATGGATATCACGTGGTATGATGGCGTAAACAATATTCCTCCGGTTCCTGCGAATTATGGAACCAATGAATTGGATCCGAACATCCCACCGGCAGGCAATGGTAAAATCCAACCAGCTAAATTGAATCCAGGCAAGATTATCTACAGCAAGGATTTAACGTTCAAAGGTGGATCACACGGAAGCACGCTTTCAATTTTAGGCGATGCGGGTAAGGATTTGAAATTACCAGAAGTTCAAGCTAGTCCTTCAAACCACTACGCAAACTTCTTGAAAGCGTGTATGGGACAAGAAAAAACTCGTTCTCCGTTCGAAATCGCGGGTCCATTGAGCCAAGTGTTCTCTCTAGGTGTTATGGCACAAAAACTGAATACCAAGCTTCAATTCGATCGCAAGACGAAACAAATTACCAACAACTCACTGGCTAATTCTCTTTTAGTAGGAGCGCCGCCAAGAAAAGGTTGGGAGCAATACTATAAAATCTAAAATTCAGGTACCACGTCTGGGATGATTAATCTACCAGCTGTGGCCGCTTTGATTTGTTCAACTGAAACCCCGTGGGCACGCTCTTTTAACAGAAAGCCGCCTTCGGGGTTTATGTCTAATACGGCTAAATCGGAAATGATTCGCGTCACGCAGCGTTCCCCGGTTAAAGGCAAATCACAAGCAGTGACTAATTTCGATTTTCCATCGGAGGTCAAATGTAACATCGCAACAATGACTCTATCTGCGGAAGCGACGAGGTCCATAGCCCCACCCATCCCTTTGACCATTTTACCTGGCACTTTCCAGTTCGCTAAATCCCCGTTTTCAGAAACCTGCATACCTCCTAAAATCGTCACATCAATATGGTCGCCACGGATCATGGCGAAGCTTTCGGCGGAACTAAATATTGAACCACCCTTTAAAATCGTAATCGGACGCTTGCTCGCATTGATTAAATCGGGATCTTCGTGACCAGGTTCAGCTAAAGGTCCTATCCCTAACAGACCATTTTCCGATTGCAAAATCACTTTCATTCCAGCAGGAATATGATTCGAGACCCGCGTGGGAATACCGATGCCTAGATTGACGTAATCTCCATCTTTGATTTCTTTCGCTAAACGGCGCGCAATAACTTCTTTCTGTTCATCTTCTGAATGAGCTAAGGCTGCAAAATGTTCGATGGGTTTGATATAGTTTGATCCTTGGAAAATGCGCTGCACGTAGATGCCTGGGGTATGGATTTCGTCCGGATTTAGTGAACCTACTGGAACTAATTCTTCTACTTCGGCAATCGTAATACGACCAGCTGGAGCCATCACCGGATTGAAGTTGCGAGAGGTCCCTTTATAAATCAAGTTACCCTCGGTGTCTCCTTTCCAGGCTTTGATAAAAGCATAATCAGCAGATATGGCCTTTTCTAGCAGGTACTGCTTCCCATCAAACGCCCGAACCTCCTTCCCTTCTGCCACTTCCGTTCCCACTCCTGCCGGCGTGAAAAAGGCGGGAATCCCTGCACCACCGCAACGGATGCGTTCCGCTAAGGTTCCCTGAGGAACTAATTCCACAGTTAAATGACCTTCTAAAATCAAATCCTCTAAGAGGTAATTCTCGCCCACATAGGAACAGATGAGTTTTTTGATGGCCCGAGACGCCACTAATTTACCTAAGCCAAAACCTTCGATTCCCGCCTCATTCGAGATACACAAGATCTCTTTTATACCGGATGCCAGCAACGCATCGATCGCATTTTCTGGTATCCCTGTTAATCCAAAACCGCCAAAAAACATCGAGGAGCCCGATTTAATATCATTAATGGCATCAAAAGCAGTTGCGTAAACCTTGTTCATCTAGTTAAATTAAACAGATATTCTTATCTTGTAGCTGATTAATATCAGGTTTTGGCAATACTAGCACCACTATTCGGAATATTTACCTCGTTTATTCTCTTGTACTACCTCAGTTCATTGAATAGATCCAACACGTTTTTAGCCTTGTTTTTCTTGTGCTGCAATGCGGTGTTGATGGTGTATTTTGGATTACATTATAGCAAAATCGAATTTTGGGAAGGTATCTGTTTTGTACACTTTTTACCCCTCTCCTTCCTGCTCGGTCCAGCTTTGTTCTTCTATGTAAAGCAAACCGTTTCGGAAGACAAGCGACTTCACCTATATGATTTAGCACATCTGATTCCAGCGGTTTTCACTTTTTTTGCGACCTTACCTTTCACGACTTTATCGTTAGCGACCAAGACGGCGATGGCTCACGAGATTGTGAACATTACGGAAGATTATAATTTGAATTTTCAGTGGGTCACTTTTGAACAGATTTTATATGGCCGTTCTATCCATTTAATTCTCTATTGTGTAGCCTCTGCGATCTACTTTCTTGTGAATAAGCGTCATCTCCTGCTGAAATATGGTG
This sequence comes from Aquirufa lenticrescens, assembly GCF_019916085.1. Lineage (NCBI taxonomy): Bacteria > Pseudomonadati > Bacteroidota > Cytophagia > Cytophagales > Flectobacillaceae > Aquirufa > Aquirufa lenticrescens. The sequence goes on along the minus strand of NZ_CP049834.1, from coordinate 624,116 downwards.
CTTTACCCTCGAATCATCGCTTAATTCAAAAGTGGATCTTCTCTCTAATATTATTACAACTGGTCATTGCAGGCAATAGTCTGGGGCATATGTTAACAGTTTATGCTCATAACTATGCGATTTTTGGCATCCCTTCAAATATCATTTTCAGTGAGGCTCGTTTCTTTGCGATCTGTGGAGGAGGTTTTTTTGTACAAAACTTCATTTTGTTTTTATTCCCCAAAATCCTCTACGGTAACGTTTCCTACGAAGTGGAGCTAAATGCAGGCACAATCTTACAAGAGATCAAATCTAGCTTACCTAAGAAATCGAGTAGCTTTTATGCCTTTGAAAGGGAATTAGAGGGTTATTTAGACTCACACCCCTTTGTGAAAAAAGATTTCTCCTTGTCACAAATGTCCTTTGACCTAAAAATGCCCGAGCGATTCCTGTCGAATTACTTCAATAAGGAGATGGAAAAAACGTTTGGCGAATGGAAGAATGACTTGCGCATTGAATATGCGTGTCAATTAATAGAGGAGGGAAATGCGAAGAAAATAACCATCGAAGCAATTTCAACTGATGCTGGTTTCGTCTCGCGTTCGAAATTCATCGATGCCTTCAAGGCCCGCAAAGGGGTGACCCCTTCTGTGTATATCAAAGAAAAGGCAGAAGCCTAAGCCCCCGCCTTTATCCACTTATTTACTTGCCGGCAATAGACCTAATTGAGTCATCAATACCATGTTGTCCATGAAATCTTGCTCTTCAGCAATTTTTCCGTCCTTCATTTTCACGATGGTACAACCGATAACGTCTACCGATTTTCCTGTTGCAGGAATGCCAAAGAAGTTACCCGTGTGCTTTCCTTTGAACTGCCAGTACTTCACTAATTTGTCGCCATCCGCAAAGATTTCTTTCACGATAAATTGACGCTCCGTGAAACCAGTTACAAAGTTTTCGTAATAGGCTTTGCAATTCGCTTTGCCTTTTACTTCAGGTACAGTATGCAATACCGCATCCTCTACATAAGCTGAGTCCAAGATATTGGTGCGACCTTCATTGATCGCCACTTCCCAAACACGCCCGTAATAAGCTACGTTAGCCTTGCCTACAATGGCATTTTGATCCGCCTCTGACGTGCAAGAGAATAATCCTGCCGCCACACAAAGAGATAGAATAATTTTTTTCATTGTTATTAGTTTTTTAATGTTTGCCAAACCTAGTACATCTCCCCCGCTAATGCTCATTTAGGATGAGCGAATTTGTTCCCTTTTGCGCATTTGGGAACAAATACATTCTCCTTTTCTTTCCACAGACCCTTTTTTCCGCCGTACTTGCTGACCTAATCAAAAAATTAATATCAATGAAAAAATTTGTTCTAGCAGGTGCGATCATCGCATCGACATTCAGTGTCTCGGCACAAACGACAGCAGGTAAAATCTTCTCTGGTCCAGATGCTGGCAAGAGTTTCCAATTTGGTTCTGAGAAAAACAGCCAAATTTTGTTAGACTTCGTCAAAGCTTACAATTCAAAAGATGGAGAAAAAGAACTTTCTTTTTACACCCCAGAAATGGCAAAGAAAAGAGAAGAAATGACGAAAAAATCCATTGCTTACATTAAAACCGTAGAGGATGTGCCTATGGCTATTTTACCGGTTAAGGTACCTGGTTCAAACGAAGAAATCGTGATGTTGCAATCGGTAGAAACACGGGTAGCTAACAATGGTTCTAAGGAAACACTTAACTTGTTTGAGTTATTCAGATTTAACAAAGACGGAAAAATTTCGAGTTTCACACAATATGGTTCAATTCCCAAAACCAATGAATATGGTCAAACTTCAGGCGGAAAATATATTACGGAGGATCCTAAAAATGAAGTAAATGGCAGAGCATTCCAATTCTCAAATCGCGGTGAGATTGAAGCTATGGAGAAATTCAATAAAGCCTATAATGCGATGGATGTAGCTACTGTATTAACTTTCTTTGCTGAAAAGGTAAAAATCACTGACTTTGATGGCAACAAATTAGAGTTAACAAAAAAAGACCTTAGCCAAATGATGGATGGTTATACTTCACTAGACTGGAAATTTACAAGCATTCTTCCTATTAAGATCGCCTATACGGATCCTGTTTCAGGTGTATTTGTAACGTCTACAGAGAAGCGTGTTTCTAAGGATGGTTCTGTTTGGAACAAATCGTTAGTTGAAATTTTCCAATTTGATTTAAACGGAAAAATCTCCGGCATTGATCAGTATTCTCAAGGGAGAAAATAATCCTTGCTGAAAATTTCTAAATAGGCCGAAGGACATTGTTCTTCGGCCTTTTATTTTAACCGCTGTTTCCTAAAACTAGACGGAGACTCCCCAGTCCATTTCTTGAAGATCCGGTTGAAATAGGAAAGACTTTCGAAGCCTGATTCGAAGCAAGTCTCGGTCACATTCTTGTCTTGAATCAAGATTTTCTTCGCGTATTGCACGCGGTATTGATTGACAAAGTCCGTGTAGGTGAATTTCGTTGTTTTCTTAAAATAGCGGCAGAAGGCCGGAAGCGAGAGGTTGACTTCGTCCGCGATTTGCTGGGTGTCAATGGGCTTTTGAAAATTTGCTTCGACGAATTGATGGATGCGATGCATCCGTTCTTGTTGTTTGAGGATGGTTTGGCTGGAGATGGGACGAACATCGAGGTCCACATATTCGTCTGATTCTGCCAAAAACTGGAAAATGCTCATTAGCTCCATAAACTGATGAAAACGATCCAAATGTTGCAATTTTTTCAAACGCACACCGGCAATCCGCTTCGTTTCACCCGTAAAAGCCAGGCCCGTTTTCGCGCGTTCCATCAGATCTACGACCTTTTTTAATTCCGGAATCCGGACCAATCCATTCTCGAAATAGGTCTCCGGAAACTGAATCACGACTGTCTCCACCGTAGCCTTTACGCCATAATCAAAATTCAAGTGGGGAATATAGGATCCAATTAAGGCTAAATCACATCCCTCATAAGTCGAAATATGTTCTCCGATGTGGCGAATTCCTTTATCTGCCTCTACATACACCAATTCGATTTCGGGGTGGAAATGCCAATAGAAAACTTCGTTCAATTTAGGGGTTAAAAGAAACCTAAACGAACTATCACTATCCGGTAGGATTTGCTCTAAATTCAATTTCATTTGCCTAAAATAGTTAAATACGGAAATAACATATCAATACAGTACAAATAATTATCAATAGAGCAGAAAAAAAGGTACTTCATGAACTCTACCTTTGGCATATAAATTTATCCCATATGAAAACTGACATCCCTAACAACGGCCACTACGACATTCCCGGCAATCCCTCCACCGCTAAAAGTAGTGCGGTAAAATTAAACGACCGTTCAAACGGCGAGCCACTTCGCGTATTAAGCGAGGAGGATTGGGCGTTTTGGAAACACAATGGATACGTGATTATTAAGCAGGCGGTATCACGCGAACAAGCTTTAAAGACGGCGGCATTCTTGTACGAGTTTGAAGAGAAAGATCCGAATGATTCATCGACTTGGTATACCGCGCCACGTGCTGAAATGAAGATGAAAGAGCTCGCAAATACGGGAATGGTGGAATGTTACAATAGCCAATTGCAATGGGATAATCGCTCGACCCAGCGTGTATATGATGCTTTTGCGGATATTTGGGGGACAGAGAAATTGTGGGTGACGATTGATCGAGCGAATTTGAATTTCCCCATTCGTCCAGGTCACGAATACAAAGCCTTTATTCACTGGGATTACGATCCGGAGACGAAGCCAGTAAACGTCCAAGGAGTTTTGGCCTTAGCAGATCAGTTAGACGAGAATATGGGTGGATTCCAATGCATTCCGGAACTATTCCGCAATTATGATACTTGGAAATTGACTCAACCGGAGGATCGCAATCGTTTCTTACCTGACACATCCGATTTTACCCCGACCAAAGTGACACTAGAAGCTGGCGATTTATTAATTTTTAATAGTTTACAGCCACACGGAATTCGGGCAAATAATAGTGACCAAGTACGTTGTGCCCAATACATTTCAATGATGCCGGCGGAGGAAGATAATGATTCTTTGCGTGAATGGCGGGTAAACTCGTGGCAAGATCGCATCGCTCCAGAAGGCTATGCCTTCCCAGGGGATCCACGCAAATGGGAACAAACAAAATACGAAACGGCTCAATTGAACGAACTAGGCAGAAAGATTCTAGGATTAGATCGCTGGTAATGATAAAAGCCCGAAATTATTCGGGCTTTTTCTTTTACCAACGTAAATTCCTAAATTGGGTTATGAAAAAAATGCTCCTCCTTTTCGCCCTAATCAGCCTTAGCGCTTCCGCTCAAATCGCTGATAAATTCAAATCGATGAAAGCCCAAACGGGTTATTTCAACTTCTACTACGATGAGTCGAATGACAAGATCTTTTTAGAGGTCAAAAAGCTAAATGAGGAGTTTTTATATACCTATTCCCTAGCGCAAGGCGTAGGAAACAACGACCTAGGTTTAGACCGCGGTCAATTAGGAAATGAGCAAGTTGTATTCTTCGAGAAGCAAGGAAACAAAATCTTCTTAGTGCAACCCAATACCCAATACCGGGCGAATACGAGCAATGCTTTGGAGAAATTATCCGTGCAACAGGCCTTCGCAAAATCAGTCTTATTCGGATTCAAAATTGAAAGCTCTTCTGATGGTGTTTACATTATCGACATCACTGATTTCCTCATGCAGGATGCACACGGGGTTTTAAAGCGCTTAACGCAGGCTAAGCAAGGGTCTTATAGTTTAGACAAAAGTAGAAGTTCATTGGCTTTAGAACACACCAAATCCTTTCCTAAAAATAGCGAATTCGAGGCACGTCTGACTTTTGCAGGCAATGGTACAGGGGCAGAAGTGCGTTCTGTAGTGCCTAATGCAGATTATGTGACAGTGGTGGAACATCATTCGTTCATCGAATTACCGGATAATAAATACGAGCCACGCTTGTTTGATCCACGTTCTGGAGCAAACGCGATCTCTTTCCAAGATTATTCTTCCCCGGTCAATGAGGTGGTATTGAAGCAGTGGATTACACGCCACCGTTTGGAAAAAAAAGACCCTAAAGCGGCAGTCAGCGAGGCAATCAAACCCATCATTTATTACTTAGACAATGGTACCCCAGAACCCGTTCGCACAGCCTTAATGGTAGGTGGTCGCTGGTGGAACCAGGCCTTCGAGGCGATCGGATACAAAGATGCATTTCAGGTTAAATTATTGCCGGAAGACGCTGATCCGATGGATGTGCGCTACCATGTCATCCAATGGGTGCACCGTTCCACACGAGGATGGAGTTACGGCGCTTCGATTACAGACCCAAGAACGGGCGAAATTATGAAGGGCCATGTAAGTTTAGGTAGTTTAAGAATCCGCCAAGATTTCTTGATCGCGCAGGCGTTGATGAATGCTCCTTTTGCAGTTGATGGCTCGGCGAATGGGCCGATGATGGCGATGTCTTTGGCCCGTATCAGACAACTAGCAGCACACGAAATAGGTCATACACTAGGTTTTGCGCATAATTATGCGGCGAGCGCTCGGGAGAATTCGAGCGTGATGGATTATCCTCATCCACAAATTGACTTTAAAGGAGATCAAATGGATTTCAGCCATGCCTATGATACCAAAATCGGGGATTGGGACAAAGTATCGGTTGACTATGCCTATGGAGATCACAAATCGAAAGCTGAATTAAATCAAGTGATTGATAATGCCTATGCCAAAGGGCTTCGCTTCATCACCGACTCCGACGCCCGCAACCCGGGTGGAGCGCATATATATGCCCACCTTTGGGACAATGGAAAAACCATCGTGGACGAACTAGAACACATTTTAGCCGTACGTAAAAAAGCGATCACAAACTTCTCTGTTCACAACATACGCCCGAACGAAACCTATTCTCACCTAGAAGACGTCTTCGTACCCTTGTATTTCTTACATCGTTACCAAACAGAAGCAACCACCAAAATCATCGGTGGATCTGAATACAATTATGCGGTGAGAGGTGGTAAGGAATTAGTCTTAGAACCAGCCTCAGTTGCGTTACAAACACAAGCTTTGAAAGCGGTGACCCAGACCTTGGACGCGCGTAACCTAGCGATTCCTGAAGACAAGTTAGCCTTATTCCCTCCGCGCGCTTTCAACAATGAACGGACACGCGAATCGTTTAAAGGCAAGACAGGAATCACCTTCGATCCGATGGGCGCAGTAGAATCCGCTGCCGATTTCACCTTAGACTTTTTATTGCACCCTGATCGCTTATCTCGTTTAGCGGGCAATAAAGCGGTGAATGCTCAGCAATTAGGGGTTTCAGAGACATTAAGCTCCTTATTAAACGCAACCCTTTACACGGCACATTCGGATCCCTATTTACAAGCGACGCAAGAGACCATCAATTTCAAAGTAGTTTCCTCTTTACTCAACGTATTGAACGCGCCTTCTATTTCTCCTTTAGCGGCATCAGAAGTCAATGCGTCAGTGAAAGGAATTAGAGAGGTGTATAGCAAAAAGACCGGTGCTTTTGCGGCCTATCTTGTACAGACCATTGATCAATTCAAAGCGAATCCCGCGGATTGGAAACCGATGCAGACGCCGGTGATTCCAGATGGTGCTCCTATTGGGATGGATTGTTATGAATAGGCTGTACTCTTTTGAACACATTTGGCCCCATTTGGCCAAAGGATGTATCCTGCGGTTAGCGTAGTTTTATTCCATAGAAATTAAAACGCTATGGAAACAAAACACTATCTCTGCAAAAGTCCTTTTTACGTTTTATTAATGGGAAAAGAAGGCCGCGAAGTTAGCATTCGTAATGGAATGATCGAGGTGTATTCGCTTCGTTTATTCCGATGGAAAAAACTTGTAAATACCTTCCCAGTAAATGACGTGGTTCAAGTGAGGACAATCGAAAATCTGGTACTAGCTGACACCTTCATCGCGTTGACTAAAAATCGTTTTTGTTCGCTCCGTCATTTGCGACCTAAGGAGGCCTTTGGGTTTAAGAGTTATTTGGCGATGATGCTTTAAACCACTATATAAATCGATAAAAGCAACAAAGCAATCCCCAGTAATTGTAAGGCCTTTAATTTTTCGCGGTAAAGGATTTGGCCAAAAATCAAGGTTAGAACGAGTTGAGATTTACTCACAAAGATGATTTGTGTAATTGAAGCTGTTTTATAGGCTATATTCAAAAATACCGAGCCTAAAATGATGCATAAGGCCAAAATGCGGATAGGTGCCTGAGGGATTTGTTGCCATTTTTGCTTTTGGAAAAGGAGGAAAACTCCCACACATAGCGTCACACACAATTCTAACAAAAAGGAAAACGGGATTACGCCAAGCCAAGCTACAGGATACTTAAAAAGGGAATAGGATATGCCCCAGAAGAAGGAAGCCAATATACTCCCTCCTAATGCCTTCAAAAAAGAGCTTATCGAGCTAAAGTGCCAATCACTTTGGAAGAGTAAAAAAACACCTCCCACCACGCAAAGGGTTGCCATTGAATAAGCAAATCCCCAAGTTTCCCCTAAAAATAAGACAGCCGTTAGCAAGCCGAATAAGTTAATCGATGAAACGGGAGATACCAGAGAGACCGCCTCTGTTTTCAAGGAACGGACAAAAAAATACAAACCAAAAAAACTAAAAACGCACAAACCGATACTCATTGCCAGTTCCGCAGCCGTAAATACCGGGCGCTCACCTAACCAAGGGGTGAAAATTCCCCATTGATAATCCATCAAATAACAAAGACCAAAAAACGAGGTGGTATACAAGCCTCTACTAAAAATGACTTGCAAAAAGGGGGCGTCCTGAATTGCTTTTTTCCAATAGGCATTACTAAAGCCATAAAAAGCCGAACTGAAAAGAATATACAAAAACCCTAACATCCTGCCTCTATAATGGCTACTTGCTTATTTACCCATACTTTATCACAACTGTAAATATAGAGCAGGTTGATTTGACTCATAGCGCTGCGCGCCTCCACTTTGTTACCTTTTTGGATAAAATACCGGGCTTTTAACAAATACATTTTATTGAGATTATGTTTCTCTGGAAACGAAAAATTAATCAGTAAATCGTCCACTTCAAACCTCTCAATAAATTCAAAAACACTTAAATCCTGTTGATAAACTTCCAATAGTCGATAGAAAAAGACCAAAAAGGAAAGTTTGGACGAGAAGTCCTGCAATCCTTCAAAAAATTGATGAGCCGTTTCTGATGTAGATTCCAAGATATAATCCCAGGCAGCAATTCGACCTTTTAAATTAGGATGCATTCCATTTTGAAAAGCCTTTTTACTCAGTACTAAATGGCGTTTAGCTCCCGATATATCCTGTAATTCGAAAGCTCGTTGGCACAACATCAGATTCCTAAATACAGGCATATCTTCCACTAGATCTTCTGAAGTCGCTAAGAGCCATTTGCCATAGTAACCCTGTAAGCAATCCTCTTCAACAAATAGCTGCAATAGGATTCGCTGCGCAAGTTCATTGGTTTTCAATAATTGAGCAATATAGTCGATGACCGCTTTATTGTTTTGACAACTTTGTACGTAGATGGATTGGAAGGACACGTAGAGCCGCCAAGTCACATCCTCGCTATTCGTATCAAACGGGAGTTCGAATATTTGAGTTAATAGATCGAAATTTTTGACTTCTAAACAAAGGTCAATGATCGATTTAAACTGGTAAACCTCATCCCAAGTCTTCATTTGAAATTGCTGAACAATTCCCAAGATAATTTGATCATCTTTTCGATTTCCCAATCGATTCAAAATGAGCATTTCGTTGAAAAAATCTTTTTCGAATTGACTTACGGCTTGTTGAAAGGCGGTAAAATCCGTATAGCCCATTCCTTTACAAAGGCTATCTAGTGTAAATCGAGAGGCATTCGTGGGTCCCTTAATAATGCCAAAAAGTCTCCTCAACGTATTATACGAAATGGAAATTTTAGCTTTTCGCACTAGTTCCTCACTTAGTTTTTGGCAGGAATAGGCATCCACTACCTGTATACCATAGACTTCTTGGATGATTTTAATGAGCCACTTTTTTTCGTGTACGCTAATGGGTATAGATGCAGGCATATTTTAGAACAGATACCACGAAATATACGATTAAATTCATTCAGGCCAAATTTGGAATTTCAGCGAACGCTAAAATGAATCTATTTGGACTCATTTGGACAATTGACAGCTGACGCACTTGTTCCCATTTGCGCAAAAGGGAACAAAGTAAATCAGGGTATTACAGCAATAGCAATTCTAAACGGGTATTTTTGGTTTTAACCAAAACTCCCCCAAAATGAAAAAATTACTCTTACTTTTCGTCACCTGCCTTGCAATGACAGCTAATGCCCAAAACAAAAAAGAATGCGAAGACCTAGTTAACGCAGAAAAACACGTGGCAAACAACATTAAAATGTATACAGCGACCTGGGATAAAATCTTTAATCAACGCGATATCGACCAAGTAAATGATCAAAATTTCTCTACGGATGTTGTTTTATTAGGTCAAAAAGAAAATATCAGATCAAAAGGTATTGAGGGTTTTAAAAAATCTTTCAATTACTATCTAACCACTTTTTCTAATATCAAATTTACCTTCATCGATGTTTGGGGACACGGGGATAAACTCGTGAAACACTGGAATTTTAAAGGCACACATACGGCAACTGGAAAGCCGATGGACTTATCAGGTGTTACCTTAGTCAAAATGAAAGATGGCAAAATCATTGAAGAACAAGATTTCGATGACAACTTATCTTATAATCAACAATTAGGCCATTTCTTAGTCAAATAACCATGAAAAAACTGATTCTATTATTATTCATCGCGCTAAATGCCTTCGCACAAAACTTACCCACTGGCGATCCGATTCAAGCCGGATTATCGAAAGAAGGATTACAACGTATAGAGACTTTTTTAGCATCCCAAAGCGAAAAACAAATCATCCCCGGGTCCATCGGCATGGTGGTTCGCTATGGGAAAGTGGTGTATAAAAAAGCCTTTGGCAAAGCAAACCTAGAAACAGGCGAGGCAATGCGCACGGATCATTTGTTCAGAATGGCCAGCATGACTAAAATCATCACCGGAGTAGCTGGCTTGAAATTATTCGAGCGCGGGCTGTTTACGATGGATACGCCTTTGGAAACCATCCTTCCTGAATTCGCCAACATGCAGATTTTAGTGGGATACGACACCTTGGCACACAAATTCATCACGCGTCCTGCGAAAAACAAGATCCTGATGAAGCACCTGTTCACGCATACTTCTGGGATTGCTTATCCTCCCTTCTCAAATTTAGGACGCGAAGGATATTTAAGCGCGAATGTGACCATTGCCTTCCCTAAAGCAAATACGAAATTAACCTTAGCAGATATCGCTCAAACTACCGCCAAATTACCTTTAGTGCACGAACCCGGGGAAAGCTGGAACTATGGAATGAACCTTGAGGTACTCGGTCGCGTCATCGAGGTGCTGGATGGCCGTACTTTTTCAGACTTTTTACGTCAAGAGATTTTCGTCCCTTTAAAAATGAACCGTACGTATGTGGGTGTACCTCCAGCTGAATGGAAAAATATGGCCCAGGTATACACACAAGATAAAACTGGCAAAAAGAGTGTATACACTGACGAGGTAGGCAAGAAGCTCTTGGGTTTTTCGACCGAAATGACGATGGACTACTACAGAAACACCAATACTCCTTTAGCCATGGGCGGAACTGACATCATTAGCAATGTGGATGATTATGCCCGTTTCTTCCAAATGTTATTGAATTATGGACAATTAGACGGCACACAGCTTTTGAGCAAGAAGACAGTCGAAATGATCGAAAAGCCACTATTCGATGTAGCTACTAAAGACGGTGTCGCCATGAGTGTAACCGGGCGCTCTCAATTTAAAGCAGGTGTAACGGTTTACGTCTATCCAGAAGAGCAAGCGAAATTTGAAACCATTTCAGCGGGTTCGTATTTTTGGAAAGGCTATTTTGGGACCCAATATTGGATCGATAGAAAGGAAGATATGTTTGCCTTACTATTCTTCCAGCTCGCTCCGGAGCCTACTGATTTTAATGAAAAATTCAGACACCTTGTATGGGGAAGTATTGCTAAATAAAACAAAATCATGAAAAATCTAGTCACTCTTTTATTCGCTCTCGTTGCTCTACAGGCAACTGCCCAAACAGCACAACCCGCAACGCTTCACGGTGCTGTGGCCTATGATATTCCTTCGAAAATCATCAAAAGTAACATTCGGGTTTCCGTTTCTGTTCCGATGGGATATGACCCGAAAGCAGACACAAAATACCCAGTGCTGTATGTTTTAGATGGCTTTTATTCTTTCCCCTTGATGCACGAAATGCACAAGATGATGGCTGGAGAAATCGAACCAGCCATTATCGTAGGGATTGGTGACGATCGCATAAGTCTGCCCGAATGGATTATTCAACGCTACCCGATCTTGAGTTTTGACAATGTGGCCTATGAAGATTCTTTCCAAGTGGCCATGGCATTACGTGGCGCTCCGGTGAAATTACATTCTGGAGATGGCGCTTTGTACTACGATGCGATTAAAAAAGAGGTCATCCCTTTCATCGAGGCGAATTACAAAACTTCTACTGACCGCGGTTTAACGGGGCACTCGTTAAGTTCCTTGTTTGCTAGCCATGTCTTATTTAAAGATCCAGGTTATTTCTCCAAAATAGGTATTAACAGCGCTCCTCTATTCGTCAATGACGATGAAACGATGCGTTTAGAGAAAGAATTTTATGCTTCGAAAAAAACGTTACAAGGGAAGGTATTCATCTCCGCATCGTCTTTGGAAGGCAAAAACCTTTTCGAGAAAAGAGCTTTGAATTTAGCTAATGCCCTGAAAAGCAGAAACTACCCAGGGCTAACGGTGAAACACCAAGTATTCCAAGATGAAAGTCATGTATCAGAAATAGGTGCCCTAACCGGCAAAATTCTCTATTTCTTTTATGGTCTCCCCGTCGATCGAACACTAGGAAAAGGCCACAAGGCAGACAAATAAATTAAAAGGCTCACCAGCAACAGGTGAGCCTTTTTTATTTAATCGTATTTTCTATCGCCAGCACTTTTTTTGCTTGTTCATAGTATTTACTTTCGACCAGGATATAATCTGTATCGAATGTACTCACACAGAATAAGGGGATTTTATTATCTGCCAAAGTCTTCGACAAAGCCGCTAATATACCGGTTATCGAAAAGTCCAATGGACCCTCGATCTTAAAGCCCTTCCAATTCTCTGCCTTCTTAATTCCAGCAGGAGCAAAACGTTGATCTACCACGATGGATAATTCATCACTTGTTTTCGAGATGGAATAGAACGAACCTTGATAAGCCCAGTCGGGCACTTTCGAGTCAGGAGTTAAACGGCAAACCGCATAGGTATCCGGCATTAGGGAGAGGGTGAGGTTAGGCTTTTGGGCATTAGCGAAAAAGCAAACAAACAGAAGGAGAAGTGTTATTTTCATAGGCCAAAGAACAGCAATTAGATCCAGAATATCTTTCGAAGTCCCGCGAACTTGTTCCCTTTGCGGAAATGGGAACAAGTAAATTGACCAAATTTTATTGTACTCATTTGGACATATCCATTTTTGTCTTTTAACCAGCTCTTTTTTATCTTTATTTTGGAATTATTTGAATTAAATCAAACATAGATTACTATATGGCTAACGTATTGAAGAAAACGAAATTTGTAAGAATTGGTATCACGGTCTGTCTACTATTGTTTATATGCGCTTCATTACTTGCTCAAAATTCAATCACGGTTAAGATCACTGGCTTAAAAGTAGGTGACACGTGTACGGTTCAAATTCAAAAAAGTGCAGAACTATTCTTCTTCAAAAAAATAGGAGGTATCTCATCAGGTACACCAGAACATACGTTTTCAAACTTAAGCAATGGCAAATGGGCTCTGAAACTTGATGCAACTGGGTATTATTTTCCATCGACAGAGGTATTTGAATTAAATGGGTCACCTAAACTGCTCGAAATAAAGCTAAACCCCATTACCCTTGCTAACAAAACGAATTACGTTTATAAGTGGCAAGATGATTCTAGTTATGTGGGGCATGCTCAGCAAAGCTATATTAATGAGCCTAATGATATTCAGATTTTAGACCAAACAATCAAGATTCCAGAAGATTTTAATTCCATTAATCTTCTGAACAAACATGGTATTGCTTTATCGGACAAAGTAAGTCCTTGGACCCCTGAAGACGCCTTTCGATTATTTCAAACTGTCAAAAGAATTCCTTCACTTATCATTAATGACGATGCCTTAGCTACGTTTAAATCAGAGGTTAAATCTGTTTGGTATATTACAGATCAGGAAGTAATCGATGACATCCAAATTGTAGAACGCAACAATATCAAATTTGTCACTATATCTAGAAAAGCATTCACATACGCTTCCCCTTTAGTGGTAACCTTAGATGGAGTAAAAGGGCGTTTTTATTCCAAACGACTTTATGGGGCTTTGGTCAATTTTGCGACTAATTATGGCTACGATAGAAATGCCGTAGATCAATTAGCGAACTCCCGTTTCGGCATTCGATTTTTAATTCCCAATGCGGAATTAAAGCAAATTATGGGCGAAGACTTCTCTAATTTCCAAGAGTTCTCGGCTTCAGAAAAAATCTCGATATTATCCATGTTTGAGGAACTACCGGATGGAATGCATGTTCAAAGTAACTTAAAATACTTAGCTAGAAGAATTGCAGGACAAGATAACCCTACCTATCCATCAGCAGCGGCCATCGCTTGGGTAGGTAGGAAAACCATCGAGTTTATGCAAAAAGCATTTGGAGGCACCCAATATTCCGATGTACAACGGTTAATTCTACATGAAAAAGCCCATTTTATGTGGGAAGGATTATTTGATCAGAAATTAAGAGATGATTGGGCTACGACAGGGGGATGGTTCCTCGACCCCACAGGAGCAACGGGGTGGAGCACAAGTAACACCACTGAATTTGTATCCGCCTATGCACATGCAAAAAATCCGAATGAAGACATGGCGGAATCTATTGCTGCCTATGTAGTCAATCCTGAAATTCTTCGCTCTAGATCGATGAAAAAATTTGAATTCATTCGAGACCGCGTCATGCAAGGAACCCGCTATGTAACGATCATTCGAAAGGATTTAACCTTCCAAGTTTACAATCTATTCCCTGACTATAATTACCCCGGAAAAATTAAAAAAGTCGATGTAGAAGTCAATGGTTTACCTGAGGAAGACAAAGAATTAGTTATCCGAATTGAGTTAAATAAAATAGACGAAAAACAAGATGGTGCCAAGTACGCATTTACTAGAATTAGTAGTTCTATAGGAACTTCTTATGACATGTATTTAAATCCAATCGATAATGGAAAAGGGTTTGTTCTAGAAGGAAAAATTAGTATTTCTAAATTTTCAAAAGCTGGATATTGGAGCGTGAATCAAATAGTTCTTACAGATCAAGTGGGTAATCAACGCTATGAAAACAATAGCACCTTTGGCCTAAAAATATTCATAAATAATCCTAGAGAAGACATTATTAACCCTGCTTATATTGACAAAACAATCAAACTAAGTATGAGTACGGGTAAGTACAAATACTTTTCAACCGAAGAACAACCGGACGGCGACACGTATCAAAGTATTCAAGCAAACTTTGATTTATTGGAGACAAACAAAATGGTTTATACTGGTTTGAATTTTGCGATTCCTAAAAATGATGAAAAGGGCGTTCGTCAAGATTTTCAATTCGGCGTTTTAGGGGATAATCCCATCTATATACAGAAAGACAATCAAAATAAAAATATCAACCGTGTAAAATATCAACATCCAATACCTGAATATTATCCTACAGGATACTACGTTACGACGAGTATGTTTTTAATTGATGAAGCAAGAAATGAAGGCAGAGCTTATTTTATGCGGGACACAACAGCTTTTCGTGTGGAGAAAAACACTACAAAACACCTAAGGGACAGTGTTTATGTCAAAACAAAATACCCGGATTTCATCCCTCCTATTCTCGATGTTAATCAAATTTCAATTAAGGCAACACCTAGTAATCCTGTAGCGCCTGATGGAGAAACACTTTTTGAAATGGAGTTTTTTTCAAGAGATAGTTCAGCATTTTTGGGCAATGAGGCTGGATTACAAAACGGTGGTTACACTTTAAGAGACCCGCAAGGAAAAGTCTTTAATTATGGAATGCAGGGCGATTTCACGAAATCATTTGGTCAGGATTTCTTCTTTTCGCTAAAGGATATTGTCGGGCCTCCGGGCAATTGGAGGAAATACAAAGTATCCACTTTACTTCCTAAAGGTTCTGCTCCTGGATTATGGGGGGTTGAAGGAATAACGCTTATTGACCGAGCTGGAAATAAAAAATATTATAATTTCACCGAGATTGTTCGGTTCGATCTTGAAAAAGCAGATACGACTAAATTGGTACAGCCTAAGGTAGAAATTCTAGGCAAAAAAGTGAATGCCAAAAATGCAGAGGCTTTGAGCCTGTCCATTAGCTGCAAAGACTGTAAAAACAAAAATTACCGCGCGCGTTTTTACAGCAGCATGGGTGGTAATTCTGTTGTGAGTGAAGGAAAGATGAGCAAGGACTCGATTGTGGTTGAAAACATCAAATTAACCGGTGTGAATGATGGTATTTTATATGCTACAGTCTTTATGTTGGATTCCTCAAAAACACTACTTGGAATAGGTAAATCCATCTATGCTAAGGATGTTCTTGCACCTAAATCGGCGATCCTAAAAACGAATTTGGCAAACTTTGGAAAGAGCAATATCGATTCATTAATCTACCAAATTAAAGCCTCTGAACAAAAGGGATCTTATATTTTAAAGATTAAACAAGCCTCCATAACACCTGCAAAACAAAATACCCAATTGCCTGTATTATTCAAAACGGAGTTTGTAGAAAAAACAATCTCTGGTACCTTCTCAAATGCTACTATTAGCCTGAAAGATTCTTTATTAAAAGGATTTGAAGATGGGCTTATCGAAATTACGTGCATCGTAAAAGACTCAGTAGATAATGAAAGTGAACCTGTGATCTCCAAAATTTACAAGGATACCAGAGAACCTGTATTAAATATCTCGAAGACTAGCTCTGCAAATGGCAAATTAGTTTTAACTATTCGTTCAAATGAATATATCAGCAATAGTTTATCAAACGCTGACATGTCCATAAAGAATGGGTCTATTACAGAGATTAAAAAACTAGATAATCGCAATTTTGAAATTTCAATCAATAGGACATGTTCGGATAGCTTAACTCTAAGTGTATTAGCCGGTAAATTATTAGATACGGTGGGTAATAAAAACCAGGCAACAGCGACCAGTTTATTGGATATTCAAAAACCTAGTTTACCTACCATTAGCGTTGCGAATATTCAAAACTTGAGTACAGCTGCTGTGGGAACCTATCAATGGTATATTGACAATAAGGCAATTACAGGAGCAACACAAAATAATTATGTGGCTACCGCTTCTGGTGCATATACATTAGTGGTCACAAATGCGCAAGGGTGTGCCAGTTCTCCATCCGCAGCAATAACAATTGCTATAACAGGAATTTTAGAAGCACCGATTATCTCCATTTACCCAAATCCGATTAGGGATAGGATCACGATAGCTACTGAGAGTAAAGGGGATATTGAAATCATTAATGCAATAGGCATATCCGTAAAAAGGTTCAGTTCGGTTAATTCTGGAGACATTTTAGATATTTCTTCACTGACGAGTGGAAAATACATACTGAGGTTTACGGATAGCAAAACAAGAATAAGTACGTTTAGCTTAATCAAGGATTAAATAGTCTTTTTACTATATTTGAAAAAAGACTCTCTAAACCATGCAAAAAGTGTGCGTAATCGGTGCCGGACCTTCCGGAATCACCGCCTTAAAAAACCTAGTAGATCAAGGCCTCGAGGCAGTTTGTTATGATTTCAATTCCCAAGTAGGCGGTAATTGGGTCTATAATGAGAAAACGGGGCACTCCAGTGTTTTTGAGACGACGCACATTATTAGTTCCAAAACCTTATCGCAGTACGAGGACTTTACGTTTGATGACTTCGAAAAAGGGATGCCTGACTATCCTTCTCACGATCAATTGAGACGTTACTTCCAAGGCTATGCTGCTCATTTCAATCTATATCCACACATTGAATTCAATACCTTAGTGAAATCATGTGAACTGGATGATGCTAAGAACTGGGTGGTAAAAACAGAGAAAGACGGCGTCGAAAAAACAGAAATATTTACCCATTTAGTCGTTTGCAACGGGCACCATTGGCTACCTAGAATGCCCCACTATCCAGGAGAATTTACTGGAAAATTAATGCATTCGCACGAATTCAAAAAAGCTGAACCATTTCGCGATCAACGCATCTTAGTGATAGGCGGAGGAAATTCAGCCTGCGACGTAGCAGTGGAGACAAGTCGTGTGAGCACAAAAACGAGTATTAGCTGGAGAAGAGGGTATCGGATAGTACCTAAGTTTTTATTTGGAAAACCGAGTGATGTGGTTGCCTCTCGTTTAGCTTGGCTACCTACCAAATTGAAATTTTTCTTGTCGGAATTATCTGTCAAAATATTCTCTGGGTCCAATGAAATCTACGGACTTCAAGAACCCAAACATGCCATCACTGCAACCCATCCAACTATCAACGAAGAGCTTTTATACAAAGTAAGGCATGGAAAAGTATTTCCTAAAGTCGATATCAGTCATTTCGACGGAAAATATGTACACTTTAAAGATGGGTCGGTGGAAGAATTTGATACGATTATCGCTTGCACAGGCTATATTCTCGAACATCCATTCTTTCGAAAAGACTTCCTGAATTACAGCGAAGGAGATGTGCCTTTGTATTTGAAAATGCTGCACGAAAAGTATGAAAACTTATTTTTCGTGGGTATGTTTCAGCCACTAGGATGTATTTGGCCAGGGTCAGAATTACAGAGTAAAATAGCAGCGAGAGCCATTAAGGGACTTTGGAAAAGACCTGAAAACATCGCTGAATTATGCCAAAGAGAGGTCACCCATCCCCACCTCAACCAAATCAAAACTCCACGACATACGATCACAGTGGATTTCCATTTGTTCGTAAAACAACTCAAGAAGCATCTTCCTAACAACTATGTGAGCAAATCAGCTATTTGATGAAAGAAACGATCGTCTTTGTTCACGGAGTTTGCCACGGAGCCTGGTGTTGGGAAGAAAAATTCATCCCCTTTTTCCAGAACCTAGGTTACGAATGCATCGCATTGAATCTCCCCGGCCATGAAACGCCAGGAAGTACACAACGCATTTCGTATTCCTTAAACGACTATGTTCAGGCGCTGCATCAGGCCGTAGCAAAATTAGATCAACCTCCCATCATCGTCGGCCACTCAATGGGCGGCATGATTCTGCAACGTTTTCTAAAAACGGGGACCTGTAAAAAGGCCATTTTACTCTCGGCAGTTCCTCCTTCTGGCGCTTTGATGGCTAGCACAAGAGTCATAGGAAATAACCTTGGGACACTCCCCTATTTGTTTACCAGAAATCTTTTGGGTGTATTCCGAAAGTACCCTCTTCTGATGTTTAATAAGGCCAAAATCGCGGAGAAATATGCCTCTAAAATGTGCGCCGAATCCTTTCAAGCCTTTGTTACTTTAGTTCTACCGATTTTTCATAAAATCTCTACACCCCTACTCGTAGTGGGTGGATCGAAAGATCAATTGATTACCGTAAACGAGTTTGCTCAAACCGCTAAACGATATGGCGCTAAACTAGAGATTATTGAAGGCGGGTCGCATGATTTGATGCTCGATGATGACTACTTACAGACCACAGAAGCGATAAAAAACTGGTTGGAAGAAAAATAATCAACAATTTTCCCGACCTTGCTACTCTAAACCCCGATAACATGGCCAAAGGCATGAATTCCCAAAAGGCGGCAAAGAAAGAACCCGCTAAAACTCCGAAGGAGAAAAAAGAAGAAAAGAGAGAAAAAAAGAAAGCAGGCTATCAATAGATGGCCTGTTTTTTTTGGTACTTTTGATGCGCATGAGCACAAAAGACCCCAAGGTATTTTTCATTACCCCTCCTTTTACCCAGTTAAATACGCCCTACCCAGCGACGGCTTATTTGAAAGGGTTTTTGAATACCAAAGGTATTGCCGCTTATCAGGCTGACTTAGGGCTGGAAGTCATTCTTCAGCTTTTTTCCGCCAATGGGCTTAAGAATTTATTTGCGCACATTGAAAATTCAGGCAAAAAATTGAATGAAAATGGTCAGCGTATGCTTCGATTGAAACAGTCCTACATTCGCACCATTGACCCGGTTATTTCTTTTTTACACGATAAAAACCCCACCCTTGCGCACGTCATAGCAGAGCAAAATTATTTGCCAGAAGCGTCTCGTTTTCAGCAAGTAAGTGATTTAGAATGGGCCTTTGGGAGTATGGGTGTGCGGGATAAAGCGAGGCATTTAGCGACGCTTTATTTAGAAGATATTTCTGATTTAATTATTGATGCGGTGGATCCGCATTTTGGGTTTAGTCGTTATGCGGAGAGGTTAGGCAGATCAGCTTCGAGTTTTCAAGAGTTAAACCAAGCGTTGAACGCCCCGCTGACCTATATTGATGAGTTGTTAGTGAAAATGTTGGAGGCCAAAATCCAGCAAGAAAAACCCGATCTAGTCGCCATCACCGCGCCATTCCCAGGTAATTTATATAGCGCTTTGCGCTGTGGACAGTGGATTAAAAAACACCATCCAGAAATCAAAGTCGCCTTTGGCGGCGGGTATGCGAATACGGAATTACGTTCCTTACAAGAGCCGCGCGTGTTTGAATTCGTGGACTTTATCACGCTAGATGATGGGGAAACACCTTTGATGAATCTTTTGGAATATTTAAAAGGTACACGTGATTTAAAAGAGCTGAAACGCACTTTTTGTTGTATTGATGGAACTGTCACCTACCTGAATGGGTCTAAGGATTCGGACGTCAAGCAGAAAGATGTGGGTATTCCAGATTACACCGATTTACCTCTGGACAAATACCTATCCGTCATCGAGATCGCGAATCCGATGCACCGCTTATGGAGCGATGGCAGATGGAATAAATTGACCCTGGCACACGGATGTTATTGGGGCAAATGTACGTTCTGCGACATCTCTTTGTCGTACATTAAAGATTACGAGGCCACCACGGCACCAATGTTAGTCGACCGCATCGAGGCGATGATTCAGCAAACGGGAAACAATGGTTTTCATTTTGTGGATGAAGCCGCTCCGCCAGCTTTAATGCGCGATGTAGCATTAGAAATTATCCGAAGAGACCTAACAGTTGTTTGGTGGACGAATATTCGTTTTGAGAAGAGTTTTACCAAAGATTTATGCCAATTACTCGTTCGATCGGGATGTATCGCCGTTTCTGGTGGTTTAGAAGTGGCCTCTGATCGTTTGTTGGATTTAATTGATAAAGGTGTTTCTGTCGCGCAGGTGGCCCAAGTAGCGGATAATTTTACACAAGCCGGCATTTTAGTACACGCCTATTTGATGTATGGATTCCCCACCCAAACCGCGCAAGAGACAGTGGATTCCCTGGAAGTGGTACGACAGCTGGTGGAAAATGGGGTGATGCATTCGGGATTTTGGCATCAATTTGCGTTAACCGCGCATAGTCCTGTTGGCCTTAATCCAGATGCTTACCAAATTCAAATCCTGAATCCTGAACCAGGTACCTTCGCTAATAACGATTTAGAGCATGCCGATCCTATTGGTACAGATCACGCCCAATTTAGCGAAGGCCTAAAGAAATCCTTGTTCAATTATATGCATGGAATCGGCTTAGACATGCCGTTGCAAGAATGGTTTGAATTCAAAATTCCCCGAACACAAATACCCAAAAACTACATTAAAAGGATTTTAGCTCCTTCGGCTGAAAAAATGCCTAAGCCCAATGCTAAAATTGTTTGGCTGGGACCTGAATCTACAAGGACTAAAAAATACCTTTTGTTCAGCTTAGGGAAAGAAGAGGTGGAATTAGAGGTCTCAGGAAAACTTGGTGGCTGGCTTATGGAAACATTGCCAAAATTCACTTTAGGCTCAGAAAAAACAGGAACCTTTGCTGAATTCGAAGCGTCATTTTCAAAGGCAGCTTTAGGTGATTTCGAAAACTTCTGGGATAGTGAAACAGTAAAGGAGTTAAGAGAGATGGGGCTGTTGGTAATATAGCACTAGGCTAAAAACAAAAAAGCCTCAAATTTCTTTGAAGCTTTTTTCTTAGTTGGCGGTCCGGACGGTGGGAATGAAACAAATCTGACTGAACTCAAAACGGACAAAAACGTCAAAATATAATAGTACAGGTATTATATTGGATAATCTAATTGTATCGAAATTGTATCAAATCAGGTCGTTCTGCTTCGGTTTTAGCACCACCCCTATACTTCCAAAAAATATAAGTCCATTCTGGTTGATTAGGTTTTAAAAGAATTAATCACCCTTTTAATTGTAAGAAGTTTATTACCTCTTTTTGATTACTGCTCCTCTTAATAAGTGATATGTTCAACCATTATTTTTCGTACAACTCTTCCTCTATAACAGGATTCAGCCACACAGTAGATTCTTTTTTTGAAATACCATTCATCATGACACCTTGAATAAATTGTTTATTTAAAGAACCATGAGAATGAATGACACCAGGAAGAATTTCTACTAAATCCCCCTTTTTTAGTTGAATCATTGGCTTACCCTTTTCTTTAAAATATCCTTCTCCATCCACTCCAAAAATAATTTGTTTGCCAGTATGTTTATGCCAATTGCTTCGAGCTTTAGGTTCAAATAAAACCCTAGAAGCAAGGAAGTCACTTTCCGAATCGTTAATGAAATATTCTACCCAAACATCGCCAAAGAACCTTTCAGAGGGACCTTTTGACCAATTACCTTGCAAAGGTTTTTCTGAACTTTGAGCGGTAGTTTGAAATGATACTAAAATTGAAATCACCAAATGAATTATAATAACGACATTTTTCATATATCATCTAACCATTTAAATGTGGCTGAAAAGGTTGTTGGTAAAAACGTTTCCCCGTCGCCTTATAAAGTGCATTCGCCATCGCACCAAAAATCGGTGGGAACGGCGGCTCGCCTAATCCCGTCGGGTCAATCTCATTCTTCACAAAATGCACATCGATTTTCTTCGGTGCCTCATTGTGACGAATCATGCGGTAGGTGTCAAAATTGCGTTGATCGGTGCGACCGTCTGTTAAAGTTAACTGACCAAACAAGGCATTTCCAATCCCGTCAATCGCCGCACCCTCGGCCATGTTTTTCGCTCCTTCCGGATTCACGACCACACCGCAATCCAAAGCTGTCGTTACTTGGTCAACCGTCACTTGGTCGCCTTTTACCTGTAAATCGATAACCTGTGCCGCATAGGAATTGTGGCAGAAATACGCCGAAACCCCGCGCTTTTTACCTGCGTTTTCCGGTTTTCCCCAGCCCGATTTTTCGCGCACTAATTCCAACACACCCATGTAGCGGCTCGCGTCGTAATCGTTGGTTTTGCCTACCGGGTTATCTTTAGCCCGCTGCAATAATTCCAAACGGAACGCAATCGGATCCTTGCCCATGTACTCTGAAATCTCATCCAAGAACGACTGTTCCGCCGCGGCGTTAAAATTCGAACGAGGGGCACGGAAAGCGCCGATCGTAATGTTCGATGGAATCACAAAACTCTCCGCTAGGTAATTATCAATCGCTCCTGCCGGAAAACGATTCGCATGTAAAGGGGATTCAGGAACGCCTCCACCTTTGGCATGAAAAGCAATCAGCTTCTTGTTTTCATCGAAAGCTGCGCGGTAGGTCAACTGGTAGGACGGACGGTAAATACCCGCACTCACATCATCCTCCCGCGAGTAAATTAATTTAACGGGTGCATTCGCTTGCTTAGAAATCAAGGCCGCCTCGATCATATAGTGGCCATACGCACGACGACCGAAACCGCCGCCCATCCGTACTAATTCAATCGATATATTTTCTTTTGGGATACCTAAACGAGCCACGATAGAGGGCATAATCCAATCTGGGATTTGGATAGGTGCAACAAACCTAACTTTATCGCCCACATAATGTGCAAACGTGTTCGTAGGTTCCATGATATTATGTGCCAAAAACGGTGCGGTATAAGTTCGCTCAATCACGTGTTTCGCCTCCGCAAAAGCCTTTTCTGGATCCCCGTCTTTTCGCTCGACGACACCTGGCTTTTTGCTCATTTCAAGCATTTGAGCATAATGTTTTGTCGTACTTTCTAGTCCGGATGGCACCGTCGTTTCGCGGTTATTCACGCCCATCTCCTTTCTTTCTGGCGCCACTTCCCACACGGCTTTGATTTTCTTACGTGCGTTCATCACATCCCAAGTAGACTTGCCCACGACGGCAATCACCTCATTGAATGAACGCGTATCAAAACCGGCAAATTTGTGATCATCATTAAAGACTTTGATCGGGAAAATATCCACGATTCCCGGCATCTTCTTCGCTGAGGTTGCATCGAAGGATTTTAATCGCATACCAAAAGCCGGAGGACGTTCGGTCATCGCAATTAACATCCCCGCCTCGCGGTAGTCCATCCCGAACAAGGGTTTTCCTTGTGCAATTTTAGGTGCAACCACATTTTTTTGTGGGGTACCAATTAAGCGGAACGATTGATTTCCTTTCAAGACGATATCTTTCGGGACCGGTAATTTCGCAGCTGCCGCCGCAAAAGTCCCGTAGGTTTCTGACTTCCCACTGAACGCGTGCGTGATCATTCCGTTCGCCGTGGTCAATTCCGAAACAGGTAAATTCCAAGCCTGGCTTGCCGCCGTCAAAATCATCTGACGCGCTGCCGAACCCACCGTCCTTAATTGCTTCCAAGCCATGCGAATGCCTTGACTCCCGCCGGTAAACTGACGCGGGAAAGCTTTGGGATCGTAATTCCCTTGTTCCACCTCCACTTGTTTCCAATCCACATCTAATTCCTCTGCGATTAACATCGGTAAGGAGGTCATCACGTTTTGGCCAAACTCCGGATTAGGAGAGAATATTTTGATCGAATTATCTGTCGCAATTTTGATGAAACTAGTCACCTCTTGCCATACGGGTTCGATATTTAATTCCGCTAAGCTGTCTTCTGGTTTCGCACTTGCGAACCAAGAAATACCTAACATCATGCCTCCCCCGGAGAGCGACGTTACTTTCAAGAACGAGCGTCTGCTGTAAGTTGAGTCTGTCTTTTTCATCATTTCGAAGCGGCTTGTTGAATGGCTTTTTTGATACGCGTATAGGTTCCACAACGGCAAATATTGCCCGTCATGAAGTTTTCAATATCTTCTTCCGTTGGATTAGGTGTGTTTTTCAAGAGAGCCGCGGCGCTCATGATTTGGCCAGACTGACAATAACCGCATTGCGCGACGTCCACATCCACCCACGCTTTTTGAACGGGGTGATCGCCTTTCGCTGACAAACCTTCGATAGTGGTAATTTCCATACCCGCTAAAGCTGAAATGGGCAATTGGCAGGAGCGAACAGCGTCGCCATTTAAGTGTACTGTGCAAGCGCCGCAAGAGCCGACACCACAACCGTATTTCGTACCTTCCATGCCTAGGATGTCACGTAGCACCCACAAAAGGGGCATATTTTCATCCGCCTCTACCTGGTGGACTTTCTTGTTAATCTTAACGGAATATTTCTTGATCATAGTCGTGGTGAATTAGCAGGTTTGTGGTAAAGATATTCAATTAATCTTAGTGTTTAATCTGGTGCGTATCACGCACGCTACTAAATGTCAATGCGAGCATCTTCCAATCGTTCTCTTGCTTCTGGTAGACTTCGGTCACCGTAAACTCCGTAACCGCCACTTGTTCCCGGACGATAGCATCTAATGTAATGCGATTCCAAACGATCGCTGTATTCCCTACAATCTCTATCGCGGTATCTTTCACTGTCGCTTTTTTATACCAAATGCGCCCCGTTTTAATGATGTCCAATTCTTCGTCTTTCTTCCATGTTCCGCTCATGTGAACGAATTTGGCTTTAGCATCGAACAGTTTTTCTAGTTTATCGACGTCCTTGTCTGACATCCATTGCCACTTGTCCATCGACAATTGGATCAATTCTTTTTCTGCAGCAGTCTGCGCAAAGGAAGATGAAATAGAAACGAGCAAGATGCTCAATAAAAATACTAACTTTTTCATGTGTTTTATTGTTTTAATTTAACCGGTCGAGATAAATGAGAAAATGTTAATTGGGCCATTTTCCATGTATTATTATCCAATACATATACTTCAGTTACCATAAATGGATTCGTAACCACGTTGCCACCTACCTGCGCGACTAAATCGATATCGCTTAATAAAATGGCGGTATTCCGGTAGAATTTCACATTAGTAGAATAGACCTCTGCTTGTTTATACCAAATAAAACCGGCTTTGATGATATCAACTTCGCGCGCTTTCCCCCAAGTTCCTCCCATGTGCACAAACTCGCACTTTTCATCAAACAAATCCGCCAACTTATCGGCATCTTTGTTGGCCATCCACTGCCACTTATCTTTCGATAATTGTTTGATCGTTTCGTCCGAATTTGTTTGCGCGAAAGCGCTTTTGAGTGTCAAGAGCATAATACTCAAGAATAATGCGAATGATTTCATAGATTTATTGTTTAAGCTACAAATTTCAAACTTCCTTCGCACAACCAAGTAGATAAATTCCGGGATTTTCTACCATTTTTACTTATTTAGAATTTAGGCCATTTGCATCTATTCGATAAGTGGTAAATTCGTTTTCAAATCTTACGGCCCATGGAACTGAACTACCCAGTCAATAGTATTGATAAATACAATGCAGATAATAATCATAAAACGTTACATCCGTTAGTGTCTGTTGTTGATTTTTCCAAAGCAGACCTGCGTAATTGGGGCGATGCTGATACTATTAGACTTCAATATGGCCTTTATAGCATCTTACTAAAGGATGTAAATTGTGGTGATCTACGTTATGGTAAACATACCTATGACTACCAAGCGGGAACATTAGTCTTTTTTGCACCTGGCCAAGTCGTGGAAATCGAGAATACGAAAATTCCTTATCAACCAATGGGCTTCGGTTTAGTTTTTCATCCTGACTTATTAATCGGAACTAGCCTGGCCAAAAGTATTTCACAATTCAAATTCTTCCATTACGAAACTCACGAGGCATTACACTTATCAGACGATGAGCGCCAAATGATGGTCGATTCTTTCGCTAAAATCGCTTATGAACTTAAACAACCCATTGACAAGCATAGCAAGAAATTAATTGTTTCTACTATCGAATTGTTTTTGGGTTATTGCCAAAGGTTCTACGACCGTCAATTCATCACGCGGGAACATGTGAACAAGGGCATTTTAGAACGCTTTGAAACCTTATTGAACAACTATTTTGAATCCGATCAGGCGCAAGTTTACGGCATTCCATCCGTTAGTTATTTCGCGAATGAGCTGCATTTATCGGCCAATTATTTTGGGGATTTAATCAAAAAAGAAACCGGTTTAACGGCGAAGGATTACATCCAAAACAAGACCATCGACGTGGCGAAAAACCGCGTATTCGAATCGGATAAAACGATCAATGAAATTGCGTTTGAAATGGGCTTCAAATATCCACAACATTTCACGCGCCTGTTCAAACAACGCGTGGGTCAAACGCCCAATGAGTTTAGGTCATTGAATTAATTCTTAATACCTCATTTTACATTCTCCAATAAGGGATTCTGCTTTGATAACTACAGTTTAATGAGAAATTCAAATTAGGAAACCATATTCACAGCAATTGTTAAATCGAGTGGGTAAATAGTTTATACTATATTAAATAAACTATCTTATAACTACCTTCATTCTCAAATTCCAGCATTCAATTATGAAACATACCTAATATCGAGATAAGATACATTAGGTCTTTCGGTGATCTTTCAATAATTCTATTTTCATTGGGGTCAAGATGAAAATATTCTTGCAGCCTAAACATCATACCATTGACGTAAATTAGAGTTATGATTTACATCGTTTTATTTTAAATGAAGTTCGATCTTTGGCAGTTCCAAACAAGGGTATCAAATTAGCTCTATGTTAATCAAATGATGTTTGTTTGTGTTAGTGGTGATAGGTTTGATAGAGTTATCAAATCTATTAACTTCTACATTATTTTATACTTCTAGTGATTTTGTTGAAATCCCTTTTGTCGCACCCCATTTAGCACCGGGCATAAAAAAAGTCCCTGAAAATCAGAGACTTAAATTAAAGTTGGCGGTCCGGACGGGACTCGAACCCGCGACCCCATGCGTGACAGGCATGTATTCTAACCAACTGAACTACCGGACCGTCTTGTAATTGGTGGCACAAAATTAGGGAAATTCTCCTTTGAAACAATACCTTTGGGTAAAAAAATAAGAAAATATGCATTTACCTGCTAGCTACGAATACCCGAATGCGCCGTATTTCGCTGAATATCTGAACTTTGAGGCGGAAGAAAATTTATTTGAAGTATTGAAAAATCAGTCTGCTGAAATTTTACACATTTTTGAAAAGTTGCAGAAAGGCCAAGCAGAATATGCTTATGAGGCAGGAAAGTGGAGCCTAAAAGGCTTATTAGGGCATATCATCGATTCGGAGCGCATCTTTTCGTACCGCGTTTTATCTATTTCCAGAGGAGAAAAAACGGCCTTACCCGGATTTGACGAAAACGAATACCAGGCGGCATCGGAATACGAAACACAGGACGCGGCAGATATCATCGCGCAATACAAAGCAACGAGAGAAGCGACCACCTTACTTTTGCGTTCCTTTTCAACCAAGCATTGGAACCAAATGGGACAGGCGAATGGGAAGTCGATTAGTGCACGAGCTTTGGCCTGGATGATTGCTGGTCATGAAAAACACCACCTTAGGATAATTAAGGAGCGATATTTGAGCCAAATTTCTTAAATTGCCCTATGCATTTTTACAAATACCAAGGAACTGGAAATGATTTTGTAGTGGTCGATGACCGCGCAAAGACTTTTGGCCTGAATCAAGAGGCGATTGCATTGCTATGCCACCGCCGTTTTGGGATAGGGGCTGATGGCTTTATGCTTTTGCAAGAGGCTGAGGGCTATGATTTCCGAATGGTGTATTATAATTCCGATGGAACCGAAGGAACGATGTGTGGAAATGGCGGGCGCTGTTTAGTTCGCTTTGCGGCGGATTTAGGCATCGTGACAGAGAAAGCACACTTTATCGCGGTAGATGGTCCGCATTGGGCCTATATTAACCCTGAAACCATCTCCTTGCAAATGATGGATGTTCCGGGTATTGAGCAGCACAATGATGACTATTTTACGAATACGGGATCGCCTCATTTCGTGCGTTTTACGAATCAGGTGCAGTTTTATGACGTCAAAAACACCGGCGCAGCGATCCGCTATTCCGAGGCATATCAGCCTATTAATGGCACGAATGCAAACTTCGTTGAAAAATTAGATGACCAAACCCTCTTTGTTCGCACCTATGAACGCGGCGTGGAAGACGAAACGTATTCATGTGGTACGGGTGTAACGGCAGCGGCTTTAGTGGCCAAAACGTTTAAAAACGTACAAACTCCTATTAAAATCAAAACCCTAGGTGGTGAATTAGCGGTCAATTTCGACGGCGATGCCATTACCGGATTTACCAATATTTTCTTGATCGGCCCAGCGAAACAAGTGTTCACTGGCACAATTTCCGCATAATATGACTTTAGATTCGACCACGCAACAAACGATTGACCAATGGCTTTCAGGCCCATACGACGCTGAAACCAAGGCAACTATCCAAGACTTAATCGCGAAAGGCGACCAGACGACGTTGACGGACTCGTTTTATAAATCCCTGGAATTTGGGACGGGTGGAATGCGCGGCGAGATGGGTGTAGGCTCGAATCGCATGAACAAATACACAGTAGGCGCTGCCACACAAGGCTTTGCAAACTACTTGAATGCCTCATTTCCAGGCCAAAAAATCAAAGTTGCCATCGCGCACGATTCCCGCAACAATTCACCTGAATTCACGCGTATCGCAGCGGACATATTTACCGCAAACGGCATCGAAGTCTACCTATTCCCAGCTTTGCGTCCTACGCCACAACTTTCTTTCACGGTGCGCCATTTAGGCTGCCAAGCAGGATTAGTAATCACGGCGTCGCACAACCCAAAAGAATACAACGGCTACAAGGCCTATTGGTCTGATGGATCTCAGGTAGTTGCTCCACACGACAAGAACATCGTGAAAGAGGTAAACGCCATCACGAGTATTGCGGACATTAAATTCGAAGGAAACGATGCCTTGTTGCACCTGTTAGATGGAGCTATCGACGAGGCATACTTACAAACTATTTTAGTTAACTGCCGCCAGCCGGAAGTGATTAAGCGCCAAAAGGACCTTAAAATCGTCTTCTCCCCTATTCACGGAACGGGGATTACCTTAGTACCGCCTGCTTTGGCCCTCTTAGGATTCGAAGCAGTGACGATTGTAGAAGAGCAAGCCATTCCAAACGGAAATTTCCCTACGGTGATTTACCCGAATCCGGAGGAGAAGGAAGCCTTAACTTTGGCATTAAATAAGGCCAAAGAAATCGATGCCGACCTCGTCATCGCCACAGACCCCGACGCAGACCGCGTGGGAGCCGCTGTGAAAAGCCCAGACGGCGAATGGGCCCTGTTAAACGGGAATCAAATGGCCAGCCTAATCCTGTACTACTTATTAAAAGTATCGGATTTAAAGGGCAACGAGTTCGCCGCGAAAACCATCGTAACGACCGATTTGATCGACAAAATGTGCGCTTCTAAAGGCGTGCCTTGCTATAACACCTTAACGGGCTTCAAATACATCGCCCAAGTAATCCGCGAACTAGAAGGAAAAGAAAAGTTCCTAGGCGGAGGAGAAGAGTCTTACGGCTATTTAATTGGCGATGCAGTGCGCGATAAGGACGCGGTGGCCTCTTGCGCGATGATCGCAGAACTAACGGCTTACGCGAAAGATCAAGGCAAATCGCTCTTCGACTTCCTAGCCGAAATGTACGTAGAAAACAATTTCTACTACGAGGGTCTAATTTCATTGACCAAAAAAGGAAAAGCCGGCGCCGAGGAGATCAAACAAATGATGATCAACTTGCGCTCGAACGTCCCAGCTACCGTAGCAGGTTCGAAACCAGTTCGCGTTTTAGATTATGAGGGATTAGTTTCTACCGACTTATTAACGGGCGAAAAAACGCCTATCAAAGTAGGTTTAGGCATCGAGGCTTCCAACGTGATTCAATTAATCCTGGCTGACGGATCGAAGGTATCCGCGCGTCCATCAGGAACCGAGCCTAAAATTAAGTTCTATGTTTCTGTAAACGCTCCTTTATCTTCTGCGGCAGACTTCTTTACCGTGTATGCAGAATTGCAGAAGAAGGTGGGGGTGATTCAGGGGGATTTAGGTTTGGTGTAGATAAGAGATTATAGATTAGAGAGAAGAGATAGAGAACTATTATCTATACTCTCTACTATCTCTACTCTATTAGCATAAAAAAAGGCCTCTGTTTAGAGGCCTTTTTTTATGCTAACTTAAACTCACTCGTAAAGTGGAATTCAATCTCCGGATTGTTCGTCTGGTTCATACGCAGAATCCAATCTGATTCGGCTAAGAAGACGTAGTTGCCGTCTTTATCTTGGGCGATGTTTTGGCCCTTTAAGCGAACGAATTCTTGAAGCTTTTTAGGATCTTCTGAAGTGATCCAGCAGGCTTTGGTCACGGACATGCCGTCGAAGCGACACTTCGCGCCGTATTCGTGCTCAAGACGGTATTGGATTACTTCGTATTGAAGTTCACCTACCGTTCCTACGATTTTGCGATTTCCTAATTGGGGTTGCAAGAATAATTGGGCTACCCCTTCGTCTGTTAATTGGTCGATCCCTTTTTCGAGCTGTTTGGCCTTCATCGGATCAAGGTTAATTAACTCCTTAAAGATTTCTGGAGAGAAAGAGGGAATGCCTTGGTAGTTCAATACTTCGCCTTCGGTGAGTGTATCACCGATTTTGAAGTTACCTGTATCATAAAGACCTACTACGTCGCCTGGAAAACCTTCTTCGATGACCTCTTTATCTTGGGCCATAAAGTTGTAGGGGTTCGCGAAACGAACGTTCTTCTTTAAGCGAATGTGTTGGTAAAAAGTGTTGCGTTTGAAAGTACCGGAACAGATGCGTAAGAAAGCGATTCTGTCGCGGTGTTTCGGGTCTAAGTTTGCGTGGATTTTGAAGATAAATCCAGTGAATTTCTTTTCCTCTGGTTCCACCGTACGTACATCCGTTCCACGCGCTTGCGTAGAAGGTGCGATGCGGGTAAACGTATCTAAAAGTTCTTGAACGCCGAAGTTATTCACAGCAGAGCCAAAAAAAACAGGGGCGATATCACCAGACAAATAATCGTTGCGGTCAAAGGGTTCGTAAACGCCGTCGATCAGCTCGACATCTTCGCGCAATTGATTCGCGTCACGTTCTCCCACGCGGGTATCTAATTCAGCAGAGTCGATGTCCACAGCAACGACTTCTTTTTCAATTTTGGTCTTATTCGCTGAAAACAAATTCAGCGATTTTTCCATGAGGTTATATACGCCTTTGAAGTTTTGGCCCATATTAATCGGCCAAGTTAATGGGCGCACCGAGATGCCTAATTTTTGTTCTAATTCGTCCAAAAGATCAAACGGGTTTTGGCCTTCTCGGTCCATCTTATTAATGAAGATGATCACGGGAGTCTTGCGCATGCGGCAAACCTCCATTAGACGCTCCGTTTGCTCCTCTACCCCCTTCACACAGTCGATCACCAAAATCACCGAATCCACCGCCGTTAAGGTACGGTAGGTGTCTTCTGCAAAGTCCTTGTGACCCGGTGTATCCAGGATATTGATTTTTAATTGATTGTACTCGAAGGTCATCACGGATGTCGCGACCGAGATCCCACGCTGACGCTCGATCTCCATAAAGTCAGACGTAGCGCCTTTCTTAATCTTGTTCGATTTTACGGCACCAGCTGTTTGGATTGCTCCCCCAAAGAGAAGCAATTTCTCCGTCAATGTGGTTTTACCAGCATCGGGGTGAGAAATAATCCCAAAGGTTCTGCGTTTCGCAATTTCAGTTACAATCTGACTCATTCGTTCTTTATTAAAAAATCAAGGTGCAAAAATACGCCAAAAATGGGGGAATTAAAAGGGCAAAAAAAAGCCGGGGCTTTCGCCCCGGCTCTCCTAAAAGTAATATTAGAATTACTCTCTCGTATTCAAGTGAGACTTTGGTCTACCATATAAGAAGTACACCACTAATCCGAACAATAACCAAGCTAACGCAAATATCTGCGCTGTACGGCCTAAGTTCAAGATTAAGAAGGTGTTCACTAAGATACCTAATGGAGCAATGATATTTAAGCCTGACACTTTGAATGGACGGTCACGGTTTGGATCTCTAAAACGAAGAATCCATACCGCTAAACATACCATAGTGAAGGCAAATAAAGTACCGAAACTAGTCATATCACCCAATAAAGAAATTGGAGTGAAACCAGCTACCACGGAAACTACTGCACCTACTAAAATCGTTGACTTGTAAGGTGTTTTAAAGGTAGGGTGAACTTCTGCGAAGAATTTTGGCAATAAACCGTCTTTCGCCATGCCTAAGAACACACGTGTTTGACCTAACATCATCACTAGCATTACCGATAACAATCCAGCTGTTGCCGCTGCAGTAATAATAAATACCGCCCAAGGTTGTCCCGCTTTATCAAAAGCAAAGGCAACTGGTGCTTTTAACGCATCACCCGTAATGTCATTGTAATTGATCATACCTGTTAATACTAACGAAACCGCGATATATAATACGGTACAAATCAATAAAGACGCGATGATCGCGAAAGGCATATCTTTCTTCGGATTAATCGCCTCCCCTGCTTGCGTAGATACGGCATCAAAACCGATATACGCAAAGAAGATGGCTGATGCACCCGAGATAATACCACCCCAGCCATAAGCTGGAAGCATCTCGCCACTTTCGTGTTTCACTAAAGTCTCTTCTGGGATAAATGGAGTCCAGTTCGCTACATCGATGTAGAAAGCCCCCATAATGATTACAAATAGAATTACTGCCACTTTCAAGACAACGATTAAGTTGTTTGCGCTAGCTGCTTCTTTAATCCCTTTGACTAATATCCAAGTCACAAACCACACAATCACTAGTGCTGGCAAATTCACCGCAGCTCCACCAAAAGTCACCGGGTCATTCGTTAAATTTGCTGGTAAATGTAGACCAAAGAGATGGAGGAGCTTATTAAAGTATCCGGACCAACTCACGGCGACCGTCATGGCACCCATCGCATATTCGAGGATCAATCCCCAACCAATAATCCAAGCAAATAATTCACCTACCGTTCCGTAAGCATACGCATAAGCGCTACCTTCTACAGGTAACATCGCCGCAAATTCTGCATAGCAAAGAGCTGCAAAAATACAGCCAATACCAGCGATAACAAATGAGATAGCTAAAGCAGGACCCGCGTGATAGTGAGCGGCTGTACCTGTTAAAACGAAAACACCACCACCGATAATCGCACCGATACCGATAGCCGTTAAACTCCATTTTCCTAGTACACGCTTGAGCTCGCTTTTTTGCATGTCTTGCTCAAACATGTGCATTGGTTTTTTTCTCCAAATACTGTTATTCATAATTCTAGTTTTTAGGATGAAATAAAAAAATGCTGGTCACCCTCTCGAGCAACCAGCAGAACAAACTATTTCTTTTCTTTCTTCGAAGTTCCGAAGTCAATCACAATTGGCGCCGCTACGAAGATAGATGAATAAGCACCAAACACAACCCCGATAAACATCGCGAAAGAGAAACCTCTTAACACGTCACCACCGAAGATTAATAACACCGTTACTACTAAGAATACCGTAGTCGCAGTCATAACCGTACGAGACATCGTGTGGTTAATTGATTCGTTGATCGTTTTGATCATTAACGCCTTGTTTCCTAGATCAGCATCTAAACCGATTTCCTCACGGATACGGTCAAATACTACCACGGTATCGTTAATCGAATAACCAATCACCGTTAATACCGCCGCGATAAATACTTGATCTACCTCTAATTCGAAACCGAATAAACGAACGATACCTACCATACCTAATACCACTAAGGTATCGTGAACTAAGGCAACAATACCACCTAATGAATATTGCCATTTACGGAAACGGATCAAGATATAGATAAAGATCGCAATCAAGGCATAGAAAATCGATACGAATGATTGTGTCAAAATATCATCGGCAACCGTTGCTCCTACTTTAGACTCTGATTGAATCTTAGGACCTTGAGCTGAGAATTCTTTCAACCCCGTTTCTAACGCTGTACGAACCGTATTATTCGCCGTAATCGACTCATCTTCCACTAAGTAAGACGTCGTAACTTTTAATTTCGTAGGACCATTGAACGTTTTCACTTCCACTCCTTTTCCACCGAAATCATCCGATAAAGCTTCCTTCACTTTGTCAGTCGGTACTGCTTGATTAAACTCAACCACGTACGAACGACCACCTTTGAAATCCACGCCTAAGTTGAAACCGCCTTGCATGAATAACACGATAGCTCCGATAACGATTAATGACCAAGAGAACCAATATGAATACTTACGCTTCCCGATAAAGTCAAAGTTCATTCCTTTGAAAAGATCACGTGAGATGAATGTTTCGAATGTCATTTCTTTCTCCTTACCTGCTTTGATTGCACGTTTTGCCATCCAATCAATTAAGATGTGAGAAATATATACCGCAGTAAATACAGACGTTACCAGACCGATACAAAGTGTTACCCCGAAACCTTTAACTGAACCTGAACCGAAGATAATCAAGATCACACCGATCAATACTGTCGTGATGTTACCATCCAAAATCGCGCTTAATGCTTTCTCGTAACCTACATTAATCGCATCTAACAAGCCTTTTCCTTTGTGTAATTCCTCGCGGATACGCTCGTTAATCAATACATTCGCATCGACCGCCATACCTAATGTTAACACGATACCTGCGATACCTGGAAGGGTTAACGCTGCTTGGATTTGGACTAAAACACCTGCGATAAAGAAGACGTTAAAGAACAAGGCTAAGTTTGCCATCCAACCTGGTGTACCATAGTAACCAATCATGAACACGATTACTAATAATAGACCTAAGCCCATAGACATATAACCTTGGTTAATCGCCTCAGCCCCTAAAGATGGACCAATAAACGCATCTTCTACAATACGTGTAGGAGCAGGTAATTTACCTGCTTTCAACACGTTCGCTAAATCTTTTGCCTCTTCTACTGTAAAGCTTCCTGAGATCGAAGAACGACCACCTGGAATCTCACCGTTAATAACTGGTGCAGAATATACATAACCATCTAAAACGATCGCGATACGACGTCCAATGTTTGCACCTGTTAAGTTTTTCCAAATACGTGCACCGGTTCCGTTCATCGCCATCGTCACTTCCGCACGACCTGCTTGATCAAAATCTTGTGCTGCATCTGTAATCACATCACCCTCTAACGGAGCTGATTGACCCTCACCTTTTTTCAAAGCCTCTAATGAAAGGATTTCGTCGCCATTCTTCGCTGGAATTCCTTTCGCTGCCCAAGCAAACGTTAAGTTCGCAGGGAACATCGCTTTTACTTCAGCACGAGCGAACAAAGCGTTCACACGAGCCGTATCTTTTACATATACACCGATGTTGTTTCCTAAAGGCAAGAATAATTTTGTTAAAGCTGAACCTGCAGACGTATCTGCTTTTGCTTTTCCTGAATCTTTCGATGCTGGAGCCGCTGCTAATTTGTTTGCCAAAGCATTAGCCGCCGTATCCTTCGTAGCCGGAGCCGCCGCTGGTGCAGCTGCTGCTACTGGAGCCTTCGCTTCTCTGTCTAATAAAGCGCCTAAAGCGTTCAAGCCAGCACCATATTCGTTCAATTCATAACACTCTACGAATTCTAATTTCGCTGCACCTGATAATAATTTACGTGCACGCTCTGGATTCTCCACACCTGGTAATTCTACCTGAATACGGTTCGTACCTGGAAGACGTTGGATGTTCGGGTTAGCTACACCGAATTTATCGATACGCGCTTGAATAATTTTGTAAACGCGATCTACTGCACCGTCGATTTCTGCATCAATCACCTTCTTCACTTGTGAATCAGATGAAGTAGAAGAGATTTTTCCGCGGTTCACTGAATTAGCGAATACAGATGCTAAAGTTTGGTTAGGAGCCGCCTTCGCGAATTCATCGTAGAACAATTCGTTAAACGATTTCGTCGAAGTTGCTTGCGCTGCACCTGCCGCTGCTAATGCTTTCTCGAATGCTGGATCGTTTGACTTACCTGAAAGTGCACGTAAGATTTCTGCTGGAGAAACCTCTAAAACCGCGTGCAAACCTCCTTCTAAGTCAAGACCTTTTTGCAAAGCATACTGAGTCACTTCTTGTAACGTATATCCGATATATACGGGTTGTTTCCAAAGGGAATCAATGAAATGTAAACGCTTCGCCGCATCTACTTTGCCATCTGCTGTCGTAGCATACTTGATAGCTTGTTCTTTTAATTGATTAGACTTCCACGTAAACGATAGGAAGAAAATACATAAGGCTGAAATAATCGTAGACAGCCAAATAATGGCACTTTTGTAACGCATAACTTAAATTGTTAATGGTGAATTATAAATGGTAAATGAATGGTAAATGGTGAGTGGTGAATGGTGCCTCAGAACTGACTACTGTCTACTGGCTACTGGCTACTGATTACTGCCCACTGCCCACTGTCGACTAGCGACGGCTTCTCACGGCGCCAGAGTGGCTATAAATTGGGTAAATAAAATTCGTAAGAATTGCGTGCGATGAGTGAATGCAGGCAATTTAATGGCTTGCATAGAGCGCGCAACAAAGATTTCGGTAGGGCTACTAAAGTTCCAATCTTGTGGAAAATCGAGTTGTAAGTTGGTGGCAGATTGATAGACATTCTGCTCGGCCTTAACAATCGTTTGCTTAGAAGTCTTCTCCGTCTTTACTGCACCTGTCTCTACTGCGAACAGGGAGATAGGCTTAGCCACGAGCCAAAAAAGCACGGGGATAAACAGGATGAGATGGGATATTTTAACCTTCTTTTGCATTGTAGGTAGCAAAAATAGGATATTTTTCTTAGAAATCAATTCTCCGGGTAATTTTCGTAATTTTGGGGCGTAAAATAGACGCATGTTCAACTACAAAGACCCTTCTTACGTACAAGCCTTCATCCAATCAGCCCTTAAGGAAGATGTGGGTGATGGCGATCACACCTCCCTTTCTACGATCCCAGCGGATGCGAAAGGAACTGCGGAACTAAAAGTAAAGGACCGGGGAGTTTTGGCTGGAGTAGAACTTTCTGTCGCTATTTTCAAGGAGGTAGATTCCGCATTACAAGTGAAGTTATTCATTCCGGATGGAACCTGGATCGAACCAGGACAAGTAGTTTTAGAGGTCAGTGGATCCTCCCAATCGATATTGAAAGCGGAGCGTTTAGTATTGAATTGCATGCAACGTATGTCAGGGATTGCGACTTACACACGTTCTTTGGTAAACATTCTTGAGGGAACTAGAGCAAAATTATTAGATACTAGAAAGACAACTCCTAACTTCCGATTAGCAGAAAAATGGGCTTGTCAGATAGGTGGAGCGGTAAATCACCGTTACGGCTTATTTGACATGATCTTGATTAAAGATAATCATGTGGACTTTGCGGGGGGAATTAAGCAAGCTTTGGAAAAAGCGTTTAACTATAATGAGACCTTAGCCAAACCGGTAGATGTGATGATCGAGGTGAGAAACGAGACTGAACTAGACGAGGTTCTTGCCATTGGCGGCGTAAAGCGCATCATGTTAGATAATTTTACGCCTGATCGCCTCCGTGATGCGATTCGCAAGATTAACGGACGTTTCACGACAGAAGCTTCTGGCGGTATCAATGAAAAAACACTCCGCGCCTATGGCGAAACTGGAGTCGATTATATTTCCGTGGGGGCTTTAACCCACCAAGTGAAGAGTTTAGATTTAAGCCTAAAAGCGAAATGAATTTACTAGAAGAAGCAACCTCTGTGGGCTACATTGCCCGTTCTACCCCTAAAGGCGTCGAACTAATCACCGAAATCCAACGCTTAAAGAAGGAGAAAAATGCGGTGATTTTGGCACACTACTACGTAGATGGTGAAATCCAAGAACTAGCGGATTACGTAGGCGACAGCTTAGGTTTATCCCAGGCTGCTGAGAAAACAGAGGCGGATTTAATCGTCTTCTGTGGTGTTCATTTCATGGGTGAAACAGCGAAAATCTTGAATCCCACGAAAAAAGTGGTCGTTCCGGATTTTAACGCAGGTTGTTCCTTAGCGGATTCTGTGCCAGTGGCTGAATTTGCCGCATTGAAAGCGAAGCATCCAAACGCAGTCGTGGTTTCTTATATCAACTGTTCAGCCGATATCAAGGCGATGACGGACATCATTTGTACTTCTTCGAATGCGGTGCAAATCGTGGAATCGATTCCCGCTGATCGCGAAATCATCTTTGCTCCAGACGCAAACTTAGGTCGCTATGTCGCTCACAAGACGGGACGTGAATTGATTCTTTGGGAAGGTGCTTGCATGGTTCACATCGACATTTCATTAGAGAAATTAGCCGTGTTAAAGCAAGAATACCCCGATGCGCTATTGATCGCGCACCCGGAATGCAAGGAAGTGATCTTGAAAGAAGCGGACTATGTAGGATCAACGACGGCACTATTGAAATTCGTAGAAACATCGCCTAATTCCACTTTCATCGTGGCAACAGAGGCAGGAATCTTACACAAGATGAAGCAATCCGTTCCGCACAAGCACTTGATTCCTGCTCCGGCAAACGAACAAAATACCTGCGCGTGCAGCGAATGCCCATATATGAAGATGAATACGCTGGAGAAATTGTATAACGCCTTGTATTACGAGTTGCCTGAAATCAATTTACCCGAAGCAACGCGCGTTCCTGCCTACAAGGCTTTGAAAGCTATGTTGGAGGTTTCCGCTTAATCGTTCAGTTCAAAAACTGCTTCGATTTCTACCGGAATATTATCTGGCAAAGTCCCCATTCCCACTGCGGAACGAACACCTATGCCATTTTCTTCCCCCCACACCTGGGCGAATAATTCGCTACATCCGTTGATGACGTAAGGGTGACGCAAGAAATCCTCCGTCGCGTTGACCATTCCAAGGACTTTAATGACGCGTTTAATGCGATTCAGAGATCCTAATTGTGCTTTTAAGGTGGCCAAAATCGCTAAACCCACCTGACGCGCCGCTAGTTTCCCCTCTTCTATATCCAAGTCTTTTCCGATGCGACCGATGATCAAAGAGCCATCCGTCTGCACCGTGCCATGGCCTGAAACATAGTAAAAATGATCGACATGTAAACCCGGCTTGTATACGCCTAAAGGTTTAGGAGCTGGTGGAAGTGTCAGGCCTAAGGCCGCAAAATTCTCTTCTGGACTAGTTTTTGCCATGTAATTGTCTGATTATTTCGGAGATCAAGCCCGTCCAACCGGTTTGGTGGTTCGCGCCTAATCCTTTGCCCGTATCTCCATCGAAGTATTCGAAGAAGAGGTGTGAATCTTTAAAATGAGGATCTTTGAACTTATCGTATTCACCGTACATCGGTATTTTTCCGTCTTTTCCGGGTACAAACATCGCTAACAAACGCTCAGAAACTCCACGCGCAGCGTCTTTAATATTCATCATTTCACCCGAATTCGTTGGGAATTCTACCTCGTAATCTGACCCATAATAGTCAGAGAATTTAGATAAGGAGTCCAAAATCAAGTAGTTCATAGGGAACCAAATAGGTCCACGCCAGTTCGAATTCCCTCCAAACATATCGCCCGTTGACTCTGCCGGCGTATAATCGACTTGTAGTGTGCCTCCTTCGTAATTGAATTTATAAGGGTTCTCTTTATGGTATTTAGACAAAGAACGAATGCCAAAATCAGATAAGAATTCGGTCTCATCGAACATCCTTTTCATAATCATCTTCATCCGGTGACCACGTAAAATCGAAAGCAAACGTGTCTCCCCTTTTCCGGGTTCGTACCAACGTGAAATCAAGTTCGCTAAGTCTGGACGATTCGCTAAAACCCATTCGACGCGACGTTTGAAAGCTGGTAGTTTCTCCAGCATTTCAGATGTCAAGGTTTCCACGGCAAAAAGTGGAATCAAACCTACCATGGAGCGCACCTTCAATAGTTCAGCCGAACCATCTTCTTTGTGCAACATGTCATAATAGAATTGGTCGTCCTCATCCCAAAGATTTAATTTATCCCCACCGATCGACTGCATCGCCCCGGCAATGTGCAAGAAGTGTTCGAAGAACTTCGAGGCCATATCTTGGTATACCGGATTTTCTAGAGCGATTTCGCAGGCAATACGCAGCATATTTAAGCTATACATCGCCATCCAACCCGTTCCGTCTGCTTGCTCAAGGTGTCCACCGGTCGGTAATTGAGCGGAGCGATCGAACACCCCAATGTTATCCATTCCTAAGAATCCACCACCAAAAATGTTGTTTCCTCCTTCATCTTTCAAGTTCACCCACCAAGTGAAGTTCAATAATAACTTATGGAAAATACGCTCTAAGAAGACCACGTCGCCTTTTCCGCCATTCATTTCCTTGTCGATCTCGTAGACCTTCCAAGTTGCCCAGGCATGTACCGGCGGATTAACGTCAGAGAAGGACCATTCGTAAGCCGGAATTTGACCATTCGGATGCATGTAATATTCGCGGAGGATAACGGCTAGCT
The DNA here is from genome assembly GCF_019916085.1 of Aquirufa lenticrescens. Lineage (NCBI taxonomy): Bacteria > Pseudomonadati > Bacteroidota > Cytophagia > Cytophagales > Flectobacillaceae > Aquirufa > Aquirufa lenticrescens. Next base: position 583,151 of record NZ_CP049834.1, on the reverse strand, counting down.
GTCTTTTGGCAAAATCAGGATCTAATCTGGCCAAAGGCAAGGTATGGAACGCTAAATCCCAGGCCGCAAACCACGGGTATTCCCATTTATCCGGCATAGACAAAATATTCGCCGCGTACATGTGCCTCCAAGTGCTATTTCGGCCATTTTTTCGACTCGGATCCGGCTTAGGCATGGACGGATCACCTTTAATCCACTCGAATACATTATAGTAATACCATTGCTTCGTCCACAACATTCCGGCATAGGCCTGGCGCTGCAAAGAACGTAAATTATCGTCTTCAATTCCCTTCTGCAATTCTGCATAGAATTGATCCGCATCAATGATTCGGTCTTCAAAAATTTGGTCAAAATCCGCAAATGGTTCGCGCTGCGTCACATTGCTTAGGCGCAAGCGGTAGACTTTCTTACCCCCTGCCGGAATTTTATCCGTGTATTTGACAGAAGCTTTTGTCCCGATATGGTTCGGATTTACCGCATGCTTATTCTTGTTGACGATATATTCGTTAATCCCATCTTTGGTAAAATGCGACAGATTATCTGAGTTATGTAAGCGCTGAAAATTAGTTTCATTGTCGCAGAAAAGGAATTCATCCGCATCTTCTGCATACAATTTAAAACGGCCCACCACGCGGTGATCTACTTCGATAAAGGAATTCCCCACACCCGTTAAAAGTGGTTTGTAATTGTATTTTTCGTAACCCCAGCACCAGGTATTGCGATACCAAATGGTAGGCAAAACTGTGATGGGCGCCGCCACTTTCGAGAGGTTTTCCACGGTTACTTTAATCAAAATATCTTGTTCGTCCGCTTTGGCATATTCGATCGAGATATCGAAGTATTCATTATTGTCAAAAATCCCTGTATCTAAAAGCTCGTACTCCGGCTCTTTCCGGTTACGTTTCTGCGACTCATCGATCAGTTTCTGGTAGGGAAAAGTTTGCTGCGGATACTTGTACAGCATTTTTTGGTAGGAATGTGTAGGCGTCGAATCCTGATAATAATAGAGTTCTTTAACGTCCTCCCCGTGATTCGATTCCGCTCCTGTTAACCCGAAAAAACGTTCTTTTAAAATATGATCTCGGTGATTCCAAAAGGCAAACGCAAAGCAAACATGTTGTTTATTATCTGAAATACCCCCGATTCCCTCTTCACCCCAACGATAGGCCTTCGAGCGGGCCATATCATGCGTAATCGTTCCCCAGGCATTTCCGTGGGCTGAATAATCCTCTCTCACGGTTCCCCACTGACGTTCTGTCAAATAAGGACCCCATTTCTTCCAACCTTTATTGTCGTTTCGTAATTGTAATCGTGCGCGCTCCGCTCCCAATCCTGACATAGTAAATCTTTAATGTATAAATTCGTAACTTAGGTATAAATGCAAAGACCAATTTACGTAAATTGCCTCTAAAATCAGCAAATTCACTATGAAAAAACTCCTCTACTTAGGTCTTCTTATGACCTTTTTCGCTTGTAAAAAGTCAGACCAACCCTCTTCCGAATTAGCCACCATCGTAGGCGATTATTATGAAGAGCAATTAAAACTCAATCCCGGATCAGCGACAGCAAACGGAGATAACCGTTACAATGATCAATTAAACATCGATTTTACGGATAGCCACCGCGCTTTAGTTAAATCCGTTTTAGAAAAATACCAGCAATCTTTAGCGGCATTAAATCGCGAAGATTTGAATGCGAACGATCAAATCACCTATGATTTATTGACTCGTGACATCAAATTAGGTTTGGAGGGATTGACTTATCCAGATAATTTGACTCCATTGAATCAATTCTATGGCTTCCACCTAACTTTTGCTCAATTAGGCTCAGGCCAAGTAATTCAGCCTTTCAAGACGGTGAAGGATTACGAAAACTGGGCGAAGCGAATGAAAAAAGGCGTAGCCTATTTAGATTCATCCATCGTTTATTTCCGTAGAGGAATGAAGGAGAATTATGTATTGCCGCGAGCTTTGGTAGTTAAAATCATCCCTCAATTAAATGCATTCGCCGTAAAGGACATCAAGGAATCCACTTTCTATGGTCCATTAAAGCAATTCCCAGCGTCATTCTCAGAAGCAGACAAAAAGCGTTTTACTGCCGAATACACAGCGGCAATCCAAAACGAAGTTCTCCCAGCTTATGCTAGATTATCTGCGTTTTTACAAAATGAATACTTACCGAAAGCACGTACAAGTACTGGGATTAGCGCCTTGAAAAATGGAGCAGCCTATTATCAATACTTAATCCGTGTTTTAACGACCACGGACAAACCGGCGGATGAAATCTACCAAACTGGCTTAAGCGAAGTAAAACGCATCCGCACGGAAATGGAGAAAACGAAGAACGCAGTGGGCTTCAAAGGCACGTTGGAGGAATTCTTCACGCACATGAAGACTGACCCGAAATTCTACCCATATAAGACTCCGGAAGAGGTTTTAGCCGCTTTCCATGCCATTCATAAGAAGATGGAACCGTCGTTAAAGACGATGTTTGGTCGCGTGCCTAAAACGCCATTCGAAATTCGCCAAACCGAAGCCTTCCGCGCCGCATCAGCCTCAGCTGAATACTTCCAAGGATCAGAAGATGGAACACGTCCAGGTATATTCTATGTACCTATTTTGGACGCTAAAAAATTCAATACCACTTCCGGAATGGAAAGCTTATTCTTGCACGAAGCAATTCCTGGCCACCATTACCAAATCAGCTTACAACAAGAAAACGCTGATTTACCTAAGTTCCGCCGATTTGGAGGCAACTCTGCTTATGCAGAAGGCTGGGCATTGTATACTGAAAGTTTAGGCAAGGAATTAGGTCTTTACACGGATCCATATCAATACATGGGCGCTCTAGGTGATGAAATGCACCGCGCGATAAGATTAGTAGTGGATGCTGGAATGCACTCAAAAAACATGACTCGTGAAGAAGCGATTAAATTCATGATGGACAATGAGCCATTAAGTGCAGAAGGTACAATTGCCGAAATCGAACGCTACATGGCCATTCCCGCCCAAGCATTAAGTTATAAAATAGGAGCCTTGAAAATCCGCGAAATTCGCGAACGTTTAACAAAAGAATTGGGCCCTAAATTCAAGCTTTCTGATTTCCACGACGAATTATTGAAGGATGGAAATATGCCATTAGACGTGTTGGAAACAAAAATGAACAACTGGGCGACTTCCCTGAAATAATGAATCTTACGACAACTTTCTCCATCCCAGCAGCATCCGTTTCGATGAACCATCGGAGCCGGGTGCTGACGATGGGTTCTTGTTTTGCCGCCTCGATGGGGTCGCGTTTGAGTAAATTGCCACTGGAGGTAATGACACAGCCTTTGGGCACCCTATTTCATCCATTCGCGATTACTAGGGCTATATCAGGGGAGGTACCGGAGGATTTATATGAGCACGGTGGGTATTTTTTGCACCCCGATTACCATTCCATTTTTACAGCGACTTCTTCGGCTGACTTGCTAGAAGAAATTCGTTCGGTGGCTAATGAAGCCTCCACATTTGTCGCTTCGTCAGACTTTTTAATCCTCACGTGGGGTACGTCATTTAGTTATTTTGACAAGCATCTAAATAAAAGTGTCGCTAATTGCCACAAGATGCCGGCGGATCGTTTCGAAAAACGATTATCGACGGTAGATGAGATCGTATCCAATTTCAGCTCTCTTCTCTATAATCTCCCATCTACGACTCAAGTCGTGTTAACCGTCTCTCCTGTTCGCCACACCAAAGACGGAATGATGGAAAACCAGGTTTCTAAATCAACCTTGCGTGTAGCGGCGGACATCGTTTCCAAACAATTTGAGAACGTGCACTATTTCCCAGCCTACGAAATTATGCTGGATGAATTGCGCGATTACCGTTTTTATGAGGCTGATATGATACATCCGAATGAGCAAGCACAAGACTATATTTGGGAACGGTTTATGGCAACCTATTTCGACCCAGAACTGCTGACCATTGCAAAGAGGTGGGATTCGATCTACCGAACTTTGGCACACAAACCTCACCCGGCTAAATTATTCGACCATAGACGGGTTTTAGAAGTGTTGTTAGCGGAATTAAATACCGAAAAATACCAAGAAATTGATACGTGCAAAATCGCCGAATACGTCGCGCATGAAATAAAAAACACGTATATTTGAGGTTTGAAAAGGAAAAGAGATTCATGGGAGAATTAAGCGTAAGCAAAGAGATTATATTAGGTGCCTTGAGCACCGTTCAAGAGCCAGATCTGAAGAAAGATTTAGTGACCTTGAATATGATTAAAGACGTGGAATTAGGCGTGGGCGAAGTTCGCTTCACCGTTGTTTTAACGACACCAGCCTGTCCACTAAAAGAGAAGATCAGAAAAGATTGCGAAGACGCGATTCACAACTTAGTGCATCCAGACCTCAAAATCGTCATTCATATGACGGCCGAAGTAACCACTTTGACCTCAAAAGACCCCCTCATTCCAGGCGTGAAAAACGTGATTGCTGTGGCATCCGGTAAGGGTGGCGTAGGTAAATCAACCGTAACGGCGAATTTAGCGATGGCCTTGAAAAATGCTGGAGCGAAAGTGGGGATTTTAGATGCAGACATTTCTGGACCTTCGATTCCGGTGATGTTTGGAGCAGAAGATTTACAGCCGCTTGTAACAGAAGTAGATGGCAAGAATCGCATTCAACCCATCATGCAATATGGCATCAAGATGATTTCCATGGGCTTTTTAGCTCCGAGCGAAAGTCCAGTGCCTTGGAGAGGACCTATGATGACGCAGGCTTTGCGTCAGTTTTTTGGGGATACGAACTGGGATGAATTAGATTATTTATTAATCGACCTTCCTCCAGGGACATCGGACATACATTTGACATTAGTACAGCTAATCAAACTTACTGGCGCAGTAATCGTAACGACTCCTCAAAAAGTCGCTTTATCCGATGCGACGAAAGGATTAGCCTTCTTTAAACAAGCGGGCATCAATGTTCCTTTATTAGGTTTAGTTGAAAATATGGCCTATTTCACTCCAGCTGAATTGCCTGAAAACAAATACTATTTGTTTGGTAAGGATGGCGGAAAGCAATTAGCCGAAAAATATGCGGTTCCTTTCTTAGGTGAAGTTCCGTTAATTCAAGCCATTCGCGAAGCAGGTGACGAAGGTAAACCCATCGCCTCGAGTGAAGGCCCAAGCGCCGATGCGTTTGCATCCATTGCAGCTAATTTAGCCCAGCAAGTTGCCATTTCTAACGCGAATCAAGCCTCTTAATATGGAAAATCACCCGCTACATAATCGCATTCAAACCGCGTTAGACAGCATTAGACCTTATTTAGTAGCCGATGGTGGCAATGTAGAAATTGTCGAAATCACTCCTGAAAATGTGCTTAAATTAGCCCTAACAGGCAATTGTCAATCTTGCAACATGTCTGCTATGACTTTCAGAGCAGGGGTAGAAGAGGCCATCCGTAGAGATGTCCCAGAAATTATAGCAGTAGAAGAAGTAAAACCCTAAAAGGCATATGATGCGGATAGGAATATTTTTTGGCGGCCCCGCGCGTGAACGGGAAATCAGTTTTTTAGGTGGTAAAACAGCCATGGCTCACCTAAACAAGGCTTTGTTTCAGCCCATCCCCGTTTTCGTGGATAGCTTAGGCAACTTTATCTTGATCAAAGAGGAGCTCATTTTCGAGGAATCGATTCGCTCATTTTATCCCCCACAACGACTCCAAACCGCTCCCTTCAACGTCTACATTGAATCATTGCCCGATACGGATGCGACTGCTCTTCTACAAGAAGTCGGAACGATCATTCAGCCGGCTGATTTTGCCAAACACTTTGACTTTGCCTTCATCGCTATGCATGGTCCAGGCGCAGAGGACGGCAGTATTCAAGGACTATTAGAATGGTATAACATTCCTTATTCTGGACCTAGTGTGCTAGGATCTGCCATCGGTATCGACAAGGCCAAACAAAACGAATGGCTGAAAAAGTCCGTTGGCTTAGAGAAGAAATTCTTCGTTTTACAACGGGACGACTATACTAAATACGGCAGAGAGACCCTTTTCGAACAAGTAAAGAAAGAAATCGGTATCCCTTTTGTGGCCAAAGCCCCACACCAAGGATCCTCCATAGGCCTTGCCTTCGTGAAAGAAGATTCTCTGGAGGTTTTCGATAAAGCCATCAAAAAATGTCTTTTCATTGAGGAAATTTACCGCGAGGAGTGGATTAAATTAGACGAAGAGGCACATGTAGCTTTATTACAAAAAATGGTCAACCTAGACGAGGGAATCGGTTTCCCAGTCGTGTTCCAGAAACAGGTTTACCATCATCCAGCTAACTTATTAGAAGCCCTTCGCGAGTACTTCACCCACACGGTCACAAAAGCAAGCATTCAATCCATTCACTCAGAAGATGCCATCTTATTAGAGTCCTTCGTGAATGGAAACGAATTTAGTTGTGGTGTCATCCAAACCCCAGCCGGTCAGGCAGTGGCTCTCCCTCCTACCGAGATTGTTATCGACGAATCAGTAGAAGTGTTTGATTTTAATGCCAAATACAAATCAAAATTAACGCGTAAACGCATCCCAATGCACGCGAGCCTGGCTCACTTACAAGTGATTCAAGCGCAAGTAAAACAAGCTTTTGAGGACTTAGGTTTTGGCGTTTGTACCCGTATTGATGGTTTCTTAGATACGAATGGCATTGTCGTTTTACACGATCCCAACACTATTCCAGGCATGTCGCCTAGCTCATTAATCTTCAAGCAAATGGCTGAAATTGGGCTTAATGTGACGGATTCTTTGACCTACTTCATCCGTCAATCCATCCGGGAGCGCTTAAGAACGGGCAAAAACTACTATTTCATTAGCCAGCAATTAAAAGCCTTAGACGAAACCATTGCAGCTTCCTTGCAAGCCAAAGCAGCACAAGAAATCCAAGTTTTGGAAATTAGTGGCGCGAACGATGAGGCCTTAGAAGCCAGCTTCCAAGCTATTAAACAGAAAGCAGCTGAATTAGCAGCCCTTGGAACCGAAAATTTCCGCGTTTGCACTCCTTTGGAAATCGAAGAGGGCGAAACATTGCTTCCTCTACATGTCGCTCATTTAAGTAAAGATACCGCCAAAGAAATGTTAGAAGCCATCAAAACAGGAGTTCATCCCTTGATTGCTCACACGAGAGAAGCGGCTATCGACATCACTAAATTTTACACGAATGTCTAATACAGAACTGAACCCATTGCAATACCCTATCGGGAAATACAAACAGCCAGAGGTTATTACGCCAGAAATCAGAGCTGCTTGGATCAAAACCATCGCAACGACAGCTGAAGATTTAACTGCCTTATTAAAGGGTGTTGATGAAACCTTATTAGAGAAACCTTACCGCGAAGGTGGCTGGTCTGCTCGCAAAGTAATTCACCATTTAATGGATAGCCACATGAACAGCTATATCCGTTTCAAGATGGCTTTAACGGAAGAAAATCCGACCATCAAACCCTACAGCGAAGACGATTGGGCATCGATGCCAGACGGCAATCAAGCACCTATCGCTTGGTCTATTGAGGGCTTGCGTTACATCCACTTGCGTTGGGTATATTTAATGGAAACACTAACGGAAGCAGATTGGAAGAAAACCTATTTACACCCAGAACGTGGATTCACCTATCCTTTAGATAAGGTGTTGGGGATCTATGCGTGGCATTGTGAGCATCATTTGCGTCACATCGCTAGTGTACTTTAGAGTATAGATTAGAGAGTATAGAGTAGAGATATTCTTTTAAAGCATAAAGCACAAAGAATAAAGCATAGAGTTGGATTCGCCTGCGGCGATGCATTCATAAAATATTTTCAGTCGACTAAGTCCGAAGGACGACTAAGCCGCAACGCGGCGACTAAACGACATAGTCGTGACTAAGTCCGAAGGACGACTAGCGACTGCTATGCTTCTTTTTGTTCCAGGGTGCAGTGGTATTGCTTGCCATCTGAACCGCTAACGCAATCATCAGCAGCGTAAACAATATTAACACCCAGCGAAAGATTTTTTGATTCTTGTTCATAGTTGATGCGTGATGGTGGCCGAGGCTTTGGTGATTTCTGACCAAGAGCTTAGACCCGGAAAATGCAAAGATAGACAACCCGCAGTTTCCATTTGGATCATATCACCGGTTAAATACGAGGCAAGGTAAGAAATAGATGGATTGTGCGCAACCAGGTACAAAATGGGTTCCGTTCGCTTCGCGATTTCGGTCACATAATCTGGACCGCTAGAGATATACCAAAATTCGGATAACTCAAATTCCGAAAAGGGCTTACCGAGTAATTCTGCCGTTTCTCGCGTGCGAATAGCATCAGAAATTAGCCAAAACCCCGCAGGGAATTGTTTCAAATGCATCCATTCGCCTAAAAGGAGAGCTTCTTCGATACCTCTTTCCGAAAGATGGCGACCTTTATCGTCAGCTGTATGTGGCCCTGCGTGCGCGTGGCGAATGAGTATGAGTTCCATTATTCGAAGTCTGCTGCGGTTAATAAAGGGAATTTGCCTGATTTGTGTTCGGCACCCATTTTTACATAATGTGGTGGGCCGTATTTAAGGCGATTAATTTGATCTTCATTCAGCGTCTTAACGACCTTTGCTGGCGTTCCTAAAACAAGGGAGTAATCAGGAATTTCCATCCCTTCCGTGACTAAGGCATGAGCTCCGATGAGGCAAAACTTGCCTACTTTGGCCCTATTCAACACCGTAGCTTGCATTCCCACTAAACTACCCTCGCCTATTTCTGCGCCATGAACAATCGCACCGTGACCGACCGTAACGTGAGGTCCAATGATGGTTTTATCACCTTCATCTGCGTGCAGAACTGCATTATCTTGAATATTGCATCCTTCACCCAAATGAATCTCTTCTACATCTGCACGAATCACTGCGCCATACCAAACAGACACATCCTTCGAGACAAAAACGCGGCCCATGACGCTGGCCGTCGGTGCAATAAAAATCGCCATAGTGTTTTTATTTTATTGGTCAAATATACCTTAAATTGCGAGTCTATGAAAGAATTCTACGATTTTGGGCAATGGCAAAAAGAAGATCGCATCGCATCAATTGGCTGCGGATATGGCTGGTGGGAAGTAAGCCTATGCTTGCATTATCCTGCACAACACCTAACGCTGGTGGATCCACTCGTAGAGCAGGAGGATATCCAAGACAGTATTGACTATTTCACGGAGAAAACGGGTTTAGTTTGGCAGACGGAGGTCGCATTGAATCCAGAAAGTTTGCAAAAACTGGATCAAATTTGGGTATTTAATGCTTGGCACGAATTCGAAGATCGCACAGCAATGCTAGCGAAAATCAAAAGTGCCTTAAACGAAAATGGCATTGTCATCATCGAAGAAGAGATATCTAAAACAGAGCGATTACAGCACGATGGATGCGGGAAAGACCTCTTTTTTGAACAAGAAATCATCGACGAATTCGAGCAAGCGGAACTACAGCATGTTTCGACGCAGGTCAAAGATGAGGTAGCCATTTACCTCAAATTCCGAAAATGAAAGTCGTTTTTTAGCTTAAATAAAAACCTTTTCGCAAATTTGCAACGGAATTAAACACATATGTCAACAATCGAACGTCCCTTTATTATCGGTATCACTGGAGGTAGCGCCTCAGGTAAAACCCTCTTCTTAAGCCGATTAATGGAACAGTTCAAAACCGATGACATCTGTCTTTTGTCCCAAGATAATTACTACCGTCCCATTGAAGATCAGACAAAAGATCACAACGGAATCGAAAACTTCGATCTTCCGGGCGCCATCGACGACCAAGCTTTTGCGGCTGATATCGAACGATTACGCAATGGCGAAGTAGTTAGTCGTTTAGAGTATACCTTCAACAACACGGAGAGGGTGCCAGACATGTTGCATTTTCATCCGCGTAAAATCTTGGTGGTAGAGGGGATTTTTGTATTTCACTTTCCGGAGGTGGCACAGCTTTTGGACCTAAAAATATTCATCGACGCCCAAGATAAAATCAAATTAAAGCGCAGAATCAAGCGCGACAATGAAGAGCGTGGTTATGATTTGCAGGATGTGATGTACCGCTGGAAATACCACGTGAAGCCCACTTATGAGGAATACATTCGCCCGCACAAACGCAGCTGTGATATCGTGATCCCGAACAATCACCACTTCGAAAAAGGACTTGATGTAATCGTTTCTTACCTAAAGAATCAGATCTAGGTTATAGTGTAAACCTTTGTTTTCCCGTTGGGCCCTTGCGTGTTTGATGATCAAATAGGCCACATTTATCATATTTCTTAATTCGCATAAAGGCACCGTAATTTTCGATTGACGGTACAATTCTTCGTGCTCTAAATAGATCAATTCCAAACGATCATAGGCTCTTTTCAAACGGCGATCCGTCCGAACAATCCCCACGTAATTCGACATAATCGACTCTAACTCACGAGTCATTTCGGTTACTAAGACCATTTCTTCCGGATGACGCGTTCCGTCATCATTCCACGATGGAATGCCCTCCGGCAAAATTTGAGTTCCATATTCGGATACCGATTTCTCGAAAGCGCGGTGCGCATAAACGATCGCTTCTAATAGGGAATTAGAGGCCAAACGATTCGCCCCATGCAAGCCCGTAAACGAACATTCTCCGGCTGCATAGAGATTTTCAATGTTCGTTTGGCTATATTCATTCACGATAATTCCGCCACATAAATAGTGCTGTGCGGGAACAACCGGAATCATTTCTTGCGACATATCAATCCCCAACACCTTCAGGCAATGGTTATAGATCATCGGAAAATGCTGTAGAATCTCCTCTTTAGGAATGTGACGCGTATCTAAGAAAACGTGGTCCGTTCCATTCTTTTTCATCTCCGAGTCAATCGCCCGCGCCACAATATCACGAGGAGCTAACGAAAGACGCGAATCGTACTTTTCCATAAAAGTAGAACCGTCTTGATTCTTCAAAATACCTCCGTGGCCACGAACGGCTTCGGAAATTAAAAAAGAAGGTTTCTTTCCTGGATTATATAAGGCCGTCGGGTGAAATTGAATGAATTCCATTCCTTGAACAAAGGCTTTGGCGCGATAAGCCATGGCGATTCCGTCCCCTGTCGCAATCGTCGGATTGGTCGTCGATTGATAGACTTGACCGATTCCACCCGTCGCTAACAAAGTGGTTTTCCCTAAAAAGGTTTCGATTTTATTTGTCTTGAGATTCAAAACATAGACCCCAAAACACTTCTTACCCGGAGTATCTTTTGTCACTTTCTCCCCTAAATGGTGTTGGGTAATTAAGTCAACGGCAAAGTAATGGGTGAAGAAATCCACGCAGTCATACGATTTGACTTTGGCTAATAAAGCCCGTTCAATCTCATTTCCCGTGGAATCTTTGTGGTGCAAAATGCGCTTATCCGAGTGGCCTCCCTCTTTTACTAAATCAAAAGACCCATCAGCCTGGCGATCGAAATCTGTTCCGTAGGCAATCAATTCTTTCAAACGCTCAGGCGCCTCTTTCACTACAATTTCCACCACCTTGCGATCACTCACAAAGTCGCCGGCCACCATCGTATCATCGATATGTTTTTCAAAGGAATCCGCTGTATCCCAAACCGTTGCAATCCCTCCTTGCGCGTATTTCGTGTTCGTTTCTTCGGCCACGGTCTTCGTAATCAAGGCAATTTTGATGGGAATTTGACGTTCCTGAAAATAGTCCGCTACCTTTACCGTATAGGATAAACCAGCAATTCCAGAACCGATGACAATAAAGTCGTATGTAGGCATAGGATACAAATATGTAATGCAAATTAATCAAAAAGAGGCTTCAATCCGAAATACCCCCTGAAATGTGGACTTTATTTTGTAATTTTGCGCCATTAAAAATTATAAACCCTTAAAAATCAATTTATACCAAATGGAACAATCGCCTAACAACAATTCCAAAACTGCCCTTATTGTCTTAGCTGTGCTAACGGCAGTATTAGGAGTTTTGTACTTCCGTTCGTACCAAACGACGAAAGACCAAGCAACGCAAATCGAACAAAAAGCAACTGAATTAGCGAATACGCGCTCTTCTTTGGATTCGATTTCTACCCAATTAGATGCTAAAATCGCCGAGATTAAATCGCTAGGTGGTCAAGTAGCTGATTTAGAAGCATTGAAAGTTCAACTAGAACAAGATAAAGCGTCTTTAAAGAACTCAAACCACGCAACGATCGCCTCTTACGAAGCGAAAATCAAAGAATACAACGCGGTTTTAACAACTAAAGATGGCGAAATCGTTGAGTTGAAAAAGCAAAACGGTATTTTGACAGAAAGCAATCAAACGTTAACAACGCAAAACGCAACGTTAAACACAGAGAACTCTGGTTTGAAAAACCAAAACCAAACGTTAAACGATACACTTTCTTCTGTTAGCCAACGCAACAAAGAATTAGCGCGTAAAGTGAGCATCGCAGCTGCTTTAAAAGCTCAAAACTTGAAAGTTTTAGCGGTGAATGCAAAAGGAAAAGAAACAGAGAGAGCTCGTTTGAACGGTAAGAAAATCGAGAAATTAAAAGTGGTATTTAGCCTTGCAACGAACCCTATTACTAAGTTAGAAAACAAGACGGTTTACGTTCGCGTATTAGATGGTGAAGGCGCTACTTTATCTGACGAAGCAATCGGTTCTGGCCGTATCACGATCAACGGAAAAGAATTAACTTACACGGCTAAGCAATCATTTGACTATTCAAACGATGGCCAAACAGTAGCGGTAACTTACCCACGCGGTGGAGTTGCTTACAAGCCAGGTAAATACACAGTAGAATTATATGCAGAAGGTTTCCAAATCGGAACTGGTGCATTCGAGGTAAAGTAATTTCCTCCTATTATTTTTGAAAGGGGCCATCCGAAAGGGTGGCCTTTTTTATTTCTTCTTTTGCCAAAAGAAGGTATTGAAACCCTTATTATAGAGTAAGCTGGCGCCCACTGTTTGGTTAATCTGATAGGAGTTAAAGGAACCTAAGATCGTCGTCTGCACGTTCCGATTATAGGTCTTCAAACGTAAACTTCCATCTGGCTTCACAAACCATTCCAAGGCCCAATCGCCAAGTAATACCTGCGGACTCGTTTGGTTTCTAGCATCGGTAAATCCACCACTTCTCGTAATGCGCAAGCGATCATTAAAGTTATAAGAGGCCCGTAATTGTAGATTGGACAAGATGTCTTGATTCAAGGCTCCCCCACCCAGAGATACTGAAATATCTAAATCCTTGTTGATTTTAGAGGCCAAATTACTCAACTGGTTCGAGAGCATCTCCGTGAAATTACCCATCAAATTTCCTAGGGCTAAACCACTACCACCGAATGGAGAAACTAACTGGCCAAACAACAAGATATTACTTACCTGACGCGTTAACTCCTGGTCATCGGTTTTGATCCGATTCGTAAAGGCAGTCACTGCGCCGTTCAAGGTCATATCCTTTGGATAATCCCGGATACCAATATCAAAATTCACGCTTGGTGATAACAAGCGATCCTGTAAACTAATCGTCACATCGACTGGATAACGGCGCTTAAATTCCGGCAAATTACCCTTATTAGTCGTATCTAATAAGATGGGGAATAAGGACGCATATTGCGTATAAATTGCCTTGATATTCACGTTTGCTTCAAGTGGATCACCGGTCCATGAGATCTTAGAACCTCGTTGAATCGCGAACTTTTTATTAATCAAATTTTGAAGCGTAAAGGTATAATCCCCCTGATCGATGGCATAATCACCCACCATTTTAAAGGCCCCTTTTTTGTCCAAATTCATCTTGATGTCACCTGAACCATACATCCGCATCACATCCCCTTTCTTCGCATCAAACTGAACCTCTCCATAGGCCTCAGGGGTCAAGGCTAAACGAAGGTCGAGCGTAATCCCATCCTCCTGCAGTTTTGTTGAAACGGCCGCAACTGCTTGCTCCACATTAGTCGCCTCAATTTCACTAACAAAACTATAATCCTCCGCTTCTGTCGCATCCTCTTCCCTATCTAAGGGAATGAATAAGCGTGTCCCTTTCTCCGATTTTAAATCAGCCGAAACGACTAAATTATCAATCGATCCAGATACCCGCATCGGACCTGAGGCATAGCCTAACCCGTAATAAATCGAATTCGGCTCCCGACTCGTATTCAATAATTTATAATGATCTAAGTTTGCTAGGATGTCCAGCTCAAAGGGCTTACCCTCTGGAAACTGCAGCGTGGTATTGACTAATGCTTTATTTCCTTCTGCATCAAGTACTTTCCAGTTTTTGGCATAAATCTTACGTGGCGTAAAGTTTACCGTATCCGATACAGACATCGATGTTTTCAAATAATCAAATACCGCACCCGCCTTCGAGAATACGATATCTCCCGTTATCTCCGGCTTCGTAGGCAAGCCTCCGATGTGCAAATTACCCGATGCAGAACCTTTCAAACCAGAAAAAACCCCTTCCGTAAAGGGTTCTAAAATCTGTAAATCTGTTTGATTCAATTCAGCTTTCACATTCAATTTTTGGTCCTCCTCAAAAGGCATATAGGACCCAGTCAAAGACAAAACGGATTCCCCTAAACGGTTTAAGTTTAAATTTAAATCCATCGCTTTTTCGTCCGCTAAATAGGTGCCTACCCCCTGCAAATTCCCAATATAAAACTTGTTCAACCGCAACGAATCCACTAATAACCAGGAGTCCAAACGGGTATGGTGGTACCAATCTTGAATTGCAATTTCTCCATTCAATTCACCCGTCGTCTTCGTGGCAAACAGGGGTTTCAAGGTAGATAATTGGAAGTGATTCGCCCGCAATTTAATGGTCTCCGTTGTGTCATTCGAAAGGCTACCTTGCAACGAAATAGATTGATTTTGGTTCGAAACTAAGACCCGATCCGCCTTCCATTCCGGCCCTTGAATCGTGATTTTATTGGCTGGATCCATCGCCCAGTCTTGGCCTAAAATGCGGAAATAGGTATCCTTAAATTTCAGAGACAAACCCTCTTCTTCGAAAGCCCAAGCCCCCGCTAAATGAGCTGAATTCTCCTCACCTTGCTGTTTAAAATCAAGGCCAAAGTTGATGCGATCTTGATCCCAAAGCGCATCCAATTTAAAATTCTCTGTAGGCGTCAAGAAGTTTAATTGCTGTTTTCTAGAAGAGAAAACCAGACTAGAGGAAACTTCAGGAGCGCCTAGGAATTTCGAACTTTGGAAAGAAAATACCGACTGATAAAATTGATATCCGCCAAAAGCCAAGGTGTCTGGATAGGCTTCCAAACTCACTGAAAGCGTTCTTCCTTTCGAGATATTTCCCGAGAAAACCGTGTTTTCACCAATCTGAACGGAGGGGAAAAAGCGCGCTAAAATGGGATCAATCCGATGACAAATGACCGTAAAGTCCGCCTTGTATTTGGTATCTGTTTCGTGGCGATGGGTGGCATAATAACCCCAGCGTTCATCAGCTCCTTTTTGGAAGTAAAGCGCATATTCATCCGCTAATTGGCCTAATTGCGATTGCAATAAACTAGGGGTAAACTCGCCACTAATCTCTGCCGAAACTAGGTCTGAGGTCAATTTGTAATGGCGTTTTTGGCCTGGTCCATTTTCAGAAGTTAGCGTCACTAACTCCACGTGTAAATCTGGTTTACTAGGTGTTCGTAAAGTAGAATTGTAAAATACCGTACGTCCTTCCAAATCATCAAAACGATTACCCTTAAAGTCTAATTCAAAATCTGTCGATAGACTTACCTGAGGGTCCAATAAACGAATGTTATGTAGGTTTGAATGGCTAATCTCCCCCTGCATTTGATACACTGGTTTCGACCCGCGTAAATCGATTAAACCTGACATCGTTGCGACTAAATTGGTGTCTTTCGAGCTTACATTACCCTTAAATAATTGCTTCTGAAAGTTTCCTTTCAAGGCAATTTTATGGTAGAGGTATTGATTAAAAAAGATCTCTGAAACGTTGCCATCAAAATCAATATTGGCCGATTTCTTCGCAAAGCCACTTCCCTTCAAATTTCCTTCGGCGTCTAAAGTCCCTAACACAGGTTCCAAACCTAGTAGTTTACCCAGCTTAAATTTCTGCAATTTGATCTTTCCATCATAGCGCGAAAAGGCCATCGAATCTTGCAAATTCATTTTCACATCCGCCTCCACATAACCTAAACCCGTTTTCAATTTTCCAGCCGTTCTAAAAACGCTATTATTCCCTTTAAAGAGACCATCAAAGGCCACAGGGCCTAGAATAACCATATTTTCAGCGGCTGACTTTGTGATATATGGACCTAAATCTTGCGGGTAAAACAAGGACGATTTCATTGCAAAATCCATCTCCGTTTTGTCCACATCTGGCAAACCTTTGAAATTAAAATCCCCTCTTAAAACACTCTTTGCACCGAAACCTAATTCAAACTTTTTTAAATCCAGTTTCGCCACTGTTCCACTCAGCGCACCCTTCAAACGATACATCCCTTTGTAGTCATACATCGCTTCCACAAAGCGCCCTAAATCCTCCCCTTTCACTAGCGCTCCATTGAAATCCGCTTGCATATCTACGTCCGTAATCCAACGCGTCATCGAGCTCATATCGCGGTAATTCACGACAAATTTCCGTGTGACGCGCGAATCGTTAAAGCGTAAATCCAATTGATCAAAACGCATTTGGTGATCCGAAATCATAAACACCGTATTTAGACTTTTCACGTCAAAACCTGTCAAAGGATCCCTCGTACGCAAACCAATAGCCTGAAGCCCAAGCGTATCGTTTTTAATGTAAAAATTCTTGACTTTGGAATAAACCTTCGCTAATGTAAAGTGAGAAATATCGAAATGACGGCGAGTGGCCTCGCTCTTCACCGTATTATCATCCAGCGAAAAAGCACCATCAATAACCTCCGCTTCCGGTATCGTAAAAATAGAAGAAGGCCCTTTTTTAACCGTTTTCACTCCCCCAGTAATCCAGTTTTCCAAGCGCAAAATAAACTCCTCAATGTTCATTTTTCCGGTCTTCTTCTCAAAGATCAAATGCACATTAGGCCGCGTCAAACGCGCATAATCCAAACTTGGTTTTCCTGGCTGTAAGAATAAATTAGTGATGCTAAAATTGACATCGAGCTGATCGATTTGGATCATTTTAGCGCCCCAAGGGTCTTTTACCTCTAAGCCTTTGATGCTGACTTCGTCAAAAAACTTAACCTGAATGCCCTGCATTTTCACGGGGTAGCCAATCGCCTTTTCGACTTTAGGCGTTAAGTAATTCGCTAATAAGGTCTGGTTAACGGGCGCTCTAAGGAGAAGAATAGTGGCAAAAATCAACAAAAAAATCCCCAGCAATCCGTAGAGGATTGTTTTGACGAAGATTTTGAGATATTTGACCATATTGCCGTATTTTTGCGCAGAATTCTATTTTTATGAAGCTACTGGCTATTGAATCTTCTTGCGATGAAACTTCGGCTGCTGTTATGGTGGACGGCGTTTTGAAGTCTAACATCATCTCGACACAACTCATCCACACGGAATGGGGTGGCGTCGTTCCCGAATTAGCCAGCAGAGCTCATCAAAAATCGATCATCCCTGTCGTGACAGAGGCCCTGCAAAAAGCAAATATAAACAAAAATGAACTGAATGCCATTGCCTTCACAAGGGGCCCTGGGCTTTTAGGAGCTTTATTAATCGGCACCTCATTTGCGAAGTCCTTGGCCTTGAGTCTGAACATCCCGTTAATCGAGGTGAATCATATGCAGGCGCACGTGTTGGCACATTTTATTGAAGATCCCAAGCCCTCTTTTCCCTTCCTTTGCCTGACCGTGAGTGGCGGACATACGCAATTGGTTTGGGTAAAATCGGCACTTGACATGGAGGTTATTGGCGAAACACAGGACGATGCCGTGGGCGAGGCTTTTGACAAAACAGCAAAACTGATTGGACTACCTTATCCAGGTGGTCCATTGATTGATAAGTTAGCCAAAGAAGGTAACCCGGACCGCTTCCCCTTCTCATTAGGTGAAATGCCCGGCCTCAACTTTAGCTTCTCCGGCATCAAAACAGCCATCCTGTACTTCCTCCAAAAAGAAGTCAAAAACAACCCCAACTTCATCGAAGAAAACAAAGCGGACATCTGCGCCTCCGTTCAAAAATCGCTTATCGATATGCTTCTTCGTAAAACGAAAAAGGCGATGAAAGAAATGAACTGCACCCAAATCGCCATCGCCGGTGGCGTCTCCGCTAATTCGGGTTTACGCACTCGACTACAAGAATTAGGTACCGAACTAGGTTGGGAAGTTTTCATTCCAGCCTTCAGCTATTGCACCGATAACGCGGGCATGATCGCCATGGCAGGACATTTTAAGGCAGAAGCAGGGGAATTTTGTGGTCAAGATGTGAGTCCGTTGGCGAGGTATGAGCTCGCGGCAAAGCCGCTCGTATAGTCGTCACTACGTGACTGAGTCATCGCTACGCGATTTAGTCAAAAAGTCATCGCTGTGCGATTTAGTCGCCTACGGCTGAGTCGCGACTTCGTCGCTTAGTCAAAGGGTCGCTTCTACTCAGCTTAGTCGTGACCAAGGCGCATCGCGCCGACTAAATCGCGAAGCGATGACTAAATCCGAAGGATGACTAGGACGCAGTCGTGACTACCCTTTCATTTCCTTCAGTGCATTCCAAAACGCCATCTTCAGCGTCTTCTCCGCATCTGTCAGCGACGAAATATAACGCGGGAAGAAATAGACTAATTTAGATTCAATCGTATCGATTTCGGTGGTAGGTAACTCCCCTTGCCAAACAGCCGGCTGTTGACCGATAAAAATATAGCGTTTTGCGCTCGTCTCTTTCAAGAATTCGGTGAAGCTTGGTTCTTCGTCCGTTGGAGTGTAGACAGACCAATCGGCGGGTCCTAACACTAATGGAGGAGCAGAGAAAATAAGTTTGAGACGGGAAAGTTCGGCTTCTGCGATTTGGCCTACTACGACCCAAGTAGTGGATACCTTCGGTTTTACTTCCGCTATGGTGTCAGCTACAACTTCAACAGCAGGAGATTCCGCTAGCTGTGCCTCCGACTTATCCTGCGGGACCCAGTAGATCTCGTCGAACTTGTATAAATCAGCTACTGAAATCCCCTCCATTTTGATGATTTATGCTAATGAACCTCTTAACACACATGCCTCGCGATCTGGACCTGTCGAGATGAAGTTAATAGGTAGGTTCAAGTGTTTTTCTAAGAATTTGATGTAATCCGCTAGCTCCACTGGCAATTCGTTGAAATCGCGCATGCCTTCTAAGCTGCAAGCCCAACCTTTTAAGGTTTCGTACACTGGCTTCACTTTGATATCGGTGATTTCGAAAGGGATTTGGTCTGTAATCGAACCGTCTGGCATTTCGTAAGCCGTACACACTTGAATCTCGTCAAAAATATTCAAGACATCCGCCTTCATCATAATTAATTGAGTTACCCCATTAATCATCATCGCGTATTTCAAAGCTGGCAAATCAATCCAACCACAACGGCGTGGACGACCTGTCGTAGAACCAAACTCACGACCTTCTACGCGCATACGCTCCCCTACTTCATCTTCTAATTCGGTTGGGAATGGACCAGAACCTACGCGAGTCGCGTATGCTTTGAAGATACCGAAAACCTCACCGATGTTTTTAGGCGCTACACCTAATCCCGTACAAGCACCTGCAGTGATCGTATTCGATGAAGTAACAAAAGGATATGATCCGAAGTCTACGTCCAATAAAGAACCTTGAGCACCTTCCGCTAGGATCGTTTTCCCTGCGTTGATGGCGTGGTTCACAGAATATTCTGAATCCACTAAGTGGAATTCTTTCATGAAAGCAACGGCTTCGAAGAATTCCTTCTCCGCTGCCGCTAAATCGTATTCGAATTTATATACGTCCAAAATCGCTTTGTGGCGATCGACTAATGCGTTGTATTTGGCAGAAAAATCAGGCGAAATCATATCCCCTACACGTAATCCCTGACGCGAGATTTTATCCGTGTAAGTAGGTCCAATTCCTTTCAATGTAGATCCGATTTTTGCCTCCCCTTTTGCCTTTTCGTATGCCGCATCCAATAAACGGTGCGTAGGCAAGATGATCGATGCCTTCTTCGAAATCTCTAAGTTCTTGCGCAAGTCTAAATTGAAATGTGCTAAACCGTCGATCTCTTTTTTGAAGATAATGGGATCCAAAACAACTCCGTTACCGATGATATTCTGAACTTCTTGGCGGAAAATTCCAGAGGGAATTTGATGCAAAACGTGCTTAAATCCGTCGAATTCTAAGGTGTGACCTGCGTTAGGTCCGCCTTGAAAACGCGCAACTACTTGATACTTGGGTGCGAGAACGTCTACGATCTTTCCTTTTCCCTCATCACCCCATTGTAAGCCTAATAATACATCAACTGCCATAATATTGTTTTATTCTTGATTTCTTGCTTGGTAATTTGCTCTGTGTTCACAATTCTTGTTCGTACAAGAACCGTAAAAAATAAGGGAATGGTGCATCACATTAAATTGCAGCATTTCGCCTACTAAACTTTGGATGGTTTGTACTCGAGGATCACAAAATTCTGTGACTTTGTGGCAATCGGTACATATTAAATGATCGTGTTGACGACGTCCATAAGACTTCTCAAATTGTGCCTGGTTGCGACCAAACTGGTGTTTCACCACTAAATCGCATTCCACTAACACATCAAGCGTATTGTAAACGGTAGCCCTGGAGACTTGGTATTTCTTGTTTTTCATGGAGATGTATAACTCCTCCACATCAAAGTGATCGTCCCGTAAATAGATCTCTTCCAGGATCGCAAAGCGCTCCGGAGTCTTCCGCAAACCCTTGTTTTCCAGGTAGGCAGTGAAGATCTTTTTTACTGAATCTAGTTTATCTAATTCTTGGGACATTTATGGAAAAAAAACGACGTAAAATAAGCAAAAATAACGGACAAAAACTAAGAAACTTTTCGCTCCACTTCAATTACGCCCGGAACTTGTTCCATTTCTGCGCTTAAGCTATCGAGGTGATCGGTGTCTTGTACCATAAGTGATATTTGACCCTCAAATAGTCCATCTTTCACCCCAATATTCAGACCCGTTATATTTACTTGAAGCTTCTCTGAAATCAAACGAGTCACATCATTTACAAGACCCACGCGGTCAATTCCTCGGATGATCAGATCCACGACGAATGACATCGCAATTTGAGAAGTCCATTGTGCCTTAATGACCCGATCTCCATGACGTGAAAGTAATTCTGGAGAGTTAGGGCAAGCCGCACGGTGAATTTTGATCCCCTCATTAATGGTCACAAAACCGAATACTTCATCACCAGAAATGGGGTTACAACATTTAGCTAAGGTATAATCCACCTTATCCATATCTTCACCAATCAGCAGCGTATCCGATTCCTTGCGCTCCTTGTGGTATTGCTGCATCTCCTTTCTAAAGGATTTGCTATCTACGATAGGCGCTTGAATCGATTTCTCAGCCTGCTTCCGCTCGTGTAATTCACGGTCCAGCTTCCAGTGCTTGAGCTGGTCGATGTTGATGTAAGTTTTGCCAAAACGATAAAACAAATCGTTCGCATCTTTGGCATTAAAATAAGCCCGCAACTGGTTCGTAATCTCCAGGGTTAACATCGGAAAGCCTAAATGCTTCAAGCGATGTTCAATTAAATCGCGCCCCTTGATGATATGTGATTTATTCTCTTCTTTAATAAAGTCCTTAATGCGTGCTTTAGCCTTGGTCGTAAACACGATGCGCAACCAGTCTTCCGATGGTTTTTGCTTCGAAGAGGTTAGGATTTCGATCTGATCTCCATTCTGTAATTTATGGGATAAGGGAACGAGTTTTCCGCCTACTTTGGCACCTATACAACGGGCACCTACCTCCGAGTGAATCTCGAAGGCGAAGTCCAAAGCCGTAGCTCCAGATTGCAAGACGATCAACTTCCCTTTCGGACTAAAGACAAAAACCTCCTCGTGGTAAAGCGAGTTCTTGATGTCCTCCACTAATTCCACCGCAGACTGACTCTTATCATTCGCCTCAATGGCCTCCCGCACCTGGGATAACCAAGATTCAAACGCCTCGCTTGTCCGCGTGTCCGTTCCTTTGTATTTAAAGTGAGCAGCTACCCCTTTCTCTGCAATCTCGTCCATGCGTTTCGAGCGAATCTGCACCTCCACCCATCGGCCCTCTCGATCTTGGGCAAATGGCATACTCATCACCGTCGTGTGAAGAGACTCGTAACCGTTCGATTTAGGCGTCGAAACCCAGTCCTTCAAGCGACTCGGATTAGGGCGGTAATGATCCGTCACTACGGAATACACTTCCCAACAGTCTGATTTTTCCCTATCAACGGGGACGTCTAAAACGACACGCACCGCAAAAAGATCATATATTTTCTCAAAAGGTGTGTTGCCTTTTTTGATTTTATTGTAAATGGAAAAGATGGATTTGGGGCGGCCTTTGATCGTATAATTTAATCCGCGCTCGTCTAAGGTTTTCTTAATCGGCTTAATGAAATTTTCCACGAAACCTTCTCTGCTTCGCTTATTTTCAGCTAATTTATCCGCGATTTCTTTGTAGGCAACCGGCTCCGTATGCTTTAAACCTAAGTCTTCTAATTCGGATTTAATCGCATTCAGACCTAAGCGGTGGGCTAGAGGCGCATATAAATAAATCGTCTCCGAAGCAATCTTCATCTGCTTCTCTTTCGCCATACTCGTCAGCGTCCGCATGTTATGCAGACGATCCGCGAGTTTGATCAAAATCACCCGAATATCATCCGATAGAGTCAATAGCATCTTCCGGAAATTTTCCGCTTGTTGCGAAGTTCCGTATTCGAAGGTGCCAGCGATTTTCGTCAGGCCATCGATGATCGAAGCGATTTTGGGATTGAATTGTTTTTCGATATCGGCCAAAGTCGTATCCGTATCCTCCACCACATCATGTAATAAAGCGGAAATAATCGACGTAGTTCCTAAACCAATTTCCTCTACACAGATTTGGGCGACAGCTAACGGATGGTAAATGTAAGGTTCGCCGGATTTGCGGCGCATTTCCTTATGTGCTTCCGCAGAAATCAAGAAGGCTTTCTTGATTTGCTTCGCGTCATCGTCCTTTAAAAAAGGCTTCGCAGTCCGCAATAATTTGCGGTAGCGTTTCAAAATCTCTAAACGTTCCTTTTCTAAATCTATCTGCATCTTAATCTTTCTGAATAAGGGCCACGGCCATCGCCGAGATTCCTTCTGCTCTTCCTACAAATCCTAATCCTTCGGAGGTGGTTGCTTTGACCGAAATTTGGTCCACATCCACTCCCATCACTAAGGCTAAATTATCTTTAATCGCTGGAATAATTGGATTAAGTTTCGGTTGATCTAAGATCACCGTCACATCTGCATTCGCTAATTCCCAGCCTGCCTCGCGGATCATCTCCATCACTTTTTTCAATAAAAGCGTCGAGGCAACTCCCTTCCACATCGGGTCTTTATCTGAAAAATGGTAGCCAATATTGCGCATATTCGCGGCGCCTAACAAGGCGTCGCACAATACGTGACAAACAACATCCGCATCTGAATGACCTAAAGGCCCTTTCTCTGATGGAATCTCCACACCACCCAGGATACAAGGACGTCCTTCTACCCAGCGATGCACATCGTACCCTTGTCCTACGCGAATTTTCATTTGGCTATTTTTTTATACTTTAAGGTATTCGATTTTCCTTGGATAAACAAGCGCTGAGCCCATTTTTCCAAATCCTGCGTCTGCACTTCCGCGATCTTTTCCGCCTCCGTATTGACTAAATTCGCGTCGCCCGCATTCGCGGCCATCGCTAAATTCATCGCCCGATTCAGCACTTCCACTTCCCCAAAAACCAAACTCGCCTCCGATTGGTTCTTCACCATCTGCAAGTCTTTTTCAGCGATTTTCGAAGTCGCAAAATCCTGTATCGCCTTTTCTAAGGCTACTTCAGCCTCCTCGATTGTCACATCATCACTCACCTGACCTTGGATAATTAAGAGGCCAGGATCGATCGAACTCGTCTGGTAAGTCCCAATCGTATCGAAAATACGCTGCTTTTGTACTAAATGTTCATATAAATAAGAAGACTCGCCTCTACCTAATAAGTCCGCCATCAAATCAATCGCGTGGTAACCGGGTTCATAGCGACCAACCACCGGATAAGCCTTGTACAAGCGATTCGCCGGTACATCTGCCACGATTTCCATGGCGCGGTTTTCGGTTTGTACTGGCTCTTGAGGCAGATTGCGCTGCGGTTTAACGCCAGCTGGAATGGGTGCGAACCATTTTTCGGCCAAAGCTTTCACCTCGGAGACTTTCACTCTTCCAGCGACAACAAGCACGGCATTAGAGGGCACGTAGTGCTTTTGGAAAAAAGCCTTCACATCACTCATCTGCGCCTCCTCGATGTGCTGAATACCAGCTCCAATCGTAGGCCAACGGTACGGATGCTTGTTGTATATTAAAGGTCTAAACTTCAACCATACATCCCCATAAGGCTGATTCAAATAACGTTGCTTGAATTCCTCTATTACCACTTTGCGCTGCGTTTCGAGGCTTTGCGTATTAAACGCTAATTGCTTCATCCGATCCGACTCGAGCCAAAAAGCGGTTTCGATGTTTTGGGCCGGAACAGATATATAGTAATTCGTTAAATCTGGGGTGGTAAAGGCATTGTTCTCGCCGCCTACTTTTTGCAAGGGCGTATCGAAGGAAGGAATGTTTTCAGATCCACCAAACATCAAATGCTCGAACAAATGCGCAAAACCCGTCAGGTTTTCGTCTTCATCCCGGGAACCTACATTGTAGATCACATCTACCACCGCCATCGTCGTGTCCGGATCTTCGTGCACAATGACTTTAAGGCCGTTAGCGAGGGTATATTCTTCGAATGAAATCATGTCTTAGGGTTTATAAACAAAAGTAAAAAAATCGACCCAAAAACCACAGAGCTTAACTAAATTTGCGGGGTAAACATTTCACATGATTCGGGCCCTTCTCCTATTTCTTCTTTTTCTTTCTTCAACACTTAAGGCCCAACTGCTTCAGGATCCTACGGCCAAAGCCCAGATTACCGCTGGCCTAACGAATTTATACCAATATGATTTCAAAGAATCGACAATCATTTTTAACAACCTAAAAGCCAAATACCCTCGTCATCCAGCCCCCTATTTATTGCTGGCGATGCAATGGGAACAGCAATACTTTCCGTTAAAAGATCACCCTGCTCAAGGAAAAAACTATTTAGCTCATCTTGAAAAAGCATTTGAATTAGGAAAAGAGATGGCTGACAGAGATGAAAATGATTTAGAAGCCTCTTTTTTTTGTACGGCTTCCCTTGGATTCCTGGCCGCCTATGAGGCTGATCAACACAACTTTATGCGTGTGGTCTCCTATGCTAAACAGGCCTATAGTTTTTTGAAAATAGGACTTAAGAATACCGACAAACAACCCGAATTCCTGTATTCCACTGGAATGTATAATTATTACAGCGTCGCCTACCCAGAATTACATCCTGTCCTAAAGCCGTTCATGTTTTTATTTCAAGAAGGCAACAAACGTCTCGGATTAACTCAACTGGAAGCTGGCACTCGAAAAACCACCTTTGTAAAGAACGAATGTTTGTTCTACATGGGTTATGTTCAGAATAAATACGAAGGGAATCCATTACGGGCTTTGGCCTATAACCAAATCCTCAGTGACAACTTCCCAAATAACCACTGGTATTTATTGCAGAGGGCAGAATTACTTACTTTAACCGGAAAATTCGAAGAAGCGGAACCCTTCATTGAAAAAATGGAAGCGCTAAAAACGCCCTATTATACTGGCGCTGCTTACACTTTACGTGGCATGCGGGAAGAAGTAGAACGAAAAGATTTGAACAAAGCAGAGTCTTGGTATCTAAAATCCATCGCCTTCCCTTTTGAAGAAAGATTGACAAAAGACATTCGCGGACTTGCCTATTTAGGTCTAACTCGCATTGCATACCGAGAAAAGAAGCCTCATTTATTTAGAAAATACCTTCGTATTTCTGAAGATTTTATTGAATACAAAAATTCATTAATCGAACAAAAACGACTATCCCATGGAAAGTAGAGAAGCTGGAATTGAACGCCTATATCCCAAAATCACGGGCCGCATGTCCGCGCGCTACTACTACCTCATCCAATTACGTAAGCAATTAGAGCGTGTAATTGCCTTGTATGTGCGCAATTCACCCCATCAATTGCTGGCAGATTATGGCTGCGGCAACAAACCCTACGAGCCACTTTTCACTCCTTTTGTGGAACAATATATCGGATTAGATTTAGCCTATAATACCAAAGCAGATGTGGTAGTGGACCCAGCTGGCATTATCGATATGCCAGGGGAAAGCGTCGGATTTGTTTTATCCACACAGGTATTAGAGCATGTGGAGGACCCCAAGGCCTATCTGAAAGAGGCGCATCGAATCTTAGAAAAAGAGGGAAAATTGATTTTATCCACTCACGGATACTGGATGTTCCACCCGGATCCGACAGATTTTTGGCGTTGGACTTCGACAGGCTTGAAAAAGATTGTGACCGAAGCGGGATTCGAAGTGGTTTATTTCGAAGGAATATTAGGGCGCTCAGCGATGGGATTGCAATTATTCCAAGATGGTTTGTTGTTCAAATTGCCTAAGCCGCTACGCTTCTTATTGTCCTTAATTCTGCAGCCTTTGATCATCTTTTTCGATAAGATCATCACCGCAAAATCGCGCAACGAAGATGCCTGCACTTTTGTGCTCGTGGCTAAGAAAGTCTAGCTTTTTCGTATTCGATGGTAGCTTCTAAGGCTTGATCGAAGGAGGTGATTTTCCAGTTCATTTTCGCCGCTAATTTCGATGTATCTAAGCAGATTCTCTGCACATCCGTCAACTTTGCGTCTTTGTATTCGACTACGAATGCGGGCAGTTTCACTTGAATGCGCTTTATTATCTCGTTCAAGCTAAGCGATTCGCCAGAACCCACATTGATCGTTTCGTTTTTTACACCAGCTTTGATCAAACCATCGATGGCCTGACCGATGTCAGCAGCGTAGATATAATCTTTGGCCTGCGACCCATCTCCCCAAACTGTCATCACTTCTCCTTTCAGCGCCTTGCGAACGGCAATATTAATTACGCCTTGTTTAGGCGAACGGTGAAATTCCCCGAATGGATTAGACAAGCGTAAAATCAAGTAATCAATCTGGTATAATTTCGCATACAATTCGATGTAATGCTCCACCGCTAGCTTGATAATTCCGTAAGATGAAATAGGCTTGCAGGGGTAATCTTCTTTTACTTTTTCTACCGTCACATTCCCGTAAACCGCACCTCCTGTAGACAAATAAAGCAATTTAGACACCCGATGCTTCTTCATCACCTCCATCAATCCAATGGTAGGCAACAAGTTAGACTCGATGTCTTGGCGTATGTTTTCGGAGGATATCGCAGGTATAATGGAAGAGGCGAAATGGAATACACGATCAAAATGGTGGGAACTAAATAAGTCGTCCAAAGCTTGTGCATCCGCATAATCGCCCTCAACGAACGTCACGAATGAAGGAAATTCAACTCCAGCCGGTTTTTCATGTGCGAAAACTACAACTTCACTTTCTGCACCGTGTTGCTGCAAATAAGCCAACCAATTCAAGCCCAAAAAACCACTTCCTCCAACGACTAAATTTTTCTCCATGACGCGTATTTGCTGTAAAAATAGCCGAAAAATTTAGCTAATTTCGGTTTTGCATTAAAAATCAGCCCTGAATGCGTTTAATCATTGCCCGCTCTAATTTCTTTTCGTACTCCGAGACCTTTATCGAAGAGCAGATTAATCAATTAGAACCCATTCACGTTCTATACGAGGGCTGGCAACCGAGCCGATTAAAGGCGGTCGGATCTATCTATCCTTTTCCCTTTTCTTTACTTGCTGTTAGAGGTGTTTTAAGGCGTGCGGTGCCCGCTCTCTATCAAAAGATTTATACTCATTACCTTAGACGCTTTTTACGCGTCCATAAAGTAGACGCCTTCTTAGCGAATTACGGTCCGTTGGGGACGAATATCTACGAAGCTTGTTTGGCAGAAGGTATTCCTTATTCCGTCGTCTTTTTAGGCTTCGATGCAGCAGAGAAAAAGACTTTAGCGACTTATGGTGCCCGTTATGCACTCAGTTTACCTAAGGCGAAAGCCATCATTTGTGTGGCCGAGTCCATGCGAGCGAATTTGGAAGAAATCGCGGGTCCTTTACCTAATTTACATGTCATTCCTTGTGGAGTTGATACCTCGAGATTTACTCCAGGCATGACCAAAGACGGATTCAACGTCATTTCAGTAGCCCGTTTTGCAGAAAAAAAAGGATCCTTGAAAAGCATTCAAGCCTTTGAAATGTTGTTGCGCGATTTCCCCAATGCTCAATTACGGATGGTGGGCGATGGACCTCTTTGGGAAGAAGCGAAAGCGTATGTTTCTACGCACGGTCTTTCTGATCATATTCATTTCTTAGGGGCAATGGGTCAATCGGATTACTTGCCTTTATTGCAGGAATCGAACGTATTCATTCAACATTCGGTCTTAACACCAAGTGGAGATTCCGAGGGAACTCCAGTGGCCATTTTAGAAGCTTCGGCTTGCGGATTAGCCATTTGTTCTACGAGACACGCCGGTATTCCAGACGCGGTCATCGAGGGGAAAACAGGATTGTTGGTGGATGAACACGATGTGGAAGGGATGGCTTCTGCTTTAAAGGAGTTAGCTTCTGATATTGCGTTGACGCGTGCCTTTGGTGTCGCTGCACGCAAACACATGGAGGAGGCTTATGACGTGGTAAAGCTATCCGCGAAAATCAAAGGTCTTCTCGTATAAAGAATGCCCCGCAAAATCGTATTTTTGTAAATTACATTCAAAACAAGGCATGGGGATCGTCATTCGACAAAGTTTAAAGGGTTCAATCGTTACCTATTTAGGTACGGCGATTGGGACTTTTAACGTGATCTTCCTCTACAATAAGTTTCTTTCGCAGGAGCAGGTGGGCTTAATTGCCGGGGCTTTGGTCAGCATTCCCCTTATTTTTGCCTCTTTTACGCAGCTAGGAATTCCACATATCGCGGTGCGTTTTTTTCCGCATTTCGATGATCCGGCGAATGGCCATAAGGGTTTCTTTACTTTTTTATTAATTGCTCCTTTATTTGGCCTTAGCCTATTTACATTAGGGTATCTAGCCTTAAAACCGCTTTTTTTTGAGGCTTATGGCACAAATTCACCCTTATTACCCCAGTATTTCTATTACATTATTCCGCTGACGGCCAGTTACCTCTATATGAGTGTGCTGGAAGCCTATGCACGTGTTCATTTACGTATTGTGGTACCGGCGATAATCCGAGAATTGTATTTGCGGGTTTCGAATGGGGTTTTAGTGATTGCGTTTGCCATGGGTTATTTGACATTCAATCAGTTAATTTTAGCGATTACGCTTTCTTATGTGGTGGCGGTTGCGGGTTTATTAGCCTACATTAAGCAGCTGAAACGCTTTTATACGAAGGTCGATTTTTCGTTTTTACGCACCCCCGTTTTCAAGGAAATGCTATCGTATGGCGGCTGGGTGATATTAGCGGGGGCGAGTTTTACGCTCATTCAGCACATCGAAAAGATCATGTTGCCAGCCTATATGGGCGGTTTGAGTACGACGGCGATTTTTGACATTAATTCCCGGATGGCGATTATGATTTCGATCCCTCGTAATGTGATTGCGGCGATTGCGGCACCTATTTTAGCGCAGGCTTGGAACCGAAATGACCGCGAAAACATTCAGGACATTTACCAAAAATCGTCCTTGAATCTCCTCCTCATCGGCTGCGTTTTATTCCTGTTGATCTGGTGTAATTTGGACTTCATCTATACCATTATTCCTCGCCACGAAATCTATGAGGCAGGACGCTGGGTAGTTCTAATGGTGGGCTTAAGCAAGATCATCGATATGGGAACGGGCCTGAATTCAGAGGTATTGATTAACTCCAAATACTACCGCTACGACCTCATTTTCTACATCATTCTCGCGGTGGGTTTAGTCGTTGGTAATTTAATTCTGATTCCTATTTATTCTTATAATGGGGCAGCCTTAGCATCACTATTGGCTTTGGCGGGCTATAATGTTTTGAAATTTGGCTTTATCTGGTGGAAACTAGACTTGCAACCGTTTGATGTTAGATCCCTGGGAATTCTGATCGTTAGTGTGTTAATCTACCTTTTTGTTTCCCAAATCCCGGTCATCGAAGGCAGCCCTTTGATTGCTTGGCTACTAAATGTAGGAATTCGAAGTGCCGCGATAGGTGGATTATTTATCCTAGCTGTCACGAAATTTAAGCTATCTCCTGACATCAGCGAGCTAGTTACTAATTGGTTTAAGAAATGAAAATAATGTCCCTGGCCGGTGGCCTGCCTCACTATTATAACCTAGTCCTAAACAAATTGCAACGCGATTATGGGGTGGAGGTTTGCGTGGTGGTGCCCACAGAAAAAGGGGCTACACTGGGCGCTGGGGTGTATACATCGGACAAAGGCATCGAAT
This sequence comes from Aquirufa lenticrescens, assembly GCF_019916085.1. NCBI lineage: Bacteria > Pseudomonadati > Bacteroidota > Cytophagia > Cytophagales > Flectobacillaceae > Aquirufa > Aquirufa lenticrescens. The sequence continues at coordinate 552,550 of NZ_CP049834.1, read as the reverse complement.
TCAAGGTCTTCCGTCGCGAGGAATACACGACCTATTATGGAAAGAAGTTTTTCCGCGGGTTGGAGGAATTGATATTGGCAGAAAAACCAGACGTCTTAATGGTCAACTGGCCCTACCAGGCCTCTTTCGTCTTTTATCCGGGCTGGTACCGTTTCCTGCGCAAGCACAAAGTGGCGCTTATTTCCAAAGAAATCCCCTTCCAAGTTCCCCATTATAACAATGCCATCTCCTATTATTTACAAGGTGGTGGGGTAACCGAAAACAACCAAGCGCACCAGTCGAATCCCTCTCTTTTGGCCCGATTAAAATTCTTCATCGTGCGCGAAACAAGAAAGCGTTTCTCTAATCTGGTAGACGCCCACATTAATTATTTAGATGAGGCCGTTGCTTTACACGGAAGCTATGGCGTTCCGGCGGAGAAGGTATTTATCACGGCGAATTCCCCAGACACCGATGCGCTATTAGCCACGGCTAACGAACTAAAAGACGTTGCCGCTAATTCATTCCGACTCTTGCATATCGGACGACTGGTCAAATGGAAGCAGGTCGATTTATTGATCGAAGCGGCCATTGCATTACGAGCGAAATACCCGCAGACCGAATTAAGTATTGTAGGTGACGGGCCGGAGATGGAAGCTTTAAAAGCGCAGGCTTCAGGACACGATTTCATCCAGTTTCACGGAGGTATTTATGACCCCAAAGAACTAGGCAAAATCACCTGCGAATCGGGCATCTATGTTTTAGCTGGCATGGGCGGATTGTCCATTAACGAGGCGATGTGTTTCTCCAAACCCGTCATATGTTCCGTGGCAGATGGTACCGAAAAACGATTAGTACGGGAAGGATATAATGGACATTACTTTGAATCGGGTTCTTTGGAAAGTTTGCAAGAGGTAATTGAAAAGCTATTTTCAAATCCAGCGATGATTACGAAGATGGGCCAGCGCTCGAGAGAGATTATTGAGAAAGAGATTAACATACATTCAGTGCTGGGGAATTATATGGAGGCGTTTAGGGGTGCGATGTCGCGAAGCGACGAGCGCTAGTCGTCACTGCGTGACTTAGTCGCCTGCGGCTTAGTCGCGACTTCGTCGCTTAGTCCGAAGGCAGAGCAGAGATTATAGAGTATAGATAATAGAGAACAATATCTCTACTCTTTACTCTCTTATCTCTAATCTAAACTTTGTAAATTAGATTTTATAAATAGAAATAATGAAAGTAATTCAAGTCGTAGGCGCTCGCCCTAATTTCATGAAAGTGGCACCGTTACATCGTGCGATCCAAAAGTTAACCGGATGGACATCGAAGATCGTTCATACGGGTCAGCATTTTGACGCGAAAATGAGTGATGTATTTTTTACGCAACTGGAATTACCGACACCTGATTTCTTCCTAGGAATTGGTGGTGGAAGCCACACGGAAGTGACGGCGAAGATTATGGTAGCCTTTGAGAAAATCGTAGCAGCTGAAAAACCAGACTTGATTATTGTGGTGGGGGATGTTACATCGACTTTGGCCTGTACCCTAGTTGCCATCAAAATGGGGATAAAAGTGGCTCACGTTGAGGCAGGGTTACGCAGCTTTGATCGCACCATGCCAGAAGAATTAAATCGTATCTTAACGGATAGTGTGGCAGATTATTTGTTTGTGACAGAGGAAAGCGGATTGCAACACTTGAAAAATGAAGGTGTAGCAGATGAGCGTGTTTTCTTCTCTGGCAATGTGATGATTGACTCGCTGGTGCGCTACCAAGAGAAAGCGAAAACAACAACCATCTTAGAGGACCTTGGAGTCTCTAAAGGCGATTATATCGTCATGACCATGCACCGCCCAGCGAATGTGGACACAAAAGAGGGGCTTGAATCCATTCTAGAATTAATCGAATTAAGCAGTAAGGATACGAAAATCATCTTCCCTATCCACCCGAGAACGCGGGCGCACATGGAGAAATTTGGCTTAGCGGAGCGATTAGATCGGGCACAAAACTTGATTATGACCGAACCTTTGGGCTATTTAGAATTCATTCAATTGATGTCAAATGCGACCGCGATCTTAACGGATTCAGGCGGAATTCAAGAGGAAACGACCTATTTAGAAGTCCCTTGTTTAACCTTCCGTGATTCGACGGAACGTCCAATCACGGTGACTTTAGGTACGAATCAATTATTATCTGATTTAGATCCGAAGAAAACCTATGCTGCCTTGCAAGAGATATTGGCGGGCAAGGTAAAGAAAGGAAGTATTCCTCCGCTTTGGGATGGTAAGGCAGCCGAAAGAATCGCGGCACAACTAGCTGAAATTTTTGCTTAATGTCTTTTAAAAAGCTACATATCGTCCTCCTCTCCTACCACGACAGCAATGGCGGGGCTGGGATTGCGGCGGGCAGATTAAAAGTGGCTTTGGAAAAAGAGGGGCATCGAGTGGACTTTATCGTCAGAGAAAAAGGGAATACATCCAATGCCTTAAAATTCGGCAATGGTCTGATTTCTTGGTTGAAATTCATTGCAGAGCGCTTGTTCTTTTTGCGTTTCGAGAAAGACAAATCAATTCGATTCTTATTTAACCCTGGTGTGTTTGGGAGTGATATTTCGAAACATCCGCTGATTCAACAAGCAGATATCGTGCATTTGCATTGGGTGAATTTTGGTTTTTTATCTGTTAGCGATATCGCGTCGTTGACTCGATTGAACAAACCTGTTTTCTGGACCTTGCACGATATGTGGGCCTTTACAGGTGGTTGTCATCACAGCAGTGCATGCGAACATTTTCAGCAGAGCTGTGGGGATTGCAAATTCTTAATAAATCCGAATCCAAATGATCTTTCGCATAGAATGTGGGAGGCGAAGAAAACAGGGTTTGCTTCGAAAAACCTGCACATTATAACCTGTAGTGATTGGCTAGGAAATAGGGCGAAACAAAGTAGCATTTTGGGAGGTCACTCTATTAAAACAATCCCGAACGCGATTGATACGGAATTCTTTTCGCCAAACGCTACTGGATTAGGATTAGATCCGAACAAGAAATATGTTCTTTTCGTTGCCATGCGTGTTAATGCACCGGCTAAAGGGTTTCATCTATTGAAAGAGGCCTTACCGTATTTGGATTCTTCTACCACTGAACTTCTAATTGTGGGTGGAGAGATGGCGGAAGAATTACCTTTGAAAGCGCATAATTTCGGGCAGGTTTCAGACCCAGCTCGAATGCGCGATATTTATGCCGCTGCAGATGTGTTTGTCACGCCTTCTTTGGAAGAAAATCTACCCAATACGATCATGGAAGCCATGGCTTGTGGCACGGCCTGCGTCGGATTCGAAGTGGGGGGAATTCCAGAAATGATTGAACATGAAGTGACGGGGTATGTCGCTCAGGCATTTGACCCAAAAGAGTTGGCAAAAGGAATAAACTGGTGCCTAGAATCTACTTCCTCAGGATTGAAATCCAGAGAACGCGCCTTACAATTATACAATCAAACCACCGTTGCCCAGCAACACCTCGCCTATTATGCCCAAGCTTAGTATCATCACCATCACCTACCAGGCTGAGGCCTACATCGAACGCACATTTAAAAGTGTATTCGAACAAGGCTGTGCGGAGGAAATCGAGTATATCGTGGTGGATGGGGCGTCGAAAGACCGGACATTGGCTATAATTGAGGCTAATAAAAGTCATATTCAATCATTCATTTCTGAAAAAGACCAAGGGATTTACGATGCAATGAATAAAGGATTAAATAGGGCCAAAGGTGAATATGTCCTTTTTTTAAATGCCGGGGACACATTTGCTTCTTCAACTACCTTAAAAAGCATCCTACTAGAACTAGCCGGGAATCCCGATGTGCTCTATGGAGAAGCCGTTTTCGTGAATAATGAGGGACAGTCTTTGGGTCTTCGCAGCGAGGTGACGCCTCATCGTTTGCCTGCACATTTAAGCTGGAGAAATTTCAAGAATGGCATGTTAGTTTGTCATCAGGCTTTCATTGCCAAACGCAGTATTGCTCCCTTATTTAATCTGGAATATCGATTAAGTTCTGACATCGATTGGGAGATTCATGTTTTGAAAAAAAGTCATTTTGTTCTGAAATCCGAAGCGCCTATTTGCAACTACTTGATGGGCGGGGCATCGGTCCAAAATCTTAAAAGATCTTGGAAGGAAAGATACCAAGTGTTAAAATCACATTTTGGCTTTTTACCAAATTTAATCAACCACTTGGTAATCATAGCCAGAGGATTGATTTTTGCCTTTAAAAAACAGGGTAAGTATTGGTAAATCAGCTATATTTGTTTCTATGAGATTTCGTATAATCCTCCTATTTCTAGCGATTACCTTTGTCAGTTTTGGCCAAAAATTCCGATTTAATTCGGGTGTAGGAACTTCCCTCATTTCGTGGCACGAACAACAAATGACTTTGGATTTCGCCGCAGAAATCTCTTTCCAAAACCCGGAAAAAAATCGCAAAACATTCATCGCCTTAAAAACGATGGGAAATCTCACAGGAACAGCGATCGATAGACAAACCTATACGTTCATTGAACCTCCGATGAACAATTTCAATCAACCAATTCAACCTAACGAAGTATTGCAGGCTAGCTACCGAGGTGGAGAAGCGGAAGCCGGATTGATGTGGAACACGAATAAACGCAAAAAAAACGTTCATCTAACACCCTTATTGAGTTTTTACAGTCGATCATTAGCTAGAAAAATCAGCTCCCTAAGGTCTGAATATATCGAGGAAGAAAAATACTCTCTACACGGGATAAGTGGAGGAATGGGACTAGTTATCCCAGGAAAAACGACCTTCCAAATTCAAGCTCAAGTATTTGAACCTTTATATGAGGAAGTAACCTTATATGGCCGATATGTTGGTGTTCCATTTCAATCCTTAGTGTCTGATAAACATTTAAATTTCAAGGCTAAAATTCAGGTAGTTAAAGGTAAATTCGGCTGGACTTTGAATCTAGAAACACTCAATTTAGGTGGGGCAGAAAATCCCAAGTCAAAGTCAATTAAGGCATCGCAAGCCATAATTCCTTCTACTTTACTCACTTATTTCTTCTAAGATGAAGAAATTACTACTCCTCCTTTTTTACTATACAGCTTTTGCAAAAACGGATTCCACTAAAGTATTAGAGGAAGTAAAGGTCTATGTATTTGAACAAAAACGCAGTGCACTTACTACCCCAGATGCCTTTGTTCGCAGTGCAGATCTTCAGCGTTACAGCTCAACACAATTTGTAACCACGCTTAATTCAATGGCAGGTATTCGGATGGAAGAAAGATCTCCAGGCAGTTACCGAATTGCCATAAGAGGTAGCTCACTTAGAGCACCATTTGGCGTTCGAAATACCAAAGTCTACTGGAATCAGATACCTTTCACAGATGCCGGAAATAACACCTATATCTCATTATTAGAACCCGCATTGTTTTCTTCCTTAACGGTCACTAAGGGACCAGCTGCTGGAATTTATGGGGCGGGAACGGGGGGAGCTTTACTATTTGAAAGTGTGGCACGGGGTCATTCATTGAATACTGAGACGGTTTACCATTCCTTGGGCGGATTAAATACGACTATCGATTTATCTGCCGAAAATCACCGACTTTTTGCCTCCTTTAATCAACAGGAGGGATATCGTGCTCAATCTGCCGTAAAAAAACAATGGATTTCGTACGAATTCCACCACCGATTCACGAATGATTTGAATGTTGACTTGAGTGCCTATTATGTAGATTTAGCTTATCAAACCCCAGGAGGCTTAACTAAGGCTCAATTCCTGGCTGATCCAAAGCAAGCAAGACCTGCGGCAGGCCTTTTCAGAAGCGCGCAACAACAAGAGGCGACGTTTAAAATTAAAAGTTTTGGTTTAAATGCGCGGGCTTCACAGGTGTTGAATAACGTATGGGCTTGGGATTTAAGCCAGGCTGTACAAGTGAATGATGTAGAAAATCCGACTATCAGAAACTATGAAATTCGACATGAACCTAATTATTCCACACGGGGGGTACTGCATAGAAAGGGAGTAATCAACAGCGATCTGGGATTTGAATACCAAAATGGACAGATGAATAGCTCCACCTACGGGAATTATTATGGGGTTCAAGGGAACTTGACACTCACCCAAAACACGCATGTCCAGCAAGGAAGCCTCTTCTTACAAAATGAATATGCGGGTTTAGCAAATTGGATTTTTACCCTTTCCGGCAGTTTAAGTAGTTATTGGACGGAGTACCTAGGTAATGAGGCCATCTTCTCGCCACGCCTAGCTATTTTGCGCAAACTAGGCAAGCATCAGAGTATTGTCGCCAAAGTAGCACATGGCTATTCTCCTCCCAGCATTAGTGAATTAAGACCATCATACGGAGAAATTAATCGAGATTTGAAAGCTGAAAATGGCTGGAACCACGAGCTTACTTATCGCGGAAAGTACGCGAAATTCAATTGGGATCTGAGCATTTATCAATTCAACTTAGACGAAACCATTGTTGTTCGCAGAGCTATTGATGGATCAGACTATTTCACGAATGCAGGATCAACAACTCAGCAAGGTTTGGAATTGAGTGCCTCCTGGCTAATTACTCCTAGGCTAACTCTTGAACAATCACATACTTGGCAAAACTTCCGATTTGCCAATGGAAATTTCTTGACTGGAACAACACCCTATCAGCAAGCAAGTACGCTTCTTTGGAAACATCCTTCCGGATTGAGTATCATGCAAAACTTCCAATTCGTGGATTACCAATTCTTAAATGATGCTAATACGGAGCAAATGGGCTCCTACCGCCTTTGGAATACAAAAATAAGTTATGCAAAAAAACGCTGGACACTCTGGGCTGCCGTAGATAATCTAGGTGATGAGCACTATTCCTCAGGTCCAGATCTAAACGCCGCTGGTGGTCGCTTTTACAATCCTTCACCAGGCAGAAACTTTCACATCGGGTTACAGCTTAACTTAGCCTACTTGCGTTAAGTCGTTCCATTAATTCTCCTACATGTGAATCACTCACTGCAATTTCGTAGTTCCCTATTTTAATGCGCTGCTGCTTGATCGATTCGATCTTCTGAAGATTTACAATAAATGATTTATGAACCCGCATAAAACCGTGCGGCATGACTTTGGCCTCGACACTTTTCATCGTCTGCTTAGTCAAAATGGGATATTTCTCTCCTTCCACGTAGATCTTTACGTAATCTTTTAATCCTTCTATATGAGTTACAGTAGGTACTGAAATACGAACTAACGAATACTCCACATTAACGAAAAAGAAATCGGCTAAAGGTTCCTTTTCTACTACATTTTTACCCACAAAAATATGATACGCCTTATTCGCACTCAACACGAAACGATCTAAACTAACCGGCTTCATTAAGTAATCTACAGCATCGAGATTATAACTCTCCACTGCATAATTTGCATAGGCCGTCACAAAAATCACGAGAGGTTTTATAGCCAAAGAAGACAAGAACGACGTACCTAACAAGCCAGGCATTTGAATATCTAAGAAAAGTAAATCAACCTGCTCCTTTTTCAGCACCTCCATCGCCTCGAACGCATTCGAACAAGAACCCACTAGATTCAAAAAAGGAATTTGCTTCACATTTTCCTCCAGTAATTTACGGCCCATCACTTCGTCGTCCACGACAATGCAGTTCATTTTTACCATCTTATTTCAAAGTTAGGTTTAGTTCTACGGAGAAATTTACATCATCCTCCTCAATCGTTAAGGTATGCTTGTTAGGGTATAATAATTCCAAACGACGCTTCACATTCTTCAATCCTATTCCAGAACTAGGGTCCTTAAATACCTGTTCCTCTTTGCCCTTTTTGTTCTTTACTACAAAATGAAATCCATGTTCTGTGGTCTCTAGGGTCACATAGATAAATGGTTTATCAACTAAACCCACTCCATGTTTTACCGCATTTTCCACAAAGGGAATCAATAACATGGGCTCGATCATATGACCAGCTCCATTCCCTTTCACTTGGAAAATAAAATCGACATTTCCGTCAAAGCGCATTTTTTGGAGATCGATATAATTCTCCAAATACGCTAATTCATTTGTTAAGGGAACCATCGTTTGATCTGAATCGTACAGCATATAACGCATCAAAGAAGACAAACGCATCGTTACATCTTCTGCTTTTTCTGAGGCTTTGGTTCGTATCAAATACACAATACTATTCAAAATATTAAAGATAAAATGCGGACTAATCTGAGATCTCAAAAAGGCTAACTCTGATTTCAACTGCTCATTTTTCTGTTCCTCCTTATTTGCATCTTGCTCCAAAAACTCTAGTAATAAGCCATAAGCAGAGGCTATAGCGGACACCATGATCAGCGGAAACACCCCTAAAATCTCAGGAGCTGTGCCGTGCTTATGTTCAAATTCTAAAAAAGTATGATGAAATAACGTTTGCAATAGAAAGAATGCCACATTCGTCACAATCAAAACAGCGAAAAATACCCAAATCCCTTTCTTCTTAAATACATAGGGAATCAATAACAACGTGATCACATAGAACAAGGGCATCACCGTGATCAACTCTACCCAAATATGCTCTGAGAATTCCGGGTTGTCATGCGGGTGCGGATGAGCCACTTCGTGGGTTTGATGCACTGGACTTAATAAAGGTAAACCTACCCACATTCCCCAAAGAATCAGGTTAAACAACACCTGAAAGGTGCGCTTCGTTTTCCTAGAATTAATAACCTGCCACATAGCAAAAATGATTTTTACAAATCTAGCCAAATAAGCGGAATCCTCCTCCTTCCTTCATCGATAGAATAAGTCCTTTAATCTGCTTATTAAGCCTATGTATCTAATTGAATTTATTGAAACGTTATAATTTGTACATTCGTAAAAAAATATAACAAAATATGAAACATTCAATTCGCGTAATTTTATTGTTGTTCATTGGCTTACATTCCGTTGGTCAAGCTTTTGGCCAAGAAACGTTAATCAAAATAAGAAAGGACTCATCATCTTCTTCCATGAAGACGCTTTTCAAACCGCATAAACTGACGTCTGTCGGATTATCACTTCAATCTCAAATGCTTTTCGGCAAGGGTGGCCCAGAACGATCTATGGGAATTCAAGTTCATTTGAACAACAAATTATCCCTAGGTATTGCTTCTTTTAATTCAATGGATAGAAGAGATGATCGCAATGGAATGGCTCCAGAACCACGCCAACGATTTAATGCCATTACTTTAGAAGCAACACCCATGGCAAATAAAGTATTTCATTTAAGTTTCCCATTAGCGATTGGTAGAATACAGCTAGAAGATCCGATGATTTATAACTATTCTAGTAGCATGATGCCTCAACCAGGGCCAGGACATGGAGGCTACTGGGGTAGAAATGATCCATACAGAAATGGCCCACGTGCTTTAGGTGTGCAACCAGGCATTAACCTTGAAGTGAATCTATTCAAATACGTAAAAGTATTCGGTGGTGCGAATTACCGTTTCGCTTTTGGGGAAGAAAAAACACGTGATATGTCGAGAGCTACGGGAACTTTGGGTATTAAAGTGGGAGTTTTTGATTATCGACGCGTTCGCGGAAAATAGAGTAGAGATAATAGAGTAGAGAGTATAGATATAAAGCACAAAGAATAAAGCATAGAGTTGGAATCCGCTCCGCGGATACATTTATGAAATGCGCTACTAAATTCATTAAAAAAAGGGGATCAAATTGATCCCCTTTTTTAATCTCTTTTTAGGTAGAGAGCGAAACTTTTAAACATTTTTGAAAATTATTGCGCAGCACAATTTTTAAAATGTTTAAAAATTACGCTCTCCTGCCTCCCTCTTACCTAACAACACCGCACCCACCATTGCCACAAAGAACAAGATAGACACAAGCTCAAAAGGCAATAAGTACTCAGAATACAAGACCTTACCAAGGTTTTCGACCATACCTGTTTGAGACACAAATCCTTCCGCTAAAGGAGTTTGGAAATTATTTTGACGAACTAAAGCGATTAAAACCACTAATAGTGAGCCTGCCACTACTGAGCCAGCTAGCTTCGTTAAATTCGATTTTGATTCTGGTTGGTTCTTGCGCAAATCAAACATCATGATCACGAAAAGGAATAAAACCATGATGGCCCCAGCGTAAACGATGATGTTCACCGCCATCAAGAATTGGGCATTTAACAGGACGTAGTGACCTGAGATGCAAAAGAAAGTAAACACTAGGTACAAGACCGAGTGAATCGGGTTCTTTGCTAAAACGACCATTAGGGCGCTTAGTAAAGTTAAACCTGAAAGAAAATACCAAATATTAGAAATCTCCATAAGAATTTATTTCCAGCCCTCACGCAAGTAGCGTTGGTCCATTTTTTCAACTAATTTATCTTTCCCGTAAATCACCTCATCGCGGCTATTAAATACAGGAACCATTTGATCGTGGCGTAAGAAGATTGCCTCTTTCGGGCAAGCCTCCTCGCAAAGACCACAGAAAATGCAACGAAGCATGTTGATCTCGTATACTTTGGCATACTTCTCTTCGCGGTACAATTTCTCTTCGCCCTTTTTGCGCTCTTCAGCGACCATAGAAATGGCCTCTGCTGGACAAGCCACAGCACAAAGACCACAAGCCGTGCAACGTTCTGCACCCTGCTCATCCTTCTTCAAGATGTGGTGACCGCGGTAAATCGGTCCTAAATAACGCGTTTGCTCTGGGTAACGAATCGTCACCGGTTTAGAGAAAAAGTGCTTTAACGTCGTCGCCATACCTCCCACAATGGCAGGAAGATACATACGTTCCGCTAAAGTCATTTCGCCTTGCTCGACTACCTTCGTTCGGTTACTTAATTTCATATTGCTATGCTAATTTTTTCTTCACAAATAATTGGTCGTACACCACGATTCCCGCGATGAAAACGACCACTCCACCGATTCCTACTAGAATCTGTTGGTCTAATAAAACGCCTAATCCAGTTACTACCACATTAAACATCGCTAAAGGAATTAAGCCTGACCAGCCTAAGCCCATTAATTGATCGTAGCGGAAACGAGGTAAAGTCCAGCGTACCCACATAAAGATGAATACGAAGGCCAAAGCCTTTCCAATCAAGGCGCCTGCGCCGATTAATGTCGCTGCCGTAGCACCTAATTGAGCCGTCACAAAATCCACTCCTGGATAATCATATCCACCAAAATAAAGTGTCGCCATCACTGCTCCCGAAATAAACATATTGATGTATTCAGCGAACAAATAGAAGCCTAATTTCATCGAAGAGTATTCCGTGTGGTATCCCCCGATTAATTCAGTCTCACACTCTGGTAAGTCAAAAGGCGTACGGTTACACTCCGCAAAGGCGCAAATCAAGAAGATAATAAAGCCCATCGGTTGGTACAAAATATTCCAGTGACCGTTTTGTTGCGCCTCCACAATTGCCTTCGTTGAAAGAGATCCTGTCATCATCAAAATCGCGATGATCGAAAGTCCCATCGCTAGCTCGTAAGAGATGTTTTGGGAAGCAGCGCGAATCGCGCCTAACAACGAATATTTGTTATTAGATGCCCAACCACCAATCAAGATGCCATAAACACCCAATGACACGATACCGAAGACCCATAAAATACCGATGTTCACATCGATGCCTTGTAAGTCAAATGTTACATCACCGATAGTGATTGTATCTCCAAAAGGAACCACCGCTGAAGTCATCAAAGCTGTCAACATGGACAAACAAGGCCCCATGATGAACAACCACTTGTTTGAGTTAGCCGGAATGAAATCTTCTTTCATGAACATCTTCACCGCATCCGCTAAAGGTTGCAAAATCCCAAAAGGACCCGCACGATCCGGACCAATACGGTCTTGCATAAAGGCCGCGATCTTACGCTCGAAATACGTTGAATAAGCTGCAACTCCTAACGTGATCAAGAAGATGACCCCGATGAAGGAAGCTTTGGCAATAAAAACTGAATCAAATAAGTTCATCTATTTCTTTTTAGATTTAGGTAAAGCAGGTTGAATGCCTAAAAAACTACGGTCACGATCGTCATTGATTTGCTTGTAATCGCGCGCCGCCTGTAACACTGGGAACGCTGGCTTAATCAAATTCGCACCATATTTATTCGCTGAGATCACCGAATGACGAGACACGTTCGTCGGCCCTTCGATCACCCAATCAGCCGTCTTTTTCTTGTCAAAACGACAGCCATTACAAATGAAATCCGTTACTTCGCCCCACATGTTCTTGCGACCCGTCACGCGAATAACCTCGTCCCCCTTGTACCAAATTGTTGCTTTACCCGAGCATTTCTCACACTCGCAATGCGCATCTACTGGCTTCGAGAACCATACACGGCTCTTGAAACGATAGGTTTTATCTGTCAAAGCGCCCACCGGACACACATCAATCACGTTACCAGAGAAGTCATTATCAATCGCTTTCTCGATATAAGTACTGATTTCCGCGTGATCTCCGCGGTGCATCACCCCGTGAACACGGCCATCTGTAATTTGATCTGCTGTATACACACAACGGTAGCACAAGATGCAACGGTTCATGTTCAGCTGAATGTTTGGACCTAAATCCGTCGGCTCGAATGTATTACGCTCTTCTACTGTACGCGTCGATGAAACACCATGCTCGAACGAGAAGTCCTGCAAGTGACATTCACCCGCTTGGTCACATACTGGGCAATCCAATGGGTGATTTAATAACAAGAATTCCACGATGCCCTTGCGTGTTTCTAACACGTCTTCATTCACCGTATTTTCCACGATCATCCCGTCTTGAACGGCTGTAATGCAGGCTGGAACTAATTTAGGCATCGGACGAGGATCTTTTTCAGAACCCGCTGTCACCTTCACTAAACAAGCACGGCATTTTCCACCTGAACCCTTCAAAGGCTCATAATAGCACATAGCTGGCGGAGCAACCTCAGGCCCGATCATGCGAGCTGCCTGCATGATGGTGGTTCCTGGTTCTACCTCAAGGGTGATATTATCTATCGTAACTTTCATATTCGTTAATTTCTGCCAAATTATTTTGTCCAACTAGCCCCCTTGCGCATAAATACCGCGCCTGGTTTTGTCGCTAATTCTGGGTGTTCAATATGCCACTCGAACTCATCGCGGAAATGGCGAATCGCCGCAGCCACTGGCCAAGACGCCGCATCCCCTAATGGACAAATCGTATTTCCTTCAATTTTCTTCGCTACATCGACTAACAAATCGATGTCTTCTTTGCGGCCTTGGCCGTGCTCGATGCGGTTTAATACCTTGTCCATCCATCCCGTTCCTTCACGGCATGGGGAACATTGTCCACATGACTCGTGGTGGTAGAACTTCGCAAACGTTAAGGTGTTGTGAACGATACAAGCTGTCTCATCCATGACCACAAAACCTCCTGAACCTAACATCGTACCCGTAGCAAAACCACCATCCGATAAAGATTCATAAGTCATCAAACGCTTCTCCCCGGCCGCTGTCGTTAAGATTAACTCGGCTGGTAAGATAGGCACAGACGAACCACCGGCTACAACTGCTTTTAATTTATGTCCTTCGCGAATACCGCCGCACCATTCATCGGAATAGATGAAATCTTCGACAGTAATTCCTAATGGGATCTCGTAAACACCTGGTTTTTTGATGTGACCAGAAGCAGAGATTAATTTTGTCCCTGTACTACGTCCTACTCCAATCGCCGCATAGGCATCGCCACCGTTATTCACGATCCACGAAGTAGCTGCGATAGATTCTACGTTATTCACCACCGTAGGACATTGCCACAAACCTTTCACTGCTGGAAAAGGTGGCTTATTACGAGGATTCCCTCTTTTACCTTCTAAAGATTCTAATAAAGCGGTTTCTTCACCACAGATATAAGCTCCACCACCCGGTTGAACAAATAGGTCTAAATCATATCCAGAACCTAAAATATTCTTTCCTAATAATCCTTTATCGTATGCTTCTTGAATGGCTTTTTCTAGAATATTGATCACATACATCAATTCCCCACGCACATAGATGTACGAGGTGTTTGCTCCTAAAGCAAACGAAGAAACAATCATTCCTTCGATTAAGGTATGTGGGGATTTCCACATCAAATAGTGATCCTTGAACGTACCAGGCTCTGATTCGTCTGCGTTACACACTAAATAACGAGGCACACCCTCTGGCTTAGCCAAAAATGACCACTTCATTCCTACCGGGAAACCAGCGCCTCCACGGCCACGTAAACCAGACTTTTTCACTTCTTCAGTGACTTCATCTGGAGTCATTTTCTTTAACGCTTTTTGGACCGCTGAATACCCCCCATGCTTCATAAACACGTCTATCGTGTCGATGTTAGGTACGTCTATATGTTCGGTTAATATCTTCATCCTAGGCCTTATTTGCTCAGTTCATCTATAATTTCATCCACTTTTTCTTTCGTTAAGTGCATGTAGTATTTTTCGCGGATTTGGAATACAGGACCCCAACCGCAAGCGGCTAAACATTCCACTTCTTTGATGGTAAACTTGCCATCCTTCGTCGTTTCGCCGGTATTGATTTTCAACCGTTTCTTCAAGTGATCATATACCTCTACGCCACCCATTAAGCAACAAGGGCCCGTACGGCAATACTCAATCACATGCTCTCCTACCGGCTCCAAGTGGAACATGGTGTAGAAAGAAGCTACCTCGTACACCTCAATAGGAGAAATGGAAAGTAGGGACGCTACATAATCCATCACCTCTGACGAGCACCACTTCCACTCCGCTTGCGCTAGGTGAAGAATAGGCAACAAGGCCGATTTTTGCTTTCCATCCGGATAGCGGGCGATAATTTTTTTCACTAATTCCAGCGTTTCTGCTGGGAAAACAATCTTGCTCATGTCTTATGTATCTAACTCTCCTGCAATTACGTTCATCGATGACATCGTTACGATCGCATCTGAAAGGGTGGTTCCCTTGATCATCTCTGGGAAAGCCTGGTAATATATAAATCCGGGACGACGGAATTTCAAACGATAAGGAGTACGACCTCCGTCAGAAACTAAATGGAAACCTAATTCCCCGTTTCCGCCTTCTACTGAGTGATAAACCTCACCTACCGGTGCATCGATCTCCCCCATCACAATTTTGAAGTGGTAGATCAAGGCCTCCATGTTGTGGTAGACGTCTTGTTTTTTCGGTAAATAATAGTGGGGCGCATCCGCGTGGTAAGCTCCTTCTGGAAGGTTATCCATCGCTTGTTGGATGATGCGCAAACTTTGCCACATCTCCTCTTCCCTAACTAAGAAACGATCGTATGTATCGCCTTTTGTGCCTACTGGCACATCGAATTCGAAATCTTCGTACGAAGAATACGGGTTCATGGCACGTACATCATAATCGACACCTGCAGCACGTAAGTTAGGACCTGTAAATCCGTAGTTTAAGGCACGCTCAGCTGAAATCCCACCCACGTTTTGAGTACGATCCATGAAGATACGGTTACGCATCACCATGCCTTCGAATTCCTTCAAAGCCGCTGGTAGTTCTTTTAATAATTTTTGGATTTTTTCGATCGCTACCGGCGTGAAATCACGCTCCATACCGCCAAAACGACCCATATTCGTCGTCAAACGTGCACCGCACATCTCCTCATAAATCTCGTAGATAAACTCTCTCCATTGGTATACATATAAGAAACCCGTTAAGGCTCCGGTATCTACCGCTAAGATCGAATTACAAACAATGTGGTCTGTTAAACGTGCTAGCTCCATCATGATCACACGCATGTATTGCGCGCGCTTCGGAACTTCGATGCCTAACAATTTCTCTACCGTCATGTGCCAGCCCATATTGTTAATAGGAGCTGAACAATAGTTCATGCGGTCTGTTAAAGTCGTGATTTGATAGAAAGGACGACGTTCTGCGATTTTCTCAAAGGCCCGGTGGATATAACCTACCGTTTGCTCCGCGTCTACGATGGTTTCTCCGTCCATCGTTAAGATGTTTTGGAAGATACCGTGCGTCGCTGGGTGCGTAGGACCTAAGTTTAACGTAGATAATTCATTCACATAAGGTCCCCCTTTTTGTGTTTTATCTAATCCTACATTAGGGCTGTTTACTAAAGCTATTTCAGACATGTCTATATATTATCGTCCAAACAATTCATCAATCTTATCGTGACGCGTCGCATCCTCTAACGGATATTCTTTACGCATCGGGTGGTAATCCATCTCGTCCATATTCAGGATACGGGTCAAATTAGGGTGACCTTCGAAGATGATACCATAAAAATCAAACGCCTCGCGCTCCATCCAGTTTGCTGTAGCAAAAAGGCCAGTGATCGTAGGGAAAGTAGGCGCTTCGATAGGCGCATAAGCCTTAATCCAAAGCCGTACGTTGTTTTCCAAAGAATGTAAGTGGTAAATCACTCCCAACTCTTGCCCTTTCGCGTCTGGAAAATGAATTCCAGCTAAATCCGTCAAAAATTGAAACTTAAATACCGGGTGTGCATACAAGAAGTGAATCATGGGAACGATATTTTCTACCGCCGTAGTCACCTGCAAAATGCCGTGTGACTCGCCTATTCCATAAACACCTTCTTCGCCAAACTGCGCCTGAAGCGCTTCGATTATCTGATCGTTCATACTTATTCGATTCCGTAAGAAGCTAATAAAGCCTTGTATTCTGGTTCATTTCTTCTACGCGTAGTTTCATTTTTCGCTAATTCTTGAATCTGCATAAAGCCATCCAAAATTTGCTCCGGACGTGGCGGGCAACCTGGTACATATACGTCCACTGGGATAATACGGTCAATTCCTTGTAGAACAGAATACGTATCAAAAATACCTCCAGAACACGCACAAGCCCCTACTGATAAAACCCAACGTGGCTCAGCCATTTGGAGATATACCTGTTTTACAACCGGTGCCATCTTCTTAGAGATGGTTCCCATCACCATCAAAACGTCTGCTTGACGGGCAGAGAAACTTAAACGTTCTGCACCAAAACGACCGATATCATAATGGGATGCCATCGTAGACATAAACTCAATACCGCAGCAGGAAGTAGCGAATGGTAAGGGCCAAAGTGAATTAGCACGAGCTAAACCTACTAAACTATCTAAAGACGTAGCGAAAAAACCCGCTCCCTCTACTCCTGGAGGCGCTTCAGCCACTTGAACTGTTGAATTACTCATATCTTAATTATCTGTTGAATATATAAACTTTGGCAAGACCAATATGTTTATTTTTCCCACTTTAAAATTCCTTTTTTCAATACGTACAAGAAGCCTACTAATAGTAAGCCCATGAATACGAGCATTTCATAGAAACCGTTCCAAGACAATTGTTTGAAATTAACCGCCCAAGGATACATAAAGACGATTTCTATATCAAATAGCACAAAAAGAATGGCTACTAAAAAATACTTAACTGAGATAGGGGTACGTGCATCTCCGATGGATTCAATCCCGCATTCGAAAGCATCATCTTTCTTTTTAGAGTGTCTTTTAGGACCCAATGCGTGAGTGGCTAACATCGTAGCGACGATAAATGCCAAAGCAGCTGCTAGCTGAACAAAAATAGGAAGGAAATCCTGAGGTTGATAGTTCATTACGAAGGCTTAAAAATTCAAGCCGCAATTTACAGCTAAAAATCTAAATCTGGGAGAAAATTTCAGAAAAGGATTGAATTATTTCAGAAATTTCGTGTAATTTTGTCCTGCAAATAAGGGCACTCATTCAACACCCGGTACAAATTATTTGCTATGCTTGATTCCACTAAATTTCTTTTCGAAGCCTTAACGTACGATGACGTACTTTTGCTTCCTGCTTATTCCGAGGTTTTACCCCGTGAAGTAAGTACTTCCTCTCGCCTTACGCGCAACATTTGGTTAAATATTCCTATTGTTTCTGCGGCGATGGACACCGTTACGGAAGCTGATTTAGCGATCGCTTTAGCTCAAGAAGGTGGCATCGGGATCATCCACAAGAACATGACGATTGCGCAGCAAGCGGCACAAGTTCGGAAGGTAAAGCGTTCTGAATCAGGAATGATCATTGATCCGGTAACCTTGAAAGACAACTCTACTTTAGGAGATGCACAACGCATCATGAAGGAATTCAAGATTGGCGGCATCCCGGTGATCGACAATGACGGAAAACTAGTAGGCATTTTGACGAACCGTGATTTACGTTTCCAAAAGCAAACTGCACGTCCCGTGAGAGAGATCATGACGAAGGATAATTTGATTACGGCCAAAGAAGGAATCAGCATGGAAGAGGCCGAAAGCATTTTGCAAGAATACAAAATCGAAAAATTACCAATCATCGACAAGAATGGCAAACTGATCGGTTTGATTACTTATAAAGATATTTTGAAGCGCAAGTCTCACCCGTTGGCATCTAAAGATTCACTAGGCCGTCTTCGCGTAGGTGCAGCGGTAGGCGTAACGCCTGATTTATTAGACCGCGTTCAAGCCTTAGTGCAAGTGGGCGTCGACGTTATCAGTATTGATACAGCGCACGGTCACTCGAAAGGGGTGATCGATGCCTTGAAATCAGTGAAGAAAGCATTCCCTACGTTGGACGTTATCGTCGGTAACATTGCCACAGGCGAAGCAGCAGTTGCTTTAGCGGAAGCGGGAGCGGATGCCGTGAAAGTGGGCGTAGGTCCTGGAAGTATTTGCACGACGCGTATCATTGCGGGTGTGGGTATGCCACAATTGACAGCGGTGTATGAAGCGGCCAAAGCTTTACAAAAGTATGATGTCCCAGTCATTGCTGACGGAGGTATTCGCTATTCAGGTGATGTGGCCAAAGCCATTGCGGGAGGCGCTAGCACCGTCATGATCGGCTCTCTTTTAGC